>CAINDH010000239.1 GCA_903847285.1 uncultured Verrucomicrobia subdivision 3 bacterium | reverse complement strand
GGGTGAAGTCATCGCCCACGTCCAGAAGGGCGAGACCGTGACCGTCATCAGCCAAATCACTCTGGACAAACATAAAGCCGACGAACCCGCGCAGTGGGCAAAAATATCTTTACCGACGAACGTCACCGTGTGGGTGAACTCCAAGTTCATTGACGCAACCACCAAGACGGTCACGCCGAAGAAATTGAATCTGCGCGGTGGCCCGGGTGAGAATTATTCCGTGCTCGGCGTCGTGGAAAAAGGAACTGCCGTGACTGCAGCCGGTGTGAAGGGCGACTGGACAAAAATTGAAGCCCCGGCCAATGCTTACGCCTTCATGGCTGCAATGTATTTGAAACAGGAATCGTCCGGCAACGTGCCGAACAATCCCCCGCCCTCCACCGAAACGCCGTCCATTCCTGCGACGCCGACAACAGTGGCGGACACCGCGCCGATTGTGGCAGTTGCGCCGACCACAATCCCTGCCGGTGGTGAACTGGCCGTTGCAACACCGGTGGTGCAGCCGCAAGTCATCATCCAGACGAACATCATTGTCGTCACTGACACGAACGTCCCGCCGCCGCCTCCGCGCATCGTCACACACGAAGGTTCCGTGCGCCGTTCCGTCAGTATCGTAGCTCCTACTTATTTCGAGTTGTATGATCCGGCCAATGACCGAGCCATCAACTACCTTTTCAGTAACACAACGAACTTGAATCTCGTTCGCTACAACGGCTTACACATCAGCGTTACCGGCGAAGAAGGTCTCGACGCACGCTGGCAGGCAACGCCCGTGTTGACGGTGCAAAAAATCTATGTTCTCTCCGGCAACGCCCCAGCCACCGCGCCCAAGCCCGCTCCGGCGGCGAAGGATGCCAACGCCAAGAAGCACTGGTATTACCTGTGGCTGAAGTAAACAACCTCATTGACGGACGCGCGATTGCCGCGCAAATCCAAAACGAACTTTCCGCGCGCGTCACGGAACTAAAAAAACGCGGAGTCGTCCCAGGCCTCGCGTTTGTTCGTGTCGGCGAGGATGCGGCTTCCAAAGTCTACGTCGGTCGTAAGGAAAAAGCCTGCGCCGAACTCGGCATCGTTTCCGAAACGCACGTTCTTGCTGAGAAAACCTGCGAATACGACCTGCTCGCGCTCATCGCGAAACTAAATTCGGCGAAACACCTTCACGGAATCCTCGTGCAAGCGCCGCTTCCTAAACAAATTCGTGAATCCGTGATCTATTCCAGCGTGCTGCCTTCGAAAGATGTGGATGGTTTTCATCCCGTCAACGTCGGCAAGCTTATGCTTGGCGATGAATCAGGTTTTAAACCTTGCACACCCGCTGGGGTCGTGGAGCTACTCGTGCGTTCCGGCGTGAAGACGAATGGCGCGGAAGTCGTCGTGCTCGGTCGCGGCAACATCGTCGGCAAACCGATGGCGGCGATGCTGTGCCAGAAAGGCAAGAGCTCAAATGCCACCGTCACGATCTGCCATTCTGCCACGCGCGACATCGCGGCACATTGCCGTCGCGCGGATATCATCGTCGCGGCGATGGGCGTCGCGGAATTTCTCAAGGCTGACATGGTCAAGCCCGGGGTCGTGGTGATGGACGTGGGTGTGAACCGTGTGCCGGATGCGACTTCCAAAACCGGCACCAAACTCGTCGGCGATGTGGATTTCAAAAATATCCAGCCCATCGCCGGACGCATCACGCCGAATCCCGGCGGCGTTGGCCCGATGACCATCGCCATGCTGTTGCAGAACACCGTGCGCGCGGCGGAACAATTTTCAAACTGAAAACTTAAAATCCAAAACTAAAGACTTTTCATGCAAGCCACCCGAATTCTCCCCGATCTCCAATGCTCGCTCGTTTGCGAGGAAGTCCGCCAGGAAGCGAACGGAAATCTTTTCCTCATCGGCGTCATCAATGTGCTTCGCGTGCCGCAAGTCCCCATCGTTGCCGGCCGCCTATGCATCTTTAACCGATGGACGGCGGGCATCGGCCAGTTCAACGAAAGCATCCGCCTCATTGCGCCGGACCAGACCACGGTCGTCAACAAGGGCGAAATGAAATTTGAATTGAAGGATCCCTCGCACTCCGCCATCGGCGTGATGGTTTTCGGCAACGTGAAATTTGAAACCGCTGGGACCTATTTCATCGAAGTCATGGTGGAAGACGTAATGAAGCTGCGTTACCCGCTCGTCGTCGTCCATGTGCCGCAGCCGAACCAACCGCAACCGGAAGCGCCCAAGGCCTGATTGATCCGCTTTCAACGCCCCTCATCTGGCAACGGATGAGGGGCGTATTCTTTTAATCTGTGTTTCATCTGTGAACATCTGTGGCTAGAATTTTTGTGTGAGTGCGCTCCAAGAACCGAAGTTCGCGTGGGAACCGTTCACGCCGCGTGGCGTGGCGGCGTTCGCGCGCGCCTCGCTGGAGCGCCTGCTCGTCGTGCAATCCATCATCGCGCTGCTGGCAGCGGCGGCTGTGGTGTGGGTGTTGTCCTCGGGATTTTTTCCGACGGTGGATGCCGCCGTCCGCAATCTGCCAGACACGGGCACCATCAGCCGCGGCAGACTCAATTTGAAAAACCAGTCCGACCTGCCGCCGCAAATTTTAGCTGAAGGACATTTTCTAGCCCTCACCTTGGACCAGCAAAACTCCCGCACGCTCCGCTCGCCGGCACAATTTCAATTTGAATTCAGCGAAAGTTCTCTCGTCATCATCTCGCTGCTTGGTGAGATGGAAATCCCCTACCCGTCCGACCAGTCGTTTTATTTTAACCGCACCGACGTGCAGCCCGCATGGGGCGCGTGGTCGCCCAACTTGCTCGGCCTCGTGGCCATCGGAACTTTTTTGGGACTGCTTGTATCGTGGGCGGTGCTCGCGACGGTTTATCTCCTACCCGTCTGGCTCGTTTCATTTTTCTCGAACCGCGACTTGAATTTTCGCGCCAGTTGGAAACTCGCCGCCGCCGCGTTACTGCCGGGAGCGATTATTTTGACGCTAGGAATTTTTCTTTACGGTATTGGTGTGTTCGACCTTGTTCAACTGGGCTTCGCTTTCACCATGCACCTCATCATCGGGTGGATTTACCTGCTCATCAGCCCCATGTTTCTCAACCGCATCGGCGTGGTGGAAAAAAATAATCCGTTCACCGACAAATAATAGTGAGGCAACACTTGGCTTCCGTTGTTCAAAGCATAAACAAACACGCTTTCAACAAATCAAGGCTTGCAAAACAACGAGTGCATGATAGTTTTCGCGTCCTTTATAAATAATTTATGTCAGTAAAAATTCGCATGAAACGGGTCGGCACGAAGAACACTCCGGTGTATCGCATCGTGGTGGCCGATAGTCGCAGCCCGCGTGATGGTAAGTGCATCGAGGAAATCGGCACCTACCAACCGCTCAAGCCGGGTGAAAACTACACTCTCAAACTCGACCGCGCCCAGCACTGGATCAGTAAAGGTGCCAAGCCGAGCGACACCGTGGCGAGCTTCATCAAGAAACTCGGCAAGGCGGCTCCGGCGGCAGCTTGATTTTAGTCATGCAGGAGTTCCTCGAATACGTCGTCAAAGGACTCGTGCAGAACCCCGGCGCGGTGACGGTCACGCCTGTGGAACGTGCCGGAGTCACGGTTTATGAACTGCGACTCGCTACGGCAGATGTTGGTCAGATCATTGGACGGCAAGGCGTGACCATCAATGCTATTCGTTCATTGTTGCTGGCCGGCAGCGCCAAAAAAGGTCTGCGCTGCTCCGTTGAGATTGTTGAAGATAAGGCGAGTTGAATTGAATTTGAGGCACGGATGAAAATTGACGTGCTTACTTTGTTCCCGGCGATGTTTGCTGGGCCGCTCGATGAAAGCATCATCATGCGGGCGCGCAAGTCGGGTCGGTTGGAATTGAAAATCCACCAGTTGCGCGATTGGACGCATGACCGGCACAAGACCGTCGATGACCGTCCGTTCGGCGGCGGCCCCGGAATGTTGCTGAAGCCGGAACCAATTTTTGAAGCGGTGGAAGGTTTGAAGCGCGAAGGGACGAAAGTGATTCTGCTTTCGCCATCGGGAAGGAAGTTCGACCAGAGCATTGCGCGCGAACTGGCCAAGGAAAATGATTTACTGCTCGTTACGGGACATTACGAAGGGTTTGACGAGCGGATTCGGGAGACGCTGGCGGATGACGAGTTGTCCATCGGCGATTACGTTCTGACGAACGGCGCGCTGCCCGCAATGGTGGTGATCGACGCAGTTGCGCGATTGCTGCCCGGAGTTTTGGGCGATGACGAAAGTTCGAGCGATGAATCCTTCAGCCACGGGCTGCTGGAATATCCGCAGTGGACGCGCCCGGCAGATTTTCGCGGCTCGAAGGTGCCGGACGTTTTAGTTTCCGGCAACCACGCCGAGATTGAGAAGTGGCGGCGCGAGCAGGCCAAGTCGCGGACAAAAGAGCAGCGACCAGATTTGTTAAAATAAAATATAAAAATTTATGAACCAGGCATTACAAAAGAAAATTGAATCGGAACAGTTTCGCAAAGACGACGCGAAGTTCAACGTGGGCGACTCCGTCAAGGTCCACACCAAGGTCGTCGAAGGCGAGAAGGAACGCATCCAGATTTTCGCGGGTGTCGTCATCGGCAAGCGCGGCACCGGCTTGAACGAGACGTTCAGCGTCCGCCGCATCAGCTACGGCGAAGGCGTGGAACGTATTTTCCCGCTGCACTCGCCCCGCGTAGATAAGGTGGAAGTCGAGCGCCACGGCCAGGTCCGCCGCGCCAAGCTCACCTACCTCCGCAAACGCCTCGGCAAGGGTGCAACGCTGGTCAACGAGCGCAAAGAAAAAGCCGAAGTCGCGGCCAAGTAATTCCGCAAACAACATTCTCAAAAGGCGAGGCGCAAGCTTCGCCTTTTTCTTTTGCAACTGTGTTTCATCCGTGAAAATCTGTGGCAAGACAAATTTGTGGCAACTGAAACCCTCCATTACGAAAACGCCCGGTTCGCGCAGCAGTTATTCAATCACGAGTCGCGCAACCTTACCTTGCTGGAAACCGAGCTCGGCGTGAAGGCGACCGCGCGCGAAGGCTGGATCAAGCTGGACGGCGCCGCGGATGCCCTCGAACGCGCCAAGCAACTCTTTGCCTCGCTCGAATCCCTTTTGAAAGCTGGTTCGCCGGTGAAAAACCGCGAGTTCACCCACGCGCTGAACGTGGTGAAGAACGACGGTGCAACGACGTTGAAGGAAATGGTCAGCGACCGCGTGCAGACACACGAACGCAAACCCGGCGTCACCGCCAAGACCGTCGGCCAAAAAAAATATCTTGATGCGATCCGCCAGCACGACATCACCTTCGGTATCGGACCGGCGGGCACGGGGAAAACTTATCTGGCCGTGGCGATGGGCTTGGCGGCTTTGCGTGAGGGTAAAGTTTCACGAATCATTCTGACACGCCCCGCAGTCGAGGCCGGCGAGGCGCTCGGATTTTTGCCGGGCGACTTGACGGAAAAAATCACGCCGTATCTGCGCCCATTACATGATGCATTGCAGGACATGATGCCCGCCGAGGAAATTGTGAAACTCACGGAACGCGGCACCATTGAAATCGCGCCGCTGGCTTACATGCGGGGACGCACGCTAAACGGCGCGTTCATCATTCTGGATGAGGCGCAAAATTCCACGGCGGAACAGATGCTCATGTTTCTCACGCGACTCGGCCACGGTTCCAAGGCCGTCATCACGGGCGACGAGACACAGATTGATTTGCCGTCGCACAAACATTCCGGCCTCGTCGAGGCACACCGCGCGCTGAAGCACACCGAAGGCATCGCCATCATGGAGTTTTCTAAGCGCGACGTCGTGCGGCATCCACTCGTGCAACGCATCATCACGGCCTACGAGGAACATCGGGGCCGCGCCAAATCCACGGACGCCGAATGAACCTCGTCATCGCCAACCGCCAGCGGACGAAGAAAATCAACCCGCGTGAGCTGAAAGAAATCGTAAGCGAGTTGTTTGATGAATTGAATATCAGCGAGGCAGAACTCGGGATCAACCTCGTCGGGGCCCGGGAAATGACCCTGATTAACGAGACCTTTCTTCAGCACGAAGGTTCCACGGATGTCATTACGTTTGACCACAAAGAAGAGAGGCAAACGGAAAGCAAAAAGCGGCAAGCCATCCACGGTGAACTTTTTGTCTGCGTGGATGATGCGATCGCTCAGGCCAAGGAATTCAAAACCGACTGGCAGTCGGAAGTCGTCCGCTACATCGTCCACGGAGTCCTGCATCTGCTGGGCTACGATGACTTGAAACCACATCTCCGCCGCGAGATGAAACGCGAAGAGAACCACCTCGTCCGCCACCTCGCAAAACGATTTTCGCTCGCGCAACTCTCGCGCACCGCTAAACTCAAGGCGTGAGAAGGATGATTTTTTCCAACTGGCGCGCGAGTTTTTTTACCGGACTCGCCGTCACGCTGCCCGCGCTGCTGACGCTCGCGGCGGTGAAGTGGATTTTCGGCACCATCTCCAGCTTCACCGACACCCTGTTGTTTTTCTTGCCGCATATCCTGCTGCCCAAAGAGATTTTTCAGGACGGTCATTCCGGCCCGATGTTCTGGTATTGGAGCCTGCTCGCGCTGCTGCTTGCTATCGCGCTCATCTCCGGCGTCGGCTTGCTCGCTCGTTATTACATCGGCAAGCGCATCATCGAATGGCTCGACATGGCGATGATGAACGTGCCGGTGCTAAATAAATTTTACGGTGCCATTAAGCAGGTCAACGACGCGTTCTCGGGCAGCAAAAGCTCCTTCAAAACTGTAGTGCTTGTTGAATTTCCGCGCATAGGCGTTTACTCCGTCGGCTTTCTCACCAGCGACGACAACGCCGAAGCCAATCTCAAGACCGGCGAAAAACTCGTGAGCGTGTTCATCCCAACCACGCCGAATCCGACCTCCGGGTTTCTCGTGCTCGTGCCTGGGGATAAAGTCACCAAACTAGACATGAGCGTATCTGAGGGTGTGAAATATATCGTCAGCCTCGGCGCCATCGCGCCCGAACTGCCGAGCGCAAGAAAATGATCGAGTCCGCGCACGGAATCATTTTGCGGACTCGACCGCTTACTGAAACCAGCCTCATCGTCAACTGGCTGACCCCGGATTTGGGTCGCGTAGCAACGGTCGCGAAAGGCGCACGCCGTTCCAAGTCACCGTTCGCGGGGAAACTGGATTTGTTTTACTCCGCCGATTTCTCCTTCACCCGCAGCCGAAGTTCCGAACTGCATAATCTGCGCGAAGTAAAATTGCACGCGACGCATGGGTTCATCCGTCAGGACATGGACAAGCTGCAACAGGCTGCTTACGCGACTGCATTTATCGAGCAAGCTACGGAAACGGAGACGCCGGTGACGGAAATATTCCAGCTCGTCAGCGGCTTTCTCGCCCTGCTCTGCCAGCAACCGCCACAGCCGCAAAACATTTTTGCGCTTGAACTAAAACTGCTGCGCGAACTGGGACAGGAACCAGACGTGACGGAAACGCGGCTTACGCCGGGCGCTAAAAAAATTGTCCAGACGCTGCTGGACAGCGATTGGGGCGAAGGGTCCCGGCTGAAACTATCTAGCTCGCAAGTTGACGAGCTACGTCAGTGGTTGCACAACTTCCTGATGCTCCATCTCGGCAAGCTACCGCGCGGACGCGCAATGGCATTGGGAGTTTGAGCCGGGCCGGCAAACTATGTTGCCATGACCAGCTTGGCCACATAAGCGCCATCCACGCCGTCGGCAAAGGGCAGTAATTGGCGTTCGGTTTCCAATTTGAAATTTGGGTTCGCCTCAAGAAAAGCATTCACGACTTCCGAATTTTCCTCTGGCTCCAGGCTGCAGGTGCTATAGAGGAGCACACCGCCGGGCTTGAGTTTCGCGGCAGCCTGCTGGAGCAGGCCTGACTGCGCGGTGCGCAGACGTTCGATTTCCACCGATTGAATCCGCCAGCGCAAATCCACACGCCGACGCATCACGCCGGTGTTGGAACATGGCGCATCAATCAAGATACGGTCAAAAATTGCAGGTTGCAGGTCGAAGCTCGAAGGCAGAATGGTTTCCACATTGGTCACGCCGAGCCGCGAGCAGTTGTCTTTCACCAGTTTCAAACGAACTTGGTCAACATCCTGCGCGACGATTTTGCCGTCGTTATTCATCTGTTGCGCGATCAGGGTAGCTTTGCCGCCGGGCGCGGCGCACAGATCCAAAATCGTTTCACCCGGTTGTGCGCCCAGTAAAACAGGCGCCAGCAATGTGCTGGGGTCTTGAACGTAAAACCAGCCATCGCGGAAACTGCCGAGAGAATTCAACGGCGGGTGCGACTTTAATTCAAAGGCTATGTTCTCGCCGGTCCAATCGCGCGAGGCAAAATCATGTTCCACTCCGTCTTCACGCCAGCGCTGGGTTAAAGCAACTGCGTCAGTCTTAAGCGTGTTGATACGTGCAAATGTTTTCGGCGGCGTATTGTTCCACGCCAGTAATTCCAAGGTTTTTTCCACTCCAAAATGTTTCCGCCATTTTTCAACTAGCCATTCAGGATGCGACCAGCCGAGCGCGGGCTGGGAATTTTTCATGTCGGCGAGAATTTTTTTTACCTCGTCAAACTCGCGGAGGTAGGCGCGAAGGATGGCGTTGATGAAGCCTGACTGCGAGACGTAGCCGGAAAGTTTGGCTTGCTCGACGGTCTCGTGAACGGCGGCGTGCGCGGGAATCCGGTCGAGCCAGAATATCTGATAGAGGCCCAGTCGCAGGAGGTTGACGAGCGCAGGGCGCGGCTCGCGGCCAGGCGTGGTCTTGCGCGCGATGAGGCAATCAAGCGTGGCCTGCCAGCGGACGACGCCACAAACAAGTTCGTGGCAAAGTCCGCGATCAGCGGGCGAAAGCCGCGCCGTGGCGAGCGCGGTTTCGAGCAGATTTTCAGTGAATTCGCCGCTTGTCAGTCGTTGGGATAACACGCGCGCCGCAATTTGTCTTGGATTTTGGACGTTCAATTCGTTTAATGTGGGGAAGCTTATTTCGGGACGCGAGATTAAAAACTAATTATGAGAGAAGAATTTGAAAAACTGGCAGCAGCGGGAAAAATTGAAGGCAAGCATGTCGAGCCGCTTACCCATCTGGTGGACGGCGGCTGCTGTTCGCATCGCAGTTGGGGGTTCGGAAAAATCAAGGCGGTGGATACCGTCTTCGCGCGTTTCACGATTGATTTCACGAACAAGGCCGGGCACACGATGGATTTGTCCTTTGCCGCCGAGCAGCTCAAGCCGATCCCGAAGGATCACATTCTCGCTCGTAAGGCAGCGGATCTCGATGCCGTGCGCCATCTGGCTGCCCACCATATTGATTTGATGAAGATGGTTCTGAACAGCTTTGGCGGCAAAGCCTCAGCTGACCAGATTCAACAGGTGCTGACACCTGATGTCATCGCCGACGATTGGAAAAAATGGTGGGAAACCGCCAAGCGTGAAATGAAAAAGGACGGCCACTTCATCGTGCCGTCAAAGAAAACCGAGCTCGTTACTTATCAGGCGCAGGAAACGTCCCTCGCCGACCGCTCGCTCACAGATTTCCGTGCGGCAAAAGGTTTGAAAGCGCGCGTGGCCGTGGTGCTGGAACTTATCAAGTTCATTCCCGACCTGAAGGACAAGACCGCCGTTGCCACCGAGATTGTTGCCGCGTTGAATCCGGACATCGCGTCACATCAGCGCACGCAGCCCGCCGTAGCCCTCGAAGCGATTTTTGCCCGCGATGAATTGCGCGCCGGCGCCGGTATCACTGGCGCAAATGTTGAGGTCACTGCCGCGCAAATCTGGTCGCAAGACGGAATGAAATTTGCCGCATTGCTGGAAGCTGTCACCACCGCCAAACAGCACCGCGCGCTGGAATCGTTCAAGACCGCAAACCCCGAGACATGGCAAGAGACGTTGCGCGCCGTGATGAATGGCGTCTCCGCCAAGCTCGTCAAAGAAATCGCCAACCTCCTCGTGGAGGACGGCAAACTGAATCTCCTCAAGGAAACCCTCTCCCGCCTTATCAATCAGCACGGTGCCAGCACCGAACTGCTCCTCTGGTTCGCCAAGGAACGTAACGAAGACTTCGTGGACATCCTCGGACCGGAAGTTTTCCGCGCCATGCTCTCCTCGATGGAACGTGACCAGTTCAACGAACGCCGTTCCAACCGTCTGCGCGATTACATTCTTGAAGATCAGGAATTGCTCGGCGAACTCACCGCCAGCGCCGACATCGAAGTCATCAAGGATTTGACCCGCGCCTTGCAACTCTCGACCGTGTTTGATGACATGGACAAGCGTTCGCTCCTCGCCCGCCTCGTTAAGGCCCACCCTGCCGTGCAATCGCTTATCACCGGCGGCGAACAGACCAAGAACGACACCGCCCTGCTCGTCTCATGGGAAAGCCTCGATCGCCGTCGCAAGGAATACGAAGAACTCGTGCAGAAAAAAATTCCCGCAAACTCGAAAGAGATCGCCATCGCCCGCAGCTACGGCGACTTGCGCGAGAACCATGAATACAAGGCCGCAAAAGAGATGCAGAAAATTCTCATGCGCCAGAAAGAAGACCTCGAAACCGCTCTCAGCCGCGCTCGGGGACAGGATTTTTCCAACGCCAGCACCGATGTCGCTGGCCATGGAACCGTGGTCACCGTCACCGATCTGGCT
The DNA here is from genome assembly GCA_903847285.1 of uncultured Verrucomicrobia subdivision 3 bacterium. The sequence continues at coordinate 39,420 of CAINDH010000239.1, read as the reverse complement.
TCCAACGCCACCGAGACTTATACGATTCTCGGCGCGTGGGATTCCGATCCAGATCAGGGTATCATCAGCTACCTGACGCCCGTAGCGCAGGCCTTGCTCAACCATAAAGTCGGCGACGAAGTGGAAACCGAACTGCAAGGCAGCAAACGCCGCCAGCGCATTGAAAAGATTGCCGTGTGGAAAACGGTAGCTGCTACGACAGCTTGAATTAAAAATTGAATCACGAAACAGGCGCGAATAAAAATCTTCGCGCCTGTTTTATTTTCGGCAATTGATTGGCTGAATTGTCGGCACCTAAAAGCGCGCCTGACATTTTGAATTTAATCAATACAACCATTTCCCAATCTTCCCCTCCGCATCCAGCGTCACGCCCTGACGCCGATACGCCCAGCACATGTAGCTGATGCTCACAAAATACGACGCCGGCACGCGGTTGGCCGCGCAAATCTTCACACCCAGCAGCGTCGTCTTGCCGCCAAAACCCATCGGGCCGATGCCGAGTTCGTTCGCGGTCTTCAAAATGTCCTGCTCCAGCGCGTCCAGCTTTGGCTCGGGATTGCGGTCGTCGAGCAGGCGCAGCAGTTGGGTCTTGGAAAGTTCATAGCCCGTCGCGCGGTCGCCGCCGATGCACACGCCGAGCACACCCGGGCCGCAGCCTTTGCCCTGCGCTTGTAACACCGCGTCGAGGATTGCCTTGCGGCAACCGTCGAGGTCGCGGTTTGCGTGGAGGCCGCCGTCGGGCAGTGAGTATTGTGCGCCGACGTTTTCGCAGCCGCCGCCCTTGAGCACGAGCTTCACGGAAATTTCCGGCGAGCGATGCTGGTGAAAATGGAATGCCGGCGCGCCGGGTCCGCAGTTCGTGCCGTCATTTTTACCAGTGAGCGAATCCACGGAGTTCTGGCGAAGATAACCTTTCTTAGTGGCGAGTTTCACGGCTTCGCGTGCGGTCTCGGCGAAGGTGATCTGGTCGTAGCCCACCGGCACATCCACGTAAAACAAAATGCTGCCGGTGTCCTGGCAGATGGGCTGGGATTTATTTTTTGCAATCGCAATATTTTGATCCACGATCTTCAGCGCGTTGGCAGCGAGGGAACCTTTCTCCTCATTCTCCAGCGACGCGAGGATGACCTTGTGGACGTCGTCGGGAATTTCGGCTGAAGTGCGGCGAATGAGTTCGACGAGGGAATCTTGGAGTTGGCTCATAAATCTGCCAACAGCGTAAGACCTCGCGGGGAAAGCGTCAATGCGAGCTGTGCTTTAACCTGCCAATTCTACATCCAGTTCGGCGATCAGTCCGAAAAGCGTTTCTGCATCGGCGGGCTTTTTCATTGTCCGGTCTGCGCCCAGAATCTTGGCGACCGGCAGTCTATCCAGATTGACCACCCCCCGGAACCACAGGACATGGCGATTATCTTGATTTTCGGATAATTCTTCTTCAGCAAGGCAACGATTTCCATGCCGTCCATCACATCCATGTAGATATCAGTGAGGACGAGGTCCGCGGAACTCCCAGTCAGCCATTCAAAAGCCTCGCGACCGTTTTTTGTGACGTGAACCTGATAACCGCTCCGCTCCAAAAAATATTCTGAAAGGCTTTCGCCATCCATTCGTCGTCGTCTACCAGCAAAATATTCCGAAAGTGTTGCATCTTAATAAGCCCACATTCCCCATCGGTAAAATTCGGATTAACTGGAAAGCTATTTACAGAATTCGGGGAGCCGGCTTTTGAAACACGTCGGATTGGATATCTCAATTCAGCCGCACGCGATAAAACCGCAGTTTGTTGGTTCCCGCCTGCTTGTCGGTGAAGAAAAATTGCCCCGGCACGCTGTCGGTGGAAGTGCCAAGCGTGGGCCAGTTGGAAAATATTAGCGCGAGATTCGTTGTAGCCAGCACGGTGTAGGTGGTGCCGGGGGTGGTGGTGAAATTTAAAATGAAATTCGTGCCCGACTTTGTGCCTGCCAGTTGCGGCAACGAGTAGTTCAATTTGTATCCGATGACATCCAGCGCCGTGAGGTCGGCGAAAGACAGCACACCTTTTTTGCCGGAAGAAATAAAGGCATCAAAACTGTCAACCGAGCCGACCGTCTTCCAGTCTTGAACGTCGCCAAGGCTGGCATTCGTATAAAATAAACGCAACGCGGTCACGCCGTTGTCCACGGAGAAATAAGCGTTGGTGGCGTTTACATCAAAACTTCGCGCGCCGCTGTTCGTAAAACGGAAAAGGTCATACGGGACATATTTAGTTGTGAGGTCAAAATTCACACGCCCCATAACCTCAGTGATTTCGTGAAGCGCTACGCTCATGAAGTCATATTTGCCGCTGACCGCACGGTTTGTCGGGTCAAACGTATAGCTGACGTTGGTGGCAAAACCGACTGCGCCATCCTGCGTGAGATCGTTGGCGGTAGTGCCAATGTTGGCGGCAAGTCCAATCGCCTTGACCTCTGCCCGTGGAATCCGCCATGCGTTAGCGGCGATTGGGTCGCTGGCCGGCAGGCTGGCCAGCGCGCTGGCGTCCGAAAGGGTATTGCTCTGATTGCGGAGCGCATTAGTCAAGGTGGAGTAGGTGAACGGCCCAAAGAACGTCGTTGAACTTGCGCCCAATCCGATTCCGCCAGTGAAAGGACCGAAGGGTCCCCAATAAACGGTGATGTTGATGGAGCTGTTATTCGTGTAGGCCGTCTGGATGATTTGCGCCGCCGTGCTAAACGCCGACTGGATGTTTGCTGAATTGGTGGAAGCGAGCACGCTTGCATCGTAGCTGATGTTAAGGGTCAACGCCTGCACCCGGCCTGTTAGCAACACGACGAGCAGACAGCTCATCCACATCCCTTTGACCCAGCCTAAATGTTTTTTCATAAGCGGCAGAAAAAGATGGCTGCAAACACCCGGATTGTCCAGTTCGACAGAATACGGACGTGGACTTTGCGCTTTGAACTCGCGGCCTTGGCGCGTATAAATTTGCGCGTGCCGCAACCTGAAACCAACGCCATCAATGCCGCCACCCGCTTGTGCGCGGTGTTCGGCTCGCCTATCCGACAATCGGCCTCACCCGCGATGCACAACGCCGCGTTCGCCGCGCTTGGCTTGAACTGGCGCTACGTCGCGTTTGAAGTAGATCCCAAAAATCTCCGCGCGGCCATCGCTGGCGTGAAGGCTATGAACTTTGCCGGCATCAACCTCACTGTCCCGCACAAACTGCTCGCCGTGGACATGGTGGATCATCTGGACGCCTCGGCAAAAAAATGGGGCGCGGTAAACACCATTATTTTCAACGAACAGGGCTCGACGGGATTCAACACGGATGCTGATGCCATCATCACCTCGTTGCGCGAAGATTTGAAAGTAGAGGTGCGCGGCACGAAAGTTTTGCTGCTTGGCGCAGGCGGCGCGGGGCGCACGACAGCGTTGAAGCTCGCAACGGAAAATGTGGCGGAACTGTTTCTCGTCAATCGCACAGCCAGCAAGGCAGTAGAAATCGGCGAAGAAATCAAAAAACAATTTCCATCGGTGAAAGTTTCCGTGGGCTATCCAAAGTCCAACGTAGATCTGATTTTGAATGCGACCTCACTCGGTTTGAAAGCGGACGACTCTTCGCCGCTGGACGAAAGCCAATTCTCGTTGCGACAAGCCGGTGCCGTGTATGACATGATTTACCGGCCGGTGGAAACGGCACTGCTCTCCGCCGCCAAAATATCCGGGTGCAAAACATCCAACGGGTTGGGGATGTTGCTGCACCAAGGCGCCAAGGCGTTTGAAATTTGGACGGGCAAGCCCGCACCGCTCGCAGTCATGCGCCGGGCATTGGAAGAAAACATTTACGGGATCGGTTCCAAATGAGCGCACTTTGCGAGAATATTTTAGACGCACGCAACTGGGCGGCCGTGCCGTTCCATTTTTGGTCGCTCGTTTTTTTTGCGTTCGGCAGCATTGTTGGCAGCTTTCTGAACGTCTGCATCTACCGGATGCCGCTGGATTTGAGCGTGGTGAATCCACCATCGCACTGTCCGAAGTGCAAATACGCGATTCCCTTTTACTTGAATGTCCCACTCGTGACGTGGCTTTCATTACGCGGGCGTTGTAAAAATTGCAGTGCGCCTATCTCCTCACGTTACTTCATCGTGGAACTGTTCACGGGGCTGATGTTCCTCGCATGTTGGCTGCAATTTGGTCACGCCGCGCCGTGGCACGCACTTGTTTATTCAATTTTTATCGCGGGGCTCATCACGGCGACGTTCATTGATTTCGAACACTTCATCATCCCGGATGAAATCACGCTCGGGGGCGCGGTCGCTGGCCTGATCATCTCGATGATTGTGCCATCGCTGCATCAGGGGGCGCGCACTTGGAGCGAAGGCGCGGTGTTAAGCTTGGCTGGCATTGCGGCGGGCGCAGGCATCGTCTATGCGGTGCTACGGCTGGGAAAACTATTGTTCGGGCGCGAGAAAATCAAATTGCCGGCAAACTCAAAAATTATTTTCGGAGAAACAGCGCTCCATCTTCCAGACAAGGACATTCCCTACGAAGAAATTTTTTACCGCCAGTCCGACACCATCATGCTGAATGCGCGCACCGCCGAATTGGTGGATCGCGGTTACCGCGATGTGGTGGTGAAAGTATCGCCCGGCGCAGTCAAGATTGGCGCGGAGCAACTGCTTCCCGATGCCGTACCACATCTGGAAGCCGAATGCACCGAGGTCACGCTGCCGCGCGAAGCGATGGGTCTGGGTGATGTGAAATTCATGGCGGGTATCGGCGCGTTTCTTGGCTGGAAAGGCGCGGTCTTTTCGCTGCTGGCAAGTTCCGTCATCGGGGCGGCAGTGGGCACGGTCTTGATACTATTGCAGCGGCGCGACTGGTCTTCGCGGATGCCTTACGGGCCTTACATCGCACTGGCGGCAGTCATCTGGCTCTTCGGCGGCGAGAAGATTTGGAACGTGTTTTTCCATTAGACTTGGGTGGTGGCGCACGCCTGCCGTTGGTGCTGGTGAAATTATTTTGTTTTCACCCGCCACCGGGCGAAATAAATTCCCAGAATGTTTCCGCTACTGAAACAACTGCCATCGCTCTGGCGCACAGGGTTTGGCCTGGTGTTTCCAGAGGTCTGCCAGCTTTGCAAAGTGGAACGCGCCAAAGCCAGCGGCGGCCTGGTGTGTCCGTCATGCTGGACGCAAGTGCGCTTCATCCGCCCGCCGTATTGCGACCGCTGCGGCCTGCCGTTCGCGGGCGACCTTACGACCCAGTTTGTCTGCACAAACTGTCATGAGTTAGATTTGCATTTCACCTCCGCTCGCTCGGCAGTCGTGGCGAAGACGGTAGTGCTGGAGGCAATTCATCGTTTCAAATACTCCCGCGCGCTATGGTTTGAACCGTTCCTTGCGGACCTGCTGCTGCGCGAGGCCGTGCCAGTTTTACGCGCCGGAAACTGGGACGGGATTATTCCCGTGCCGTTGCATTCATTGAAGCAGCGCGAGCGGGAATTTAACCAGGCGGAACTGCTCGCGCGACACCTCGGCGCGACGCTGAATGTGCCGGTTGAAACCAACATTCTCCAACGCGTCTCACCCACACTGACGCAGACGAAACTCACGCGCGCGCAGCGGGCGCAAAACATGGGCGGAGCGTTCGCGGTGCGCGCTGGCCTGCGGCTGGAAGGCCGACGATATATTTTGCTCGACGATGTTTTCACCACTGGGGCGACGACGAACGCCTGCGCGAAGCCATTGCGCGCGGCGGGCGCGGCGGAAGTCTGTGTCTGGACGGTTGCACGCGGGCTGTGAATTTATTAGTATCACCACCAATGGATACCACTTCGTTTAAGAAGACAATTGAAGGCGTCGTTCAAGTTGAACCGGCGCTGACGCCGCCGACGCTTGCCTCGGCGCAACCGGCATTTGCCAAAAAACCGAAGCTGGGGTCAGGCAAAACAAAAGCCAAAAAGCGTGATATTCCCGAAGGTCTCTGGACAAAATGCCCCTCGTGCGACGCGATGATCTTCGATAAGGAGCTCGACGAGAATCTTCAGGTCTGCCCCAAGTGCGCACATCATTTTCCCATCGCCTCCCGCGAACGCATCCACTCACTTGTCGAGACCTGCACATTCGAGGAAATGGATGCCGAGATGGTCAGCGTGGACGTGCTGAAATTTGCCAGCTACAAGAGTAAGCTCGACCGCGACAAGAAGGCCACAATGCTCAAGGATGCCGTCGTCACCGGCATCGGCAAAATCGGCGCGCACACCGTCGCGCTCGGCGTGATGGATTTCCGTTTCATGGGCGGCTCAATGGGCGCGGTCGTCGGCGAAAAACTCACTCGCCTCATCGAACGCGGCACCGAAGGCCATTGGCCGGTCATCATCATTTCCACCAGTGGCGGCGCGCGGATGCAGGAAGGCGTTTTCAGTCTGATGCAGATGGCGAAAACTTCCGCCGCGCTGGCGTATCATGCACAGCAGCGTTTGCCTTACATCAGCTACCTCACGAACAATAGCTACGGCGGGGTGATGGCGAGCTACGCGGCGCTGGGTGATTTGAACGTGGCCGAGCCGGGGGCAATGATTGGCTTTGCCGGCCCTCGCGTTATCAAAGACACCACGCACGCCGATTTGCCGCCGGGCTTTCAGACGGCTGAGTTTTTGCTGGAGCACGGCTTGATCGACACCATCATTCCGCGTAAAGAAGCGAAGGATCAACTCGTCCGTCTGCTGGATTATTTCGCCGCTGGGAAAAATAACGCGAAATAAACTCTCCGGCCCCTGACCGGCTTCCAAATCGCAAAAAGCTTCTTAAAGACATTATTGATGACTGCGGCACGCGCATGAAAATGCGGCAGCGCCAACTGGGAAATTTGATTGCAGGACGCGCGCTGAAAATTTAGCCTTTGCGCGTCCGGCAAAGGAGCCGGTCAAAACCCAAATTAAAAACCTAGATGAAACAACCTTTGACGGGCGCGGAATTGAACGAACTGGTGGCAGGCTTGAACAAACTGTCACGCAACCTTTGGTGGTGCTGGAATCAGGAAGCACAGGATTTATTTTACAAACTATCGCCGCGTGGCTGGCAGAATATGTTTCACAATCCCGTGGCCGTGCTGCGCGAGGTTTCGGAATACGAATTGCGCGTCCACTTGCAGGAACCCGGCTTTGCCGACAACGTGCGCGCGGTGCTGAAAGAATTTTCCGCCTATCTCGAAGATAAAACCACTTGGTGCCACAAACACGCAGCCAAGCTGCACAAAAATCCGGTCGCTTATTTCTCTGCCGAGTTTGGTTTTCACGAATCACTCCCCATTTCAGCAGGCGGCCTCGGTATTCTCGCTGGCGACCATGCAAAATCCGCGAGCGACCTCGGCCTCGGCTTTGTCGGTGTTGGCTTGTTCTATCGCGAAGGATATTTCCAACAGGCGATTGACTCCAACAACTGGCAAACGGAATTCTACAATCCCGTTCATCCTGAAAATATTCCGCTCGAACCCTTACTCAAGGCAGATGGCACGCGGCTGATTGGCAATGTTGAAATCGGCATGAACTCGGTGGACTTTCAGGTCTGGCGGGTGAACGTCGGACGTGTTCCCGTCTATCTGCTAGATACCAACCTCCCGCAGAACGAACAACATTTCCGCGACTTGACCACGCGCGTTTATGGCGGCGACAGCACCACGCGCATCATGCAGGAAATCCTGCTGGGCGTCGGCGGCGTGCGTTTGCTCCGCACGCTCGGCGTCGCACCGTCCACATTCCACATGAATGAAGGCCACGCGGCGTTCCTCACGCTGGAACTCATGCGCGAAAAAATTGCCGCCGGAAAATCTTTTGCCGAGGCGCAGGCACTCACCAAGCCGGAATGCCTCTTCACCACGCACACGCCTGTCGAGGCCGGCCACGATCGTTTCCGCCCCGACCTGATGAGCTATGCGATGCAGCGTTACCTGTCGCTACTGCCGGTGAAGTTTGAAGACATCCTCGCGCTTGGGCGCGTGAAAGCGGATGACGCAGCGGAACCTTTCTGCATGACCGTCCTCGCGCTGAAACTCTCCCGCGCCGCGAATGGCGTGAGCGAACTACACGGCCAGATCAGCCGCGAGATGTGGCAGCACCTTTACAATGTGCCTGTGGAAAAAGTTCCGATCGGCCACATCACGAACGGCATTCATCTGCTCGGCTGGATGAAAGGTTCTGTCCGCCAGTTCTGGCGCAAGAAACTTACCGACAACTCGAATGGCGAGGCAAAATTCTTCCGCGAGAAATTTGGCTCCGACTGGGCTTCGGCCATCAACCATTCCGATTTCTGGGAAAAGATGACCAACCCGGAATTCGTTTCCGATGAGGAACTGTGGGCTTTGCGCTACAAGTTGCGTCGCGAACTGATTGAATTTGCCCGCCGCAAACTGCTCATCCAAAACCAGCGGCTGACGCAAGGCGATTACATCCGCTTCGATCACTTACTGAATCCCGACGCTCTGACCATTGGCTTTGCACGCCGTTTCGCCACTTATAAACGTGCGCCGCTGATTTTTCAGCAGTTCGACAATATCGTGAAGCTCGTCCGTGACCAGAAGCGTCCTGTGCAATTCATCTTTGCCGGCAAAGCGCATCCGCGCGACGACGACGGCAAACGTTTCATCCAACAGATCATTCACTTGTCCAAGCACAGCGAACTGACCGGCAGTTTGGTCTTCATTGAGAATTACGATATCCATGTCGCGCGGCAGATGGTCGCCGGTTGCGACATCTGGTTGAACAACCCGCGTCGTCCGCTCGAAGCCTCCGGCACGAGCGGCATGAAGGCGAGCTGCCACGGCTGCCTTGGTTTCAGCATCATGGACGGCTGGTGGCGCGAAGGTTACGACGGCACTAATGGTTTCTCCATCGGCGACGACTCCCATTCGCCGAACGTCGAGGAGCAGGACCGCGTGGACAGCGCAAATCTTTACAACACGCTCACGGAACAGATTGTGCCGATGTTCTTCAACCGCGATGCACAAGGCATCCCGCGGGAATGGATCAAGCGCATCCGCCGCAGCATGGCCACGCTCGTGCCGCAGTTCACCACCGACCGCATGGTCAAGGAATACACCAACAAGTTTTACCTGACGAAGTAAGTCAGCCGCTTCAATTCAACCAGCGGACGGGCAACCGTCCGCTGGTTTTATTTATCCGCCGATGGGCGATGATGCGGCGACCGCTTCTGCTCCGCAGGAGCAACTTACCATAGTCCGGCGTGAAAACGCCGGGCTGTGTTTTAAAAAATCAAAGTCCAGTTGGGAAAGAATCAAACACGACTGATGACACAAAGAAAACGCTATAAAACCAAAAAAAAAATTCTAAATAAATGGCGAAAAATGTTTCCAAAGCCATTTGTTTGCAATCCCCGCAAATCAGTCTCAATCGGGTGTAAAAAGTCTTTTCTGACAACCAATGGCAACCGACTTTCGTCCAAACTAAAAACTTAATCTCATATCGAATCGGCCAAATTATTTGGTGGCCTTGGGGTTCTTCTAAGGGCAGGCAGTTGGCACTTGCCAGAAGATAATTGGGGAACGCGAAACTAGATTGCCGCACCATTTACAAATTTCAACAAGTGCTGCCGTGAAGTAGCGTGCCTATACGACGACTGTAGAGGCTGATTCTACTGCGGTGATTGAATGGATCTCAACCGTGCATTTTGATTGGTGGAGAGACTGCCCAGACGTAGCTTCTCTTGCGCCAATGGTCTGGCGCAGAACATAAGAAATTAAACGCAAACACGACTACTGTGGTCCCAAAGAGGTGTGTTAGTGTCTTTTCAAGCCCAATTCTAAAAATTGCAAAACCTATTTCCAGCGCCGTAGCGGCCGAGATTAAATCATTAAAAACTCACCAACCCTGATCACATGAAAACCCCAGTCGTAAAATATCATAAGCCACTCGCCGCGGTCAGCTTCGGGTTCATAGCGCTTGGCCTGTGCCTTGGAACTCCTAAGTCCGTCCACGCAGTCAACACCACGTTGAATTATACCAATGCCACTGACGCGTGGCTCACCTCAACTTCATGGTCGCCGGCGAACAACTGGAACAGCGGCACGGTTAAGACCAATGCCACCACGGCGGATGTGCGTTTGAACATTGGCACGAACGTCAACCGGACGGCGACAGCAACTTATGACGCCTCCATGGGCACGACTATTCTTAACAACGCGGGAGTTGCCACGCGCGGCTTTGTCATTGGCAGCGGCAGCGGCACGACCGGCGCGGTCAGTGTTGTTAGCGGCACCCTTGTGATCATGAATGGCACCACGGCCGATAGCTGTCTAATTGGATCACCGGCTGCGAGCGGTAGCGGTTCAGGCTTGCTGACACTTTCCGGAGGCAACTTCATTTACACCAACGCCAACGGGGGCGGATTCGGCGTCCTGTGCGTGCCGTATCGCGGCGGCTCCACAAACGGGGGAACCAATTTTGCCCAAGGCACCTTCACCATCGGTGGCGGTTCTATCGCCACAATTGAACGGACGTTTTTTGGTTTTACGGCTGGGGAAGCTGGCGCGCAATGCACTGGCACGATTAATCTCAATGCGGGTGGCACGTTGAGCACGCGAAACATTTCTGCGCGGGATAGCGATACCAGCCAGATGGCTTCGTTCTTGAACTTTAACGGCGGCACGTTGCGCGTGCTTGGAGCCAATATCGCAAGTCCGGGAACACCTTTCATTTTCGATGCGGGAACCAATCTCACGGTTAATGTTCAATCCGGCGGCGCAGCCATTGATACGGCTGGCTTTGACGCCACCGTTGCCAAAGGATTGCTCAACGCCGGCAGTGGCGGTCTCACCAAGAATGGCGTTGGCCTCCTCACTTTGGGCCAGATCAACACCTACACGGGCGCGACCGTGGTGAATGGCGGCGGTCTGTCATACTTATTGCCCATGAGCAGCAGCGCTTTGACTTTGGCAAATGGCGTTAGCAACACCATTACGGCCAACAACAGCTCGTGGACGAATTCAGTCACGAGCGTGACGAACGCCATCATCAATCTGGCGCTCGGCACCGTGACGGCAGTTCCCACGGCCACCACGGCGGTCATCAAGACCGCTACGCTAAACATCAGCGGCACGAACGTTATCAACATCACTAGCGGCGCGGGCATGACACCCGGCGTCGTGAAGCTCATTGATTATACCAGCAGCGGCAACCGCTCGGGCGGCGGCTCCTTCGTCCTTGGCACGTTGCCGGCGGGCTTGCAGGCCACGTTGGTTGATGGCCCCAATGATGTGCGCCTCAACGTCACCCTTTCGGTCCAATCCCTGATCTGGACCGCCGGCAGCAGCGACTGGGCTACCAACGGCGCGCTCAACTGGAACTCGGGCGCGAACGCGTATCAAGAGTATCCATCCGGCGTGGGTGACGTAGTAAATTTCACGGATGCAGGCGGGAGTTTCTACATGGTAAATCTGACGAACAATGTCAAACCTGCGCAAGTGGTTTTGAACCACTCCAACATCACCGCTGTGACCTTGACCGGCGTCGGCCAGATCACAGGCGTCAATGGCATCACCAAGACCGGGACTGGCACCACGCTCTTGAGCCTCAGCAACAGCTTTACCGGCGTGGTCTCCGTCAACAACGGGATTTTGCAGTTGGACAACGGCGGCGCCCTCGGCTCCACCGCTGGCGTCACAGCGGTGACGGGCACCGGGACGGTGCTGATTGGTGATGGCTTTGGCGCTGGCACCACGGTCACGGGAGAAACCATCACCCTCGACGGCGCGGGCTTCGGCGGCTCGCTCGGACAATTGCGCGGGAGCATTGATCCTTCGTCGGCCAACGTCTGGGCTGGACCGATTGTCTTAGCCGCCAACAATGGCCGTATTGGCACAGACATCAATGGCAACCTCACCGTGGCCGGGCCGGTCACCGACAACGGCAGCAACTATGTCATGCTCTGCCGTCCGGGCAACGGCGGCTCAATCACGATTGCGAATTCCGCACATACCTGCGGTGGCATGGCGACTTTCTGCGGCAGCAGTGCCGTCGTAAAACTAGGAGTTGCCAACGGCTTCTCAACCAACTTGCTTCTGGTGGGCACGGGCACGGTTGACCTGAATGGCTTCAACCAGAACATCAGCGGCTTGCTGGAATTTGTCGGCGGATCGCCGGGCGTGATTGTTAACAATGGCGGCGTCGCCAGCACGTTGACCATCAACACCGTCGGCACGAACGGCTACGTTGCCGTATCGGCAATTCAGGACGGCAGTCAGCCGATCGGGTTGGTCAAGGAAGGCGCCGGTCGCCAGAGTTTGAATTCCGTTGCCGCCAACACCTACACCGGCAATACCGTGGTCAACGGAGGCGAACTACGGCTCGCCACCACACTGGGTAACACCGCCGTATCCGTGAACTCCGGAGCGACTCTATCGGCGAACACCGCCGCTACCGTCGCCGGCACCATCACCGTCAACAGCGGCGGCACGTTGTCGCCGGGCGTTCCGACCATCCTGGGCGTGCTGACCAATACCAGCACCGTGACCCTGAACTCCGGCAGCGCCGCTTACTTCAAGATTGACGCCACCAACAGCCTCTCCGACCGGCTGGTCGCCAGCGTGGTCAATTATGGCGGCACCCTGGTGGTGACCAATCAGGGATCCGTGCCTTTCACCAACGGCCAGGTCTTCCAGCTCGTCAGCGCCACCTCGCCGTCAGGAACTTTTGCCAACGCCGCCAGCGTGGCGATTCTGCCCGGCGGCACCGGTAGCTTCAACCCGGCCACCGGCCAGTTGACCATCACCTCGCTCCCGGTCGCGCCGTCTATAAGTGTGATCCAGTCCGGGAATACATTGCAAATCTCCTGGACACCCGGCGGCTCCTATCGCCTCCAGTCGCAGACCAACGCCCTCAACACCGGCCTCGGCACGAACTGGGGAAACTATTTCACCGGCACCACCAATCCGGCCACCATCCAGATCAACCCGGCCAATGGCTCGGTATTCTTCCGGTTAGTCACGCCGTGATTGGCGTTTGGGGCATCCACCACCTTATCCAACATGAAAATAAATCGCCTGCAAAACTCCGTCGTTCCCAACGGGCTATTTCAACCCGTCGCATCCGTGGCCGCGCTCATCGCCGCCCAGTTGCTTTGTCTGCCGTCCGGGGCTGCGGCTCAAGTTGCGGTAGAGAAAACCATTTCCGCCCCGTTACCCGGCTACACGCTGGCCTGGAGCGATGAATTTGATGGCACCACGCTGGATGCCGCCAAATGGACCTACCGCACGGACAGCAAAAACCTCAGCACCCAGAAACCGGAAAATGTCGTCGTCAAGGACGGCCTCTTGCGCCTCAACCTGAAAAAAGAGGAAGCTGGCGGTAAGAATTATTCGGGCGCGGGCATCATCAGTCGGCCCGCATTCAAGTATGGTTACTACGAGGCACGCATCAAAATGCCCGCTGGTGATGGGTGGCATAATTCATTCTGGCTGATGAAGCACGATGGCTCCGGCACCACCGATGCCCAGGAAGCCACCCAAGGAATTGATGTGGCGCAGAATGATTCCATTGACCACCGGAGCTACACCATTGCGCTCAACAAATACAATCCGCTGCCGACCGAGACCTTGGGCTATCAGCGGCTGCCCTCACCCGATTTGGCGGCGGAGTTTCACGTCTTTGGCTGTGAGTTCACTCCGGCCACCGCCAAGTTTTATCTGGATGGAAAACTGGTTCAGACTGTGGACGTCGCCCGGATTCCGCCCGGCGAAATGAACGTCTGGTTCAGCTCCATCGCCTCGCATTTGGGCGGCACCCCGCAGGTGGATAACTCCGCCTTGCCCCAGGAAGCCCAGTGCGACTACATCCGCATTTATACAAAAACCAACGGCACTCCGCCGGCTAAGTGAGAAATGAAAGCCATCATTAAAAGCAATATGAAAATCTCCGTCAAAACTCCGTTATCAGGCGGTCGCCCACCTGTCTCCCGTCGGCGCGCCTTCACCTTGATTGAACTGCTCGTGGTCATCGCCATCATTGCGATTCTGGCCGCGATGCTGTTGCCCGCGCTGTCGTCAGCCAAGGAGCGGGCCAAGCGCATATCCAGTTTGAATAACATCCGACAGATGACCTTGGCTTCAACGATGTATGTTGGCGATAATCAGGAACGCTATGCCAGCCTTGGCAACACCACGCCATATAAAATGAGCGCAACGTTCCGCAATTCAATGGTGAACGACTACCGAGTGCCCAGAACCTCATTTTATTGCCCGTCCAATCCTGATTGGAACAAGACCGATAATACGTTCTGGTATTTTTCGGACGGGGTCACGGTCACGTTGTCGAGCGTGATGGGTTATTTTTATTTTCCCGGTGAAGCCAGTTATAATAGTTCAGCGCAGGTAGGCACCTATTATCCAAACAACGGAGCGTTGCCGGGCGGCGATAACATTCGCGCGCATCTGCCGGTCTTCGCCATGAAGTCCACGGATCGGCCCTACTATCCGGTGTTATGGACAGATCTCAACCGGAAGTATCTGAATGATTGGGCGCGTGGCTCTGACTTCAACATCCGAGGTGTCAATCATCCGAAAGGCGGCGCCGGCAGCGAACCGGCGGGAGGCAACGAAGGCTACATGGATGGCCACGGCGAGTGGGTTAAATTTGTGAAATATTCATCGCAACCAAAAATGCAATTCACCGGTCTGGATATTTATTTCTACGGCGGTCAGTCGCAGTAAAATTGTTTGCGGGCGTATTACATTCCTTGGAACGGCGAACGCGGTCGGCTAGCCCGATTTTATTTTCGGACTTCCTTGCGGTAACGAAACGGGCTGGTCTTGAGATCCAGGCGGAAACGAATGGCCATGTATTCGGGCGAGGTGAAACCCGAGGCCTCAGCCACATCCGGAATGGACATCTGTGTTTCCGCCAGCAACTGTTTGGCGCGTTCCATGTGGACGCGGCGGATCTCGGTGGCGGGAGAGCGGCCCAATCCCTGGATAAATTTCCGTTCCAGCACCCGCCGCGACACTCCTGCAGCGCGGCAGACTTCAAACACTTGCAGCGGCTTGTTCGCATTTTGCCGGATATGATTGAGGGCCTTGACCATGGTGGCGTCGTGGATGGCCAGGGTGTCCGTGGAATGACGGGTGATGATTTTGGATGGCGGGAAAAAAATCGGTTTTTTCGGCGCTTTGCCGCCGCGCATCATATCATCCAGCACGCGCGCGGCTTCATGGCCAATCTGTTCGCTAGCCACCCGGATGCCGGACATGGGCGTCTGCAACACCTCGCACAGCAGGTCGTCATCGCCGCCGCACAGCACAGCGACTTCTTCCGGGACCAGCAAGCCGGCCAGCTCGGCGGCGAACATGATTTCCCGGCCGCTGCTGTAATTCCAGGTGAGCAAGCCGACCGGTTTGGGCAGCGAATTCAGCCACTGTCCCAATTGCGTCAGGTCGGAATTCCAGTCCATCTCCGCACCTTGGGCCGGTTTTTCCGTGTAGATGTTGCATTCGCCGCCCGCCGCTTTCACGGCCCGCGAAAAGGATTCCTGCAGTTGAAAAACATAGCTCAATCCCGTCAGGCTGAAGTAGGCAAAGCTTTTGAAACCGCGATCCAGAAAATGTTTGGCCGCGAGTCGGGCGGTGGCATTCAAGTCGGTGCTGACGCGCGGAAAATCTATGCTGGGTATTTGGATTCCCGAAACATTCACCACTGGGATGCGGCGGGCTTTGAGATCAGCCGCCAGACGCGGATTGCTGATGCGCGCAATGATGCCGTCGCCCCGCCAGCCAGCCGGAACGCTCCATTCCTCCTGAACGCCCCGCGTCTCGATGAACATCTGCCAGCGTTCATGCTGGCGGATGTAGTCGTGGATGCCCGCGACAATCTGCCGGCCCCAAGAGCTCGAAGTATCAACCAGCACCGCCACGCGCGGAATTTTGGCGAGTTTCAATGTGGTTTTTAGTTTGCGGGCACCACTCATGGGGTTGGCGTGATTTATTAGAAAATAGACGCAAGGCAGGCTACCTTTCGTTCCGTGCCTGCGCTAGCTTTATTGGAAACACATCCCGACCATAGTTCGTAACTGTTCGAGACGTGTGCCAGCATCTGAAAAACACGCCCGGTTTTGGCGGGCATCAAAGAATAAAAGTTTGTGACAAAAATTAATAATAGCGGCGAACGGCACCAACTGCTCCGGCGCGAACTGTCCTGTGACCTTGCGGTCATCGGCGGCGGACTAGCGGGCGTATGCTGTGCCATCACAGCGGCGCGAGCGGGCCTCAAGGTGACGTTGATCCAAGACCGTCCGGTGCTCGGCGGCAATGCCTCCAGCGAAGTGCGGCTGTGGATTCTCGGCGCGACCTCGCATATGGGGAACAACAACCGCTGGGCGCGCGAGGGCGGTGTGATTGACGAAATCATGGTCGAGAACATGGCGCGCAATCCCGAGGGCAACGTGCTCGTCCTGGACACCGTGATGATTGAAAAAGTCGTGTCGGAGAAAAACATCACGCTCTTGCTCAACACCGCCGTTCACGATCTCGAGAAAAGCGACGCCGACACCATCAAATCCATCCGCGCCTTCTGTGCACAGAATTCCACGGAATATCTCGTCGCCGCGCCGCTATTCTGCGACGCCTCGGGAGACGGTATTGTCGGTTTCATGGCGGGCGCGGCGTTTCGTATCGGCACGGAAGCGCAGGCGGAGTTCGGCGAAAAATTTGCGCCCACCAAGGCCAACAACGAACTGCTTGGCCACTCGCTCTACTTCTATTCCAAGGACACCGGCCGCCCGGTGAAATACATCGCGCCGAGCTACGCGCTGAAAGACATCACCAAGATACCGCGTTATCGCGATTTCAAATCCAGCGATTCCGGCTGCCGCCTTTGGTGGCTCGAATGGGGCGGCAATCTCGACACCATTCACGAAACCGAAACCATCAAGTGGGAGCTGTGGAAGGTGGCTTACGGCGTCTGGAATTACATCAAGAACTCCGGCAATTTTCCCGAGGCAGAAAACCTGACGCTGGAATGGGTCGGCACGATCCCCGGCAAACGCGAGAGCCGTCGTTTCGAGGGCGACCACATAATCATCCAGCAGGACTTGATCGAGCAACGCCAGCATCCCGACGCCGTTTCCTTCGGTGGCTGGGCGATTGATCTGCATCCGAGCGACGGCGTATTCAGCGAGAAACCCGGCTGCCAGCAATGGCATTCCAAGGGAGTCTATCAGATTCCCTATCGCAGCCTTTACAGTCGCAACATCAAGAATCTTTTCCTCGCTGGTCGCATCATCAGTGCATCGCACATCGCGTTTGGCTCGACGCGCGTGATGGCGACGTGCGGGCACAGCGGTCAGTCTGTTGGCATGGCGGCAGCATTGTGCAAGCGGCACAACTTGAATCCGCGCGACATCACAGCGCGGCCTTACATCACGGAACTCCAGCGCGAACTCCTCAAGCTCGGGCAATACATTCCCGGCGTCGCACTCGAAGACAAAGACAACTTGGCCAACAAGGCCTCGCTCGCCGCGAGCAGCGAACTCAGTTTGAGCGAACTCAAGCCTTGCGGCGAAACGCGCGAACTTGATTTCGCCCGCGCCATGATGCTCCCCATGCAGGCCGGCCCGATGCCAAAGGTGACTTACCTCGTGGATGTTTCCGCCCCGACGGAACTGGAATGCGAACTCCGCGTGAGCAGCAAACCCGACAACCACACGCCCGACGTGACGCTCAAGACACTCACGCTGGCGCTCAAGCCCGGCGCGCGGCAAAGCGTGACGCTCGATTTTGGCGCGGTTATTGATGAGCCACGCTATGCGTTCGTCTGTCTGATGGCGAATCCGCACGTTTCGATTCACCTGAGCGACCAGCGGCTGACCGGCGTGCTCGCGGTCTCGCAGAAGTTTAATCGAGCCGTCGCCAAGACGCCGCGCCAAGAACCGCCGCCGGATAGCGGCATCGAAGCGTTTGAATTCTGGATTCCCGAACGCCGGCCGGGTGGAAAAAATTTCGCCTGCCAGATTTCGCCCGCGCTGAACCTGTTCGGCGTGGCGAATCTCACCAACGGTTTCGCGCGCCCCGTGCGCCAGCCGAATGCGTGGATCGCTGCGTTCGAGGACGAACAACCTTGCATCAAGCTGACCTGGTCCAAGCTGCAAAAAATCTCCCGCGTCGAGTTGATGTTCGACAGCGATTACGACCATCCGATAGAGTCAGTGTTGATGGGCCATCCCGAGCGCGTGATGCCGTTCTGCGTGCCGAACGTTGTGGTATTAAACCCGCGCGCCGTCCGCGACGCGAAGCCTTCGCAGCCTGTCGCCGCCACGGTGAAAGTCGTCGGCGCGAGTGGCTATGCGACGGAACTGCTGCACAAAAATGGCTACGGCTCGCCGGAAACACATCCGCCCGGATTGCTTGCGCAGTTGGTGGACAACCACGAAACGCGCCGCGTGCTGGAATTCGCCGAGCCGGTCACGACGGATTGTCTGGAGATTCACCTGACCGCGCCGAATGAATTTATCCCGGCCGCGCTGTTTGAAGTGCGGTGTTATGCCTAGGCATGATACGCGGCGCGAATAACTAACATCGAAAGCTGATCAATTGTTTAAACCCCTCCACCCAACCGAATTCCTATCAGCTATTATGCTTCCCAATATTTTCATTTGGCCGCTGGCAATGGGCCTTGCCTGTTTGACTTGTCAGTTGACGCTCGCTGAGTCTCTGCCCGCATCGCCCGAAAAAGCAAATCAACGGCCCAAGTTTCACAGCAAGATTCATATCCCGGTGAAACTTGCCAAGGAAGTGACGCCGCTGCCGCCGCCCGGTTATCAACTGGTCTTCAACGATGAGTTCGATGGGGTTTCCCTGAATACGAACCGGTGGGACTATCGCACCGGCAGCAAATTGCTCAGCACGCAGCAGCCGGAAAACATATCGGTGAACAACGGCACTCTGAAAATCGCCCTGCGCAAGGAGTCCGCTGGTGGGAAAGATTACACCGGTGGTGGCGTCATCAGCCGGGAAACGTTTGTCTACGGCTACTATGAAGCCCGTTTCAAGACGCCAGGGATTGAAGGCTGGCACACGTCCTTCTGGGCGCAGAAAAACGGGACGCCAGGTGCAACGCAAGGAAAGCGGGCGCTGCTCGAACTGGACTTCTGCGAGCAGGACGGAGGCGATCCGAATTACTACAGTTTCGGCATCATCAATAAGATACCTGACTCCAAAAATGGCCAGACGTGGAACGCGGGTCGCTGGGTCATCGAAGATGCGCCGGACACGTCGGCAGACTACCATGTTTGGGGTTGCGAATTTACGCCGGAAATTATTCGGTTTTACTTCGATGGCCGGTTGGCCAGAGAGGAGAGATCGAGCAACTTCCCGCATGATGACATGAACATCTGGCTCACTTCGCTCGCCAGCACATTGAAGGGTGACCGCTGGGTGGACGACTCCAAGCTGCCTGGGGCAGTGATGTTCGACTACGTTCGCGTTTACCAGCATCCGAAATATCAAGCTGCGGAGTCGGCAGCGCGAAATACGGTTGTGCCAATTCCAAAACCATCACGATCGGCGAAGCCCAATGCCTCCGGCGCGCTGAAGGATTTGAATTGACTCATGCTTGAAAAGTCCGAAATGCGGGCCAAGTTCCACAACAACTATGAACCATAGCACGCGCGCAATCAGCTTCGCCCTAGCCAGCATATTTCTCTTCGGCGGTTTCGCGCGCGGTGATGCGGCCAACAATGCCGTTGAATACGACTTCAACGCCATGCTCCAGCCCGTGCCGCTCACAGCGAAATGGGCGGATACCAATTACAATATCTGGTGCGGCTCGCAGATCAAAGGCGACGACGGAAAATACCATCTATTTTATTCACGCTGGCCGCGCAAGTTGGGACATCAGGCGTGGGCTTCGTATTCCGAAATCGCGCACGCGGTGAGCGACACGCCGTTTGGCCCGTGGACGCACCACGACGTGACGTTGCCGGCGCGTGGGACAAATTTTTGGGACGGCTCTTGCACGCATAACCCGACCATTCTCCGCATCGGCAAAAAGTTTTATCTCTACTACATGGGCAACTACGGCGACGGTATTTTGACTGCTTCGTTGAACTGGACGCATCGCAACCATCAGCGCATCGGCGTGGCCGTGGCGGATTCGCCGGACGGCCCGTGGCAGCGGTTTGACAAACCCATCGTAGACATTAGTTCTGACACGAACGCGCCGGATGCTTTGCTAACATCAAACCCGAGCGTGGCGCAACGGCCGGACGGCGGCGTGCTCATGGTCTATAAAGCCGTGGCGATGCGCGGCAAGCCACCCTTCGGCGGGCCGGTGTCGCATCTGGTCGCCACGGCGGATAATCCACTCGGTCCGTTCATGAAACATCCGGGCGAAGTCTTTGGCGCGAAAGGCGTGATGTTCGCGGCGGAAGATCCGTTCATCTGGCACGGCAAGGATCGTTACTGGGCGGTGGTGAAAGATAACGACGGCAATTTCACCCATCGCGGCTATTCGCTCGCGCTCTGGGAATCGGCCGATGGAATTGACTGGAATCTCTCCAAGCATCCGTTCGTCGCAAATCCGGGAATTATCAAATGGGCCGATGGTCACGAGGAAAAACTCACCGCGCTCGAACGACCGCAATTGCTGTTTGTAAACGGCGAGCCGATCGCGCTGAATTGCGCGGCGGCCAGCAACAAATCGCGCGACGGCAGCTTTAATGTGCAGATACCGTTGAAGACGATGGAATAATTTAACGCCGCCCAGCACAACACATACGCACTAAAATTTTTAGATGAAAACGAAAATTCATTTCACATTGGCGATATTGGTAGCATCTGTCTTGTCAGCTGCCGCAAGCGGCGAACAACAGCAATCGCTCAATGGTCTGTGGCAGTTCACCACCAACGAGGCGGCGGTCGCTACCGCCGATGCGAAGTGGGACACCATCACCGTTCCCGGCAACTGGGACACTTTGCCGGCGTTTGCCAAGCACATCGGCAAGGGCTGGTATCAGCGCACATTCACCGTGCCGTCAGATTGGAAGAGCAAACACATCCGGCTACATTTCGGCGCGGTCAATGAGACGGCAGAAGTCTGGCTGAATGGGAAATCGCTTGGCACGCATCGCGGCGGCTACACGCCTTTTGAGTTTGATGTGACCAAGGAACTGCGAACCGGAGAGAACACGGTGACGGCCTGCGCGGATAACACTTTCCGTCGCGGCGCGTGGTGGGCCTGGGGCGGCATCAGCCGCGACGTGACGCTCATCGACAACGAGGACACGCGCATCGTGTGGCAACACATCCGTAGCGAGCCAGATTTGAAGACGGGCGCGGCGAAAGTTTTTGTCGAATACAAAATCGCTAACTCTGGCGACTCGGCAGAGGAAGTTTCCCTGGCTTCAAGCATTGACGGGAAGAAGGAAGCCACGCTCGCCCGGACCGTGACGGTGGCGGCTCAATCCGTCACGAATGTAACTGCGAGCGTTGCTTTGACCCGCGAGCGCGTGCGCTTATGGGATTTTGATCATCCCAACCTCTACACGCTCACGACGCGCCTGACGGTGGGCGGCCAGTTGCAGTATGAAAAATCCGACCGCTTTGGCATTCGCAAAGTGGAGGTCACGAAAGATTCATTGCGGCTGAACGGCGAGCGGATTCGCGTCTGCGGCTTCAACCGCGTAAGCGACAGCAACGCGACCGGCAACACCGAGCCGGATTCGTTGGTGCGTCAGGACGTGGACTTGATGAAGCGGGCGGGCGCGAATTTTTCGCGCATCATGCATTCGCCCCAAGCGCCCAACTTGCTCGATTACCTCGACGAAAAGGGCTACATGATTTTTGCGGAGATTCCGGTCTGGGGTGAAGGCGATCCCAACATGAAGCCCGGCAATCCGCTGACCGAACAATGGATGCGGGAGATGATTGAGCTCGATTACAATCATCCCTGCATCATCGGCTGGAGCATGGGCAACGAACTCAAGCAACACTACGACTACGTTGACTCGATGATCAAGTTCACACGCACGCTTGATCCGTATCGCCTGCTGAACTACGTCAGCTTCACCGGCTCGAAATCTTCTCCGACCAACGATCCCATATCCGTCTGCGATCTGCTGATGCACAACACCTATGGCGGGAACAATGGCCCGCTGGCGGAAAACTTGCATGGGAAGTGGCCCAATTTGCCGATCTTCTTTTCCGAGTTCGGCGCGACCCAGATTGGCGTGGGCACGAATGCCATCATTCCCGGCATGGACAAACGATTTACACCGCTGGAAAAACTGCCTTACGTCGTCGGCGTTTCTGTGTGGACCTTCAACGACTATCGCAGCAACTACAAGGGCACACCGCCCTCGGGAAACCGCGAATGGGGCGTCGTGACCGTGGATCGTAAGCTCAAGCCGGCTTACTGGCAGATGCGGAAAGTGTTCAGCCCAGTGCATTCGCTCACGGTGAGCAATGGCGTCATCAACGTCATGCCACGTCGCGTGGATGAAATCCCCAGCTACACGTTGCGCGGTTACAAACTGAAATGGGACGGCGGCGAAATCGCATTGCCCGATTTGAAACCCGGCGATGCTGCATGGACGTCTGATGCAAAAGTCAAACCCGGGACCGTCGTGAAACTATTTTCGCCCACGGGCTACGACATGGCGGAAAGTGAATAAAATGCCGTGCCTGAATTTATGAAGACTTTCACCATTCAATTGATCGGACTCGCTGCCATCACCGCGTCCATTGCGCTTCACGCCGCTGAAACCATCGCACCACCGCTGCCCGGCTACCGCCTCGGCTGGTCGGATGAATTCAACGGCGGCAAGCTGGACACGAACCGGTGGCACTATCGCACGGGCAAACGGCTCTTGAGTTTTCAGCAGCCGGAAAATGTTTCCGTAACCAATGGCCTGCTGCGGATTGCGCTCAAAAAAGCAAAAGCGGGTGGTGCGCAATACACGGCGGGCGGCGTGATCAGCCGCGAGCAATTCAAATACGGCTACTACGAGGCGCGCTTTCGTTGTCCCGACGCCGCTGGTTGGCACACATCGTTTTGGACAATGGATTACACGGATCCCAGCACCTTGCCGCCAGGAGCGGATTTTGCCCAACTCGTCGAGCAAGGGCGCGCGACCAATGCGACGCAGATCAGAGCTCAGGAGATCGACATCTGCGAACAGGACGCAGTCAACCCGCGTTCGTATTCGGCGGGCGTGATTGATTGGAGCGGCAAGACCGGCAAGCGCTCGCAGGGTTACGGGCGGAAATATTATCGCGACACGGCGGATTTCTCGGCGGACTTCCATGTGTGGGGCTGCGAATTTACTGCCGAAAAGGTAAAGTTTTATCTCGACGGCAAACTGACGCATGAGACAGAGGCAACAAAATTTCCGCACGGGCCGCAAAATATCTGGCTCACCTCCGTGGCCGCTCTCTGGGGCGACCCGGTGAAACCCAAAGCCGTGGATGACGCCAAACTTCCCGCGTGGCGGAGTTTGATTGGGTGAGGTTCTACGAGAAGTGAAGCATTCCGGAAAATGATTTTTACCAAACCATGCTTCGATTGTGCCGGCTCGCTGATGTGCGGGCTGGCAGTTCGTTTTTTACTCGCTGCTAAGCTGCGTTGGCTGGGGCTGTTCTTCTGCGTTCTGTTGCTGCCGGGCATTGCTTCCGCCCAGCGCGTGAACCTGGCAAAGTTTCAAACCACCACGGCCAGCTCTACTTTTTCCACTGATTATCCGGCACGCAATGCGACCGATGGCTTCGCAAACAACGATTCGCTCTGGATCAGCTCGCTCACCCTTCCGCACACGCTGCAGGTGCAGTTGCCGCTGGCGATGACGGTTGGCAGCGCGCAGTTGTTCCTCGGCATTGACGACGGCTTGACGGTCACCAATTTTTCCATCCAATACCTCGACAACTCATCCAACTGGGTGACTTGTCCCGGCGCGAACATCACGGGCAACACGCTCAATGAACGTAACATTGTCTTCACCACGAATGTCACGGCGTCGCTATTCCGTTTTTACTCCACGGAAGTCCGGGTGCGGGTGAAGGACTTCGCGCTCTATCCGCCGAACGGCCCGGCGGGCTGGCCGTTGGGCACGGATGTGAAAATTAATCTCGCAGGGTTTTACGGCGCGCTGGCCGACAGCACCGCCACCTTTGCCCCGACCACCTATTATCCCCGGCTGGCGGTGGACGGCTATGTGGACGACAACTCGCGCTGGTTGAGCCTGTCGAACACGAACGTGCACTGGCTGCGGGTGGATTTTGAAACCACCAACAAGATCGGCAGCGCGCATTTCTACAACGGCGTCGGCGCGAACCTGAGCATCGTCACAAATTTCGAGCTGCAATACCTATCCGGCACGAACTGGCTCACGATTCCTGGCACGGTCTTCACGAACAATACAACCAACGCTCTCGCCATCAATTTCACCACACCGGTCACCACGGACTCAGTCCGCTTTTACACGACGAACACCGGCATTCAGCGCGTCCGCGAGCTGATGATCTTTCCGGCGAACGGCGGCGCGGGTTATCCGCTGGGCACGGGCGTGAAGTTTGCGCCACGGCCTACGCAGAGCTTCACCAATTACCACGACGACTTTTATTCCCTTGTTAATCTGGCTTCCGGAAATCTACTCGTCAGTAACACCAACGGCGCAGGCGAGGCGACCGCTTCCTCGACTACGGATCAGAAAAGTTACCAGTTGCTTTACAACTACGACAGCGACACCTACCGCATCCGCAACCGCGCTTCGTGGAAATGCCTCGAAGTTGCCGGGGCTTCGACCAATGACGGCGCGTCCATCGTCGAGGGCAATTACTCGGCCATGCCGCATCAGTTGTGGAAATACCAGTATGTGAACAGCACGAACGTCGTTTTCATCAACGTCTGGAGCGGCAAGTCGATGCAGGCCACAGCGGGTGCGGTGACGCAGCAGCCGTTGACGGCGGGCAGCAACCAGCAGTGGAGCGTCCTCTACGTTGACTTTTTCCCGAAGAAAGGTTCGGCCGGTTATCTCCAGACGAATCTCTCGTCTGCAAGCTGGGGTTACAACTGGACCGCCGCCAATCCTTATCCCGATCTCACGCCGGAATTCATCTTCAACCCGATGAATTTTGCCGATCCCGGTAAAGGACATCTGGGCAACAACTACGCGCTGTATGTTCCCCGATCCGGCGCGACGCATCTGATGGGCTACAACGAGCCAGACAAATATCTGCAAACCGGGCGATGGCTCGACCTTCAGGCCACGAACGAAGCCACCTTCAGCGAATTGCGCGCACTGACCAATGCGCTTCTATTTTGGCCGAGGCTTGAATCGTTGGACCTCCCGCTCGTCAGCGCGTGTCCGGGCAGCTCCACCAGCGGCTGGCTGGCGGGATTCTATGATAGCGTTGATGCCCGCGGGATGCGGTCGGAATACACGGCCATCCATCAATACCCCGGCCCGAGCGGTGGCTCGGCCTCGGCACTCGTCACCGTCATCCAGAACACCTACAACAGTTGGGGACGCAAAGTCTGGCTCACCGAATTCTCCGCCGTGGACTGGAACGGCGGCGGCAACTGGAGCGAGGAGGACAATTACAATTGGATCACCGAATTTGTCTGGCGCGCGGAATCGCTCGACCAGTTGAAAAAATACGCCTTGTTCATCTTCACGGCAGACACGAACAATCCAACCGCCGCCAATCCGTGGGACAAGCCCGCGACCGCCCCGCGCTCCAATTTTTTCGAGACCAACGGCACGACGCTCACCGCGTTCGGCGAGGCCTACGCCGCGTGGGATCAGGATGCAACTGTGCGTGACGACAAAGTTTACATGATTCACAACAAGGCCGCGCGGCATCGGTTGCGTTGCGCCACGGGCAATTCATCGCTCACCAACGCATGGATTCGCAGCAGCGATGTCTCAGTGCAATGGGTGTTACGCCCCGCGCCCGCCGGACGCAAATACATCGTGTCTGTGCAGGATGGCCGTCGGCTGCGCTACAACGGAACAACGCTTGATTACGCGCCGGTCGGCACGACGGGAACGAATGTGGAATGGTCGTTTAACCTTGTTACCCCGAGCACGGACTACGGCTGGGTTTATCTGGATCACCCCGCCAGTTCCAAGCGCCTGCAATTGCTGCGTTCGAACAATGCCGCCAACGCGCCGACCAATATGCTATTCTCGATGGTCGCCAACACCAGCACCACCAACGCGGCGAACTGGCGTTTCATCCGCCCCATCAGTCCCGGCGAAGCGACTGCGCCCGCCGCCATCGCAAACTTGCAGGCCGTCGCAAGCAATCAGACCGTGTCGCTCACTTGGAACGCCAGCGCGGCGGCGGATTTTTGGCGTTACTCCGTTTATCGCAGCACCACCAACGGCGGCGCATACTCGTTGCTCGCGACCAATCTCACTGCGACGAATCTCGCCGATAACGCCGTGATAAACAGCACGACTTACTATTACGTTGTTACCACCACCGATCTCATCGGCTACGAATCTACGAATTCCAATCAAGCCGTCGCCACGCCGATGAATCCACTGCCGATCGCGCCAACGAATTTAGTCTTCATCGCGACTTCGTCGAATCTCACACTGTCCTGGCCGCTCAATTACACCGGCTGGTTCCTGCAAACGCAGACGAACCCTTTGAGTATCGGCCTCGGCACAAACTGGTCGACCGTTCTCGGCTCGACGGCCACCAACCAGATGACGCTGCCGATTGTGCCGGCAAACCCAGGCGTTTTCTTCCGGCTCTCTCGCCCATGAATAAATGTTTTTTCCAGTCGAAGCGTTCCATATTATGGAATGAGACCGCGATGAATCGCCTGCCCTTGTCTTTAAACCTCGAGAGCTCTTACCACACCTGACCACCGCTCATTCATGAAGATCAAAGGATTTCGCTGGTGGATTGTGGCGCTGCTTTTCGGAGCGGCGGTGCTGAACTATGTGGATCGCCAAACGCTCTCCGCGCTCGCGCCTACCATCCAAAGCGATTTGCAAATGGACGACCATGATTATGCGAACGTCGTTAACCTCTTCCTCGTCGCTTACACGATCGCCTATCTGATCTCCGGTCGCATCGCAGACAAGCTCGGCACACGCGCCAGCATGGCGTTGTTCGTCTTGTGGTGGTCGGTAGCAAACATGCTTACCGCGGCATCGCAGGGCATGAAGTCGCTGTGTGGATTTCGGTTTCTTCTCGGCCTCGGCGAAGCCGGTGTCTGGCCGGCGGCGTCCAAGGTCGTTTCCGAATGGTTTCCCGCCAAGGAACGCGCGCTGGCCATTGGCTTCTATACCATGGGCGCAACCATCGGGGCGACCGTTGCGCCGTATCTCGTCATCCCGTTGGCGACGCACGCGTATCAGGAAACGATGCCCGTCATCGCGAACTGGCTCGGCCACGGCACGGGTTGGCGCCTCGCGTTTATCCTGACGGGACTCGCCGGGTTGGCATGGCTGATTCCGTGGCTGTGTTTTTACCGGCAACCGCGCGAGAGCAAACAAATCACCACTGATGAACTCAAGCTGATCGAAGAATCCGCTGCCGCCGAAAACCCCGCCGACTCGCTAGCCTCGAACGCGTGGTCATGGAAACAGGTTTTTCTTTTTCGCGGCACGTGGCTCTTGCTGCTGGGCCGGCTTATCACCGATCCCGTCTGGTATTTTTATCAATTCTGGTTTCCAAAATACTTGAGTGCTGACCGCCATCTCTCTCAGGAGCAGTTGGAAATTACCTGGATTATCTACGCGGCAGCGGGCGTGGGCAGCTTGCTGGGCGGTTGGTTGTCCGGCCAGTTTGTGAAACGCGGCACAGCACCCGCTGATAGTCGTTTGTGGGTGATGCTGGGTTGCGCCTGCCTGATGCCGCTATCGCCGTTCATCGCGCACGCTGCAGGTTTGAATGTCGCCATGACGCTCACGGTTTGCACCGTGCTGGCGTCGCTCGCGTGGCTCATCAATATCAGTTCGCTCGTCGTGGATGTCGTGCCAAAACATTCGCTCGGCACAGTGTTCAGCGTCGTCGCCACGGGCAGCACTATCGGCGGCATCATCATGAACATGATTGTGGCGACGATGGTTTCTGGACCGTCCACCAAGCCGGATGGATTTCTCGACCACGCGATCAAGTCGGTCTTTGGCCCGTTGCTGGAAATGGTGCAAGGCCACGGCTACGCGCAATGGTTTTTGATCATGGCCTTCCTGCATCCGATCGCGTGGCTGCTGCTGAAATTTGGCGGTATGCAAAGGCTGGGTCCACAAAAGTCTTCCCGATGATTATGCTCCAAAAATTATCCAAGCTCGTTGCCTTGTTGTTGGTCGTTGCGTCGCCTATCAGCGCCGCGCCGCCACAGATCTCCGGCATTTATCCTTCGCTCGCGACCTTCAACAACGAAGGCGAGTGCGGCACGGGCGCGGTCGTTCCGTGGGCGGACCGCCTCTGGGTCATCTCCTACGCGCCGCACAAACCCACCGGCTCGTCCGACAAGCTCTACGAAATCACCCCCGCGCTGGAGCAGATCATCCGTCCCGAAAGCATCGGCGGCACGCCGGCGGACCGCATGTTTCACCGCGAATCGGAGCAACTTTTCATCGGGCCGTATGTCATCGGCACGAACGGCAACGTGCGCGTGATTTCCTGGACGAATATGTTTGGCCGCCTCACCGGCCTCGCGCGGCATCTCACCGAGCCGACGAACAAAATAGTTTTTGCCACAATGGAAGAAGGCATTTACGAAGTTGACGTTCACACACTCGCCGTGAAGGAACTCTGGGCCGACGAGCAGATGAAATCCGGCCGCAAGGCCGACCTACCCGGCTATCACGGCAAAGGTTTTTATTCCGCGCAAGGCCGCTATGTTTATGCGAACAACGGCGATCACGCGTCCGCCGCACTCAAAGACCCGACGGTTCCGAGCGGTGTCCTCGCCGAGTGGGATGGCAAGGCTGACCAATGGAGCATCGTCCGGCGCAACCAGTTCACCGACGTCACCGGCCCGGGCGGAATCCTGGGCAATCCGCCCGGCGATGATCGTCTTTGGAGCATCGGCTGGGACAACCGCTCGCTCATCCTCATGCTGCTCGACGGCGGCAAATGGCACTCGTTCCGCCTGCCGAAGACGTCGCACTGCTACGACGGTGCGCACGGCTGGAACACCGAGTGGCCGCGCATTCGTGACATCGGCGAAGATTCGCTGCTGATGACGATGCACGGCGAGTTCTGGAAATTTCCGAAAACATTTTCTGTAGCGAACACCGCTGGAATTGCGCCGCGCTCGACTTATCTGAAAGTGATCGGTGACTTCTGCCGTTGGAACGAACGCCTCGTCTTCGGCTGCGACGACACTGCAAAGGACGAGTTCCTCAACAAGGACCGGCTCAAGGGCAATCTTTCCGGCCCGGGCAAATCGCAATCGAATCTCTGGTTCGTCCGGCCGGACGCGGTGGACTCCTTCGGTCCGGCGCTCGGTCGCGGCGCAGTCTGGTTGAACGACGACGTGAAGGCTGGCGTAGCGAGCGAGCCGTTTCTGTTCTCCGGTTTCGCGCATCGCTCGCTTTTTCTGGCGCACGACAGCGCGAAGAAAATTTCCTTCACGTTGGAAGTGGACGTGAAGGGCGACGGCCATTGGACAAAGCTGCGCGACGTTTCCGTTCCAGCGCAGGGCAGCGCATGGCTGGAATTTTCTGCTCAGGAAATCGGCGCGTGGATTCGCCTCACGCCCGACCGCGACGCGCTGAAGGCCACGGCGTTCTTCCACTATCGCGCCGAGGACAAGCGAACGACCAAGACCGCTGACAGCTTCGCTGGGATTGCGACGCCCGCTGACATATCCGCCAGCGCCGGATTGCTGTTTGCGCGCGGCGGAGATTTCAAGACGCTTCGCTTCGTGCCGGAAGGCGGCGCGGGCGAAACGAATTGTTACGACCTCGACGGCGATTTGAATCTCCGTCGCGTGAACGACCCGGCTGGCGCAGCATGGGTTCGGAAAAACGTTCCCATTGCCGCCCCGCTCATCACTGCTGACGCAGCCTCCATGGTCTACACCGATGAAACCGGCAAACGCTGGCGTCTGCCAAAAGGTGACAAAGCGCTGGATCAACCCGGAGAATTGGGGAATGACCGTCTCTGCCGCGAAGTTTGCACCGAGCGCAACTTGCTAAATGTCGGCGGCACATTCTATGAGCTGCCCGCCGCGAACGCTGGCGGTTTCATCAAACTCCGGCCCATTGCCACGCACAATCGCCGCATCCACGATTTCGCGAGCTATCGCGGGTTGCTCGTGTTGAGCGGTGTCGCCACTGAAGCGAAGGGCGACCACATCGTCCGCAGCGACGATGGCAAGTGCGCGCTCTGGGCGGGCGCGGTGGACGATCTGTGGCAACTCGGCAAGCCGCGCGGCCACGGTGGGCCGTGGCTGGAAACCAGCGTAAAGGCGAATGTTCCGAGCGACGCCTATCTCGCCACCGGCTATGACCACAAACGCCTCACGCTGTCGCACGCGGGCAAGGAGGCCGTTACTTTCAAGGTGGAAGCGGACTTCACCGGCACTGGCAAATGGAGCGAAGTGACGTCACTCCAAGTGAAGCCTGGCGAAAAACTCGAGCACCATTTCCCCGCCGCGTTCTCCGCGTATTGGCTGCGCGTGACGGCCTCCGCCGATACGAAAGCCACCGCGCAGTTTGATTATTTCTGAAATTACTTTTGAATCAAAATTTTAATATCAAAATGAAAACGATCGTTCTCTTGACCTTCACCTCGCTGGGCATCTCGGCTTGGGCGCAAACTGATTTGCCGATTGCACTCCCGCCGCCGGGTTACCGGCTTGCGTGGTCAGACGAATTCAATGGCGGTTCACTCGACACGAACAAGTGGGTCTTTCGCACCGACAGCAAACATTGGAGCACGCAGTCGCCCGCGAATGTGTCGGTGCGCGACGGGAAAATTTTTCTCGCTGTGAAGAAAGAGGACGCGGGCGACAAGCATTACACCGGTGCGGGTGTCATTAGCAAACAAGCTTTCAAATATGGCTATTACGAATCACACTTCAAAGTGCCGCCTGGCGCGGGCTGGCACACGTCGTTCTGGATGATGAAGCACGATGGCAACGGCGGCACCGGCCCGACGGCTTCGGCGCAGGAACTGGACGTTTGCGAAAACGATTCGGTGAATCTTAAGCACTACGGCGTGAATGTTCATAAATGGAATCCCAGCCGCATGTTTCAATGGGTGGTAAAGGTGTGACCACGCCAGATCTTTCGGCGGACTTCCATACGTTCGGCTGCGAGTTCACGCCGGACACGGTGAAATATTATTTCGAGGGTAAACTCGTGCAGACCGTTGCGGTCACGAATTTCGCGCACAGCGATCAACATATCTGGCTCACGACGATCGCCTCACAACTCGGCAAGACCAAGGCGGTGGATGACACCAGACTTCCGGCAGCGGCAATATATGATTACGTTCGTTTCTACGAGAAAAAATGAAGCCGATCTTCATTAGCCAGCTGGCGTTCGCCGTTTGGTCGGCGGCATTGGCAGCGGAGCAAAAAGTCTACCGCATCCTCCCGGTGGGCGATTCCATAACGGAAGGCGGAAAAACCTTTTCCAACTACCGCTATCCGCTTTTGGAAAAACTGGCGGCGGCCGGCTATCGCGTGGAATTCACCTGCTCGCGCATGAGCGCGTCGCCAGCCGGGTCGTTACGGCATGAAGGTTATAGCGGCAAGAACGCGGAGTTTCTCGCGGGTGCTCTGGAGAAAAATTTTCGCACGAATGTTGCGGACATTATTTTGATTCACTCCGGCCATAATCACACCAACACCGAAGCGCCGGTAAACGGAATCATCGCCGCGACAGAAAATATGATCCGCAAGGCGCGCAGCGTGAATCCAAAAGTCATCGTGCTGGTCGCGCAGGTGATTCCCAGCGGCAAACTTCCGAAGTATGAATATCTCCCGGAACTGAACGCGGAACTTGCCAAACTCCCGACGCGTTTGACCACGGCAGAATCTCCGGTCATCGGCGTAAACATGGCGGACGGTTTCGACTGGCGCACGGACACCATTGGCGACCACGTCCACCCCAACGCCCTCGGCGCCAAGAAAATGGCGGCTAAGTGGTTCGCCGCGCTGACGAACATGCTCGCCGTGCCGGAGGCCTTGCCAAGGCGGGCGACACGGCAACAGTTTTAACCATTCAAACTCGATCTAGAACAACAAACAAAATCACAATTATGAATCGCAGAAATTTTATTCAACTCGCACTGGCGGCCTCGGCGGGAACGCTGTTACCGGGTTGCGCCACTTCCACTTCGCCAATCAGCTCGCGGCTTCTAGCCAAGCGCGGCATCGGCATGGGAACCAAAGATAAGCTGTGGCGCGAAAAGCTCCGGTTGAGTGGCGCACGTTGGTTTTATTCTTGGAACCGCGTGCCGCCGGAAAATATCCCGGCGGGCGTGGAATTTATTCCGATGGTTTGGAACGCTAAACCGGGCGATTCCTACACCGAACTGGGCATGCAACTCCGCCAGGCTGGCTACAAGGAACTGCTCGGTCTCAATGAGCCGGATCAGGCGAAACAGGGCAACATGACGGTCGAGGAAGCCCTCGACGTGTGGCCCAAACTGATGGCGACCGGCCTCCGGTTGGTCAGTCCGAGTTGCGTGCATCCTGACAAGGACTGGATGAAGGCGTTCATGAAGGGGGTGGAGGAACGCCAGTTGCGCGTGGATGCCGTGGGCGTGCACTCCTACGGTGGACCAAACGCCGAAGCGTTGATGAAGCGCCTCCAGACCGTGCACGAAATGTTTGGCCGTCCGCTGTGGATCACTGAATTCGCCGTCGGCGATTGGGCGGCCAAAACCCGCGCGGAAAATAAATATCGCCCCGAGCAGGTGGTTCAGTTTATCCAGCAACTGTTCCCGCAACTGGATGCTTGCAGTTTTGTCGAGCGTTACGCCTGGTTTCCAGCCAAGCCGGACAGCGCCCCGCTCGGCCCATGCGCTTTGTTCAATGACGACGGAACGCTCACGCCCGTGGGGGAAGCGTATCGCGCAGCATGATTAACCAACCGATATTGTTATGAATAAACTGAGAACGAACACTCCGGGCGCGCTGATCTGCGCGCTTGGAATTTTGGTTTCAATTACCGCCGTCACTGCCTGCGCGGATGTGAAGCTACCGGCAATCTTCTCCGATCACATGGTGTTGCAACGCGACGCTGCCGTTCCCGCCTGGGGCTGGGCCGAACCGGGTGAAGCGGTCACGGTCAGCATCCAAGGACAAACCAAGACAACTACCGCGGATGCGATGGGCAAGTGGAGCGTGAAGTTGGATAAATTTTCGGCGACGAATACGTTGACGCTGGTGGTCAGCGGTAAAAACAAAATCACCGTGAACGATGTTCTCGTCGGCGAAGTCTGGTTGGGTTCAGGCCAGTCCAACATGGCGATGTGGGTGAAAAGCGTTCGCGATCTGGAGCAAGAAAAAGTATCGGCTAAGTTTCCGCAGATCCGGATGTTTACCGTGAAGCGTCATGAAACCGTCACGCCGCAGAAAGATTGCGAAGGCGAGTGGGTTCTTTGCAGCCCGGAAACGGTGAGCGGCTTTTCCGCGACGGCCTACTTCTTTGGCCGAGAGCTTCACCAAAAGCTTGGCGTGCCCGTTGGCCTCATCAACGGCTCGGTGGGCGCGACGCCGATTGAAGCCTGGACCAGCTTGGAAAAACAGGAAGGCAAGAAAGAACTCGCACCCGTGTTTGCGGAATGGGCGACCAAACTTCGCGCACCCTTCGACCCGGTCAAAGCGCAGGCGCAATACGAAAAGCAGTATGCCGCGTGGAAGACCAATTCCGCCAAGCGCGTAGCCGAGGGCAAACCCGCCGGCTATGCGCCCGAGAAGCCGGTGCCTCCGCGCGAACATAAAAATTATCCCGCCAATCTGTTCAACGGCATGATCGCGCCGATTATTCCCTACGCAATTCGCGGCGTCATTTGGTATCAGGGCGAGAACAGCGGGCGCGAAGGCTTTGCCCAGCTTTACGAATACCAGCTTCCGTTGCTCATCGCAGACTGGCGCGAGCGTTGGGGTCAGGGCGAGTTCCCGTTCGCATGGGTGCAGTTGGCTAATTACCGGACCTATACCAACAGCCCCTGCCCCGTCAGTCATTGGGCAAGAGTGCGCGAAGGCATGTTGAAATCGCTCGCGGTGACGAACACCGGCATGGCCGTGGCCATCGATATCGGCGATGCGGACAACATCCATCCGAAGAACAAACAGGCCGTGGGTTATCGGCTCGGGCTTTGGGCGCGGGCGCAAGTGTATGGTGATAAAATCACCTTCTCCGGCCCGTTGCCCGCCGGACAAAAAATCAGCGATGATAAAATCATCATCTCCTTCAAGCACACCGATGGCGGTATGCTGGCGAAGGACGGCGAGCTACAAGGATTCGTCATCGCGGGTGTGGATAAAGAATGGCATTGGGGCAAAGCGCGTATTGAAGGCGAGCAAGTGGTCATTTCGAGTCCCGACGTGAAATCGCCGTTGGCCGTGCGCTACGGCTGGGCGGATAATCCCAAATGCAATCTCTTCAATGGCGCAGGTCTTCCCGCTTCGCCGTTCCGAACAGACGCATGGTAAGACCCCTCGTGCCGCAGTTCACCACCGACCGCATAGTCAAGGAATACACCGACAAGTTTTACCTGACGGACTTAATCAGCCGCTTCAATTCAACCAGCGGACGGGCAACCGTCCGCTGGTTTTATTTATCCGCCGATGGGCGCTGATGCGGCACCCGAAACATCAGCTTCCGACATTGAAGCCTGATTGAGTAGTAGTTGAAGAAAAATTCCCCGGCTGCTAAACCTTCACGCATCGGTGGTTGCGTTGCTTTCTATTCATGCCGTGTTGAAATTCAAAATTAAAGATTCGCCTTGGGTCGGGCTAAAATCTCGTTCCACTTCGGGTGAAAACAATATGTCTCGAATGCATGATGCTCGGCATAAGCGCAATCTTTCGAGTCTGCCAAGGCACAACAATAAACCAAATCCCCGATTCCAGTATGGCTGACGCGGCAAAGAGATAAATCAGGCATCTTCCGCGTCGGTTTCGGTGCGGACTCGCTAACATTGTCGCTTGGCTTGTTTATGTCAGACATATCTGAGCATTCCTTTGTTCTTCCTCGCGCTAAGCCATGACGTCTTCTTGGGTAACCTTACTCAAATGCACTTTTACCGGTTCATTATCGCCTGCGGACAATTAGCTGCCAAACAAGCAGTATTGTCAGACCGGCAATTAGCGGGGTGAAATCTTTCATCTTGTTTCGTTTCAGCCTACGATCCTCACATAATTTTTCCGGCGGTGTTCGTGAGCAAAACTTCCAGCGACTTGAAATTGCCAGTCAGATAGTAACCGGTCAGGATGCGTCCGCCGAGCAGCAGCAGGAAGACTGTGATGGCACTCCCTATGTAAAGCCCCATAGCCGACGGCGGATCGGGCTGCATAATCCGCGGCAAACCGTGATATAGAGCACCCATAGTCAAAAATGCTCCGATCAACCACGTCAGCCAATAATACATATTGGGAAAGCCGTTGAAACATTGAATTAAAAACAACGGACCAACCGAATAAAACATCACCGCCAGACACTGTTTATAGCTATTGCGGGCATGGCAGGCGTTTGCAAAAGACTTGATGAAGGCCGCAGCCAGGCAGATGAACGCAAAGCTGATCAATGCGCTACCAAACTCATAGACAAACACCTTGGGCAGCGTGAAGCGATTGTTCATCCCCTGCCCCGCTTGCTGCTGGCCAAACAACATCAGTCCATACCCTTCAATCAGAGCCGTCACCAACATCATTGGCAAAAGGTAAAACATGAAGATGAAAATGACTCCGCGCTGGGCGGCCACGACGCGATTCCAAGTTGTCGTCGGGCGCACGATGAAAAATAAATCCTTAAGCAAGGGAAGACATTGGAGCCTCTCCTCCATCCATAGGCAAAGGCGACGGAATCCGTCGGACTGAAAAAGAAACAAGAGATTCAGCTCATCCCTAGTTTCGCTTTCTGCTCTAGTTGCAGTATTCGCCTCCAGATAATATGAATCGTCTTCCAAATCGGAGGATGACCCAGCCATCTGCCGGGACGATTCAAGAGAACCTTGGGCATCTGATACGTTTTCTTTTTTCAAAGTAATTTTTCTAGGAGCTTATACCGACCGCGTCGTGGGTGGATACACGCCGCGGTCTAAGTGATTTTCGACACTCGTTTTCATCACAACCAGTCAGCCGTTCGCTCAGGGAAGATAAATTCCGCGATAGAAACGTGTGTTGAAACGATTGGTGTCGATGAACGTGAACGGCGATACATTGGTCTGGATCGGCGTCCAGTTCAGCAGGTTCGTTGAAGCTTGGATCGCGTAGTTATAGGTAGGCACACCGGTCAAAACGACCGTTGCGATGCCATTGGAATAAACGATCGCCATCTGCGGCACGGTAGATGTGTAGACAGAAAGCGTGGCTGCGCTACTCAATTGCGTGCCGCTAGGATTCGTCACGAACACGCGATAGCTACCGGCGTTCGACAGCGCCACATTCGCAAACGAGAGGATGCGGTTGTTACCGCCGGAAACATTGGTGCCGTTCTGCTGCCACTGGTAGCTGAACGGCGTCGCGCCATTCACATTCACGCTGAAGTGGACGGCCTGGCCCACAAGCGCAATGACGCTCGTCGGCTGTGTCACAATCAACGGCGGGACAGTGACCAGCACTGCCGACGCACTGGTCGCACTACCGTAGATGTTGGTCACGACCACGGTGTAATCACCCGCATCGCTATCCGCGATGTCGGTCAAAGTAAGGCTGCTGCCAGTCTCACCAGGCAGAAGGAATCCGTCCTGATACCATTGGTAGCTCAAGGGAGCCGTGCCAGTGACACCGACCGAGAAGGTCACCGTGCTGCCGTTGATGTTGGTGACACCCACCGGCTGGCTGACGATGAAAGGATCAACTACCGCGAGCGTGGCATTACTGCTGACGACCACCGCCGCTGCGTTGCTGACAACCACCGAGTAAATGCCCCGGTCAATGCCAAACACGTTACTCAAGGTGAGAGTCGGCGTGTTCGCACCTGAAATGTTGCCACCGTTAGACAACGCGTTGGTGCCGTTCTTAAACCATTGGATGCTCGGCGAAGTGCCAGTGTAGCTGACACTGAACGTGGCGGTCGTGCCCGCGTTGTTCGTCCGGCTCGACGGCTGCGCCGTGATCACCGGGCCGTCAATCACGGTGAGGTGGGCGTTGCTGCTCGTGACCGTTCCCGCCGCGTTGCTCAACACCACCTCGTAATCCACCGCGTCCGTCTGCTGCACATTCAACAGTGTCAGTGTCGCGTTTGTCTCGTCTGTGATCGCTGACACACCTTTATACCACTGGATGCTCGGCGTGGTGCCGGTGTAACCGACGGTGAACGTCGCCGTCGTGCCCGCGTTATTCGTCCGGCTTAACGGCTGCGAGGTAATCACCGGCGCATCAATCACGGTCAGGTGCGCATTGCTGCTGGTAACCGTTCCCGCCGCATTGCTCAACAACACATTGTAATCCTGAGCCGCAGACTGCTGGACATTGAGCAGGGCCAGAGTTGCATTCGTCTCATTGGATATCGGCACGACTCCCTTATACCACTGGAAGTTTGGCGTGGTGCCGGTGTAACCGACGGTGAATGTCGCTGTAGTGCCAGCGTTGTTCGTCCGACTTAAGGGCTGAGATGTAATCACCGGCGCGTCAATCACGGTCAGGCGAGCATTGCTGCTAGTGACCGTTCCGGCGGCGTTGCTCAAGACCACGTTGTAGTTCAACGCATCAGATTGCTGCACGTTCAGTAGTGTCAGCGTAGCGTTCGTCTCGTTGAAAATCGGCGACACACCTCTATACCATTGGAAGGCGGGAGCAGTGCCGGTGTAGCCAACCGTGAACGTTGCTGTGGTGCCTGCATTGTTCGTCCGGCTCAACGGCTGCGCCGTGATCACCGGCGGATTTATCACCGTCAATGTCGCTGGCGGCGCGCTCGTCACGCTGCCCGCCGCGTTGTTCAACGACACCGTGTAGCCAGCCACGTCCGCGTCCTGCACGTTAGCCAACGTGAGCGTCGCGCTTGTTGCGCCCGACACGTTGCCGGCGTTGCTCAACGGAGTGCCGTTCTTGAACCATTGGAAGATCGGCGCAGTGCCGGTGTAACCCACCGTGAATGTCGCAATCGTGCCCGCATTATTCGTCCTGCTGCTCGGCTGCGAAACAATCACCGGGGCGTCAATCACCGTGAGATGCGCGTTGCTACTCGTGACTGTGCCCACCACGTTGCTCAACACCACACTGTAATCCGCCGCGTCCGTCTGCTGCACGTTCAACAGCGTCAGAGTCGCGTTCGTCTCGTTGGCGATCGGCAATACGCCCTTATACCACTGCAATGTGGGCGTGGTGCCGGTATAGGTAACCGAGAACGTCGCGGTCGTCCCCGCATTATTCGTGCGGCTCAACGGCTGTGAGGTGATGACCGGCGGACTGATCACCGTCAACGCCGCCGGCGGCGCGCTGGTGACAATACCAAAGGCTTTGCTCACGACGACGCTATAAGCCGCTTCGTCTGTGACGGCGACGCTCGGGATGGAATACGTTGCGGTATTTGCGCCGGAAATGGTGACGCCATTTTTCAACCACCGATACTGCGGCGCTGTGCCGTAGGCCGCGACCGTGAAGCTGGCCGCCGTGGCAAGGTTGTTGGTGCGGCTGACCGGCTGGCTGGTGATGATCGGATCAATGACCGTGAGCGAGGCATTGCTGCTCGCCACCAGAGCGGCGGCGTTGCTGATGCTGACGCTGTAGATCGAGCCATCCGCGCCGAGGACATTGGTGATAGTCAACACCGGCGTGGTGGAGCCGGAGATGTTGCCGCCATCGCTCAAGAGGGTGATTCTTTAGTTTCACATTTGTAGTGCGACAAAATGGTTAGTAATAGACCCCGTTGGGACAGTTGCTTGGCGGCGCTCTCAACGCTAAAATACCTGGTAATTAATTATATTCCCCTTGTTATATAAGGTTTTTAAGCCATTTCTCTATCGTATGTTCTATCCGCCAATATAGGCACCAATGGGGTGTTAAAAGTCATAATTGGCAACCGATGGCAACCGACTTATAACAACGAAATTGATTAATCATGTCACCACGGTTGGCGAAATCGGAAGAATCGGTCGTCCGGCCCCACAGTGTGGGATGAGTGTCGAGTCGCTCCAGGTTATACA
Source organism: uncultured Verrucomicrobia subdivision 3 bacterium (assembly GCA_903847285.1). The sequence goes on along the minus strand of CAINDH010000239.1, from coordinate 147 downwards.
TCGCGAGGCGGATTTGCCGGACAGGCGTCCCTGCGGCGGCATGATGTCGCGGAACATCGCAGTCAACGCTTCGTTGATGATGGAGTTCAAAAATTGAGGATGCTTGAAGCGGAAGCTGGTGCCAACTTCGGTGAAATCGTTGAACCG
>CAINDH010000238.1 GCA_903847285.1 uncultured Verrucomicrobia subdivision 3 bacterium | reverse complement strand
TGCCACCGTCTCGCGGTAAGTGCCGCCGCGAACTTGAATAGTGTCGCCAGCCACCGCCACGCTAAATCCTTTGGTGATGGTTTTGTAGGGATTTCCGATCGTGCCGTTGCCCGTCGTATCATTGCCCGTCGTGGCGACGTATCGATTCGTGGCATTGGCTGTCCAAGTAAAAGCGAGTCCGGTCACGACCAGAACCAAGCTGATTATCTTCGCCAAAATAGTTTTTTGAGGAATCATGAATAAATTTAGGGGTAGCATTTTCAACCGCCCGGACAAAGTCCACGCGCCGCGCTGGCGTAAATATGATTAACTATGTAAAAGTTCAAACCGGTGAATTGTGCCAGAACATACCTCAAGTTTGTAATTTCATAGGCTGATTTTCGGACAATGAAAACAAGTTAAGCGAATTAGTTAAGTCGTCCATGATGGCGGCAGACTGAGTAATCGTCTAAAGTTCATCATGCAATGCACCCACTGCCCCGTCTTGATTTATCATGAAAAGCATCCTCGGTAAATTTTTTGCCGGCTTGGCGTTGGTTTCAGCTGGAGCCGGCTTGGCGGTTGAGCCTCAACCGGTGCCCCCCAACATCGTCGTTATCTTCTGCGACGACTTGGGCTACGCCGACATCGGCAAGTTTGGCGCGGAAGGTTACGCCACGCCGAACCTCGACCGCATGGCTGACGAGGGAGCGGTGTTCCGGAATTTTCATGTCGCGCAACCGGTCTGCTCCGCCTCACGCTGCGCACTGCTCACAGGTTGTTATCCGAATCGTCTCGGCATGCACTTGGCGCTGGGCCCGAATTCAAAAATCGGCCTCAGCGACCATGAAACGACGTTGGCCCAACTGCTCAAGACACAGGGCTACGCCACGGCGATTTTTGGCAAGTGGCATTTGGGCGATTCACCGCAATTCATGCCGCTGCGTCACGGCTTTGACGAATATTTTGGTCTGGCACTTTCGGCCGACTACTGGCCGGGGCATCCCGATTTGATTACCAATTTTCCGTCGCTATTGGCGGCCAAAAAACGCGAGTATCCCAACCTGCCGATTTGGGACGGCGAGAAAAAATTCCACGAGGAAATGTCGATTGACGACCTGAACCACCTGACCACTTGGTATACCGAACGGTCCGTGAAATTCATCGAGAAAAACCGGTCACGGCCCTTTTTTCTTTACCTCGCGCATAACATGCCACATGTGCCGCTGGGCGTGACGGACAAGTTCCGCGGCAAAACCCGGCGCGGACTTTACGGCGATGTAATCGAGGAAATTGACTGGTCGGTCGGGCAGGTTCTCGACGAGCTGAAACGGAACGGTCTCGACACGAACACCTGGGTCATCTTCACCTCGGACAACGGGCCGTGGCTGGCCTACGGCAATCACGCCGGCTCGGCCAAGCCTTTGCGCGAAGGCAAGACCACCAACTGGGAAGGTGGCACGCGCGTGCCGTGCGTCATGCGCTGGCCCGGTCACATTCCAGCCGGCGCGGACACTTGGGACATGCTGATGACGATTGATTTGTTTCCGACCATTGCGAAGCTCGTCGGGGCAAAACTGCCGGAACACAAGATTGACGGCCTTGATGTCTGGCCGATGATTTCCCGCCAGCCCGGCGCGAAAAATCCGCATTACGCCTACTGGTTTTATTACGAAGTCAACCAACTGCAAGCGGTGACAACCAGCGACGGCCGGTGGAAATTGCAATTCCCGCACACTTGGCATTCGATGCCTAGCGAGAACGCCGGGCACGATGGCGTGCCGG
>CAINDH010000237.1 GCA_903847285.1 uncultured Verrucomicrobia subdivision 3 bacterium | reverse complement strand
CGATGGACATCCCTTTCACGGCATCGCCGAATACGACTGCGGCCGCGGGCACAGCCTGCTCGGCCGCGTGGTTCATGGTGGCGACGAATTCGTCCGCGTATTTGTCCTGCTTCAAAGCCCGCAATGATTTTTCCACCATCTGCAATTTTTCCGGCAGGGGAATTTTCACGCTGCCGTTCGTCAGAAACCCGCCATCGTGGCCAAGACTGGCAATGGCTTTTTGCAGGCCGTTGCCGAGCGCGTCCTTTAATCCGCCGACCACCTGCGTATCCGAAAGCGCGGACACAGCTGCTGACGTCACCGATGGATTAGTGACGCCATTGGTCGGAGTCAGCCCTAGTTTGTCTAACCACCCGGCCTGGACGGACGAAACAGCGGCAACTAAGACCAGCGTGAGAAAGAATTTTTTCATGGGAGGTTTTATTTTTTGGACAATGATTTATCGCGGCGCATAGGCAAACAGCATCAAACGGCGGGGTCAAGGCTGGTTGCAGAAGAGTTTTCTTGGCGAGTGTCACATCTCTGGACTGAATTGCACCAAACCAAGCCGCTTTTCCCAATAGTCACTGGCACAAAGAGATGGTAACGAGTTGGCCTATCTCCTGCTAAATGACACCCATATGACAAACACAAGTTTCACAGTTCGCGAAAAAAGCGGGGTCAGCCAAATCTCCCTGCTGCCCACCAACAAACAAGACGACGCGCACTTCGGGCTGATTGATGGCGCACTCGTCCTAGGATTTTTAGTCGCCTTTGTCGGGCTGGTTTTTCTTCTCGCAAAATAATCTCCGGGCACACCTCAAAGCCGCCGCCGCAGAAGGAACTATTTCTTCTTCGTCGGCGGCTGGTTCGTTTTGAAGGACGAACGCAGGAACCAATTCTTCTTCAATCCCTGCACCAGATCGTCCGCATCCACCACCGTCTTGTAGATTCCGCTCAGCAGATTTGAATTGGCCTGCACTTGCACGCTCAAGTTGCCGGTGATGTCCGCAAGGTTTATTAGCAGCGCGCCGAGATTTGTGTCCGTGTTCACGAGGAAGGTATTCAGATTGGTCACCACCGGCTGTGCGGCGATGAGCGTAGTGTTTGCCGTAGCGAGCGTGACGTTCAGGTTGGACGTGGCGACCACGGCGTTGTTCAAGATGGCGGTGAGTTGGTTCGTCAGCGCGAGAATTCCAGGGATGGCGTTCTCCACTTGTCCTACGATGCGGTCAATGCGGTCAGCCACCGGCACGGCATCCAATGCCGGCAATTCTATGGGATCATTTTTTTTGTAATCGTAAAAATCGTAACGCTTCAAATCTTCCCGCCACTTCGCGACGATATGCTTGCTTTGAAGCCGGTTATCGTAGGCATAAACCGAGTTTGATTCCAGATTCAGCGACGCCAGTTGTTCTAGGCTCGCGAGAGTTAACCCATCGTAGGGTTGATACGGAATAAAGACCGCGTTCGACTCTGAGTTAAACACGTATTGCGACAACTGCCAGCGGTTCGACTCCGTGACGACGAGCAGTTTCAGTTCGTCAATGGTCTTGTGAAAAATCGGCTGCGTGACCGCGAGCGCGTAGCCACCGCTTGTGCCGCGCGTGATCTCAAGCTGGCTCTGTCCGAGAAAGCCGCCATTCACTTTCACAAAAGAACCCTTCGACCAGATGTAGCGGAAATAGGGATCCACGATTTCAAAACGCACTTCGACATTGTATTTGTCACCCGGCTGAAGCGGATGCACCAGCGTGATATTGCCGACCTGAAATCCCATCATGAAAATAGGATCACCCACTTTCAGTCCCGCCGAGCTTTGCACATAGGTGACAAATTGTGCCTTGGTCTTGAACCATCCCTTGTGCTCCGCCGTATGATAGATGTAGTAGCCAAAACCGAACAGGAGCAGCGCGGCGGCGATGAACACAAACCACCCCACGGCGCGTTCCATCTTGTTCAATCGCGTTCGGAGTTGCGGGGTCAAATCTTGCAGCGGCATAATTTTTTAGAGTTTCGGCTCAACTGGCTCAGCCAGCAATTCTTTTACGGCGGCGTGACGCGCGGTTTCCAGTTCCTGCCACGAGCCGAGCACGGAAAAAGTTTTCTCATCTAGCACGGCAAACTTACGCTTGGGATGCTGCCACGCGCGCAAATCATCCGCCGTCACCACGATGGTCATCGGGCGGCCACCGAAAAATTCGTGGCCGACCCAAAGCTGGTCGAGAAATTTCAGCAACCACTGACGGTGTCGCGCACCGAGTCCGCCCAGCGGATTGTCCAGCAGCAGCAATTCCGGCTTAAGCACCAGCGCCCGCGCCAGCGCCGCGCGCTGCCGCCAATTCATGGCCACGTTGGACGGCGTGTTCGCCGCGAAGGGCGTCAGCTCCAGCAATTCCAGCAGCACTTCCACCGCGCGCTCCGATTCTGCCTCCGTGAGGTTATTTTGATAGCGCAACGCCAGCGCGACGTTCTCCGCGATGGTAAGCTGGTTGAACAATCTTCCGCCGGCAAAAACAAATCCCACGCGCAACCGCTCGGCGATCTGCGATTCGCCAAATCCCTTCGTGTCGCAGCCGAACACGCTGCAACTTCCCTGCGTCGGCGTGACCAGGCCCGCCGCGTGCATCAGCAGATCGCTTTTGCCGGAATGTTGCTGACCGGCCACGACCCAGAATTCTCCCGGCTGCACCGACCAGTTCATGTCCTCAACCACCGCGAACGCCGCATCGTGCAGCGACGCGATGCTCGCGCCGCGCATTTCGATGACCGCCGGATTGAAAGTCGTTTCGCTCATGTCACGAGGTAAAGCACGATGAACACCGCATCCACCAGCACACACACGATGACGCCTTGCGTCACCGCCCGCACCGCCACGCGCGAGACTTCCTCCAGCCGCAACGGTTGCGCGAGGCCGTGGTAACACGTCACCGTGGCGATAAAAAATCCGAACGCGACCGTCTTCACCGCCAGCAGCGCGAAGTCCAGCCAGTTCAACGCTCCGGCGATCTGTTTCAGATAATCTCCCGGCGTCAATGGCACGTCCTGCAAGAAAGCGAACAGGTAGCCGCTCGCCAGTGCGCCGAGGATGAGATAGACCGTCAGCGAAAAAATTCCCAGCGCCATGCCGATGACGCGCGGAACGATGAGGTAATGAACCGGGTCAATGCCCAGCGCCTCCAGTGCCTCGACCTCGCCCAGCGCGCGTGCCGTGCCGAGTTCGATGACGTTCGCCGTGCCTACACGCGCCAGCACGAGCATCGCCGTCAGCAGCGGGCCCAGTTCGCGCACGATGACGATGACCATCGTCGAGCCAAGGAATTCCGTCTGGCCCAACTTTGCCAGCGCGGAGACGGTCTGGCTCACGACCACAAACCCCAATGCCAGCGCGATGAAGAAAAACATCGGCATCAACGTCACGCCCGCGCGATTGATTTCGTGGCGGATGCGCGGCTGCATCACGCTGCGGGCCACGCCGTATTTTTTTAGCATCACACCAAGGGTGATCAAAGCGAACGCGCCCAGGCCCTGCACCGTGAGCAAAAAGAGGAATAGCTTCCGCCCGAATAAGTCCGTGTAAGATTTAGGCAAGGCCGCGCGCCGAAACACTTGCGTGTTCGTCAGCTCAAACGCCTTTGCCAGATTACCGCGCACGATAGGAGCGTAGCACATTCGCGAGCCGGTCAAAAAAGTTTTTCCTTCCTCGCGATTGCACGGCACAATTTCCCCGTGACACTCGCTGCCGCCCAGAAACGCCACGCGCAACTCGCCGATGAAATCCGTCGACATGACCACGCGTATTACGTCGATGGCCGGCAGGTCATCACCGACCGCGAATACGACGGGCTGTTCAAGGAGCTCCAAGAACTTGAGAAAACTTTCCCCAACCTCGTCACCCCGGAATCGCCCACGCAACGCGTCGGTGGTGCGCCGAGTGAAAAATTTACCCGCGTCAAACATCTCGTGCCGATGCTTTCGCTCGACAAAGTTTCCGCCAGCGATCTACCGACGAAAGACGAGGAGCCTGACCGCGACCTACGCAATCGTCTTCAGGACGTAAAGACTTTGGATGAACTACGCGCCTTCGATGCAACCATCCGCAAGCAACTCGGCCGCGATAACGTGCAATACATCATCGAGCCGAAGGTGGACGGCGTTTCCCTCAGCGTTCATTACCGGAACGGCAAATTTGATCTGGGCGTCACACGTGGTGACGGCACGGAAGGCGATGACATCACGACGAATCTCAAAACCGTGCGCGGCGTTCCGCTGGAGTTGAATTGCAAAAATCCCCCTGCTCTGCTCGAAGTGCGCGGCGAGGCTTACATTTCCATCAAAGACTTTGACGCGCTCAACGCCAAGTTCGCCGCCGAGGGCGAAAAAGCTTTTCCCAATGCGCGCAACGCCACCGCCGGGACGCTCAAGCAACTCGACCCGAAACTCGTCGCGCAACGTCCCATCCGCGCCGTGTTTTACGCGGTCGGCGCGGTGGACGGCATCGAGTTCCAGACGCACTCCGAAATGCTCGAGGCGCTCGCCATGTTCGGCCTGCCCACGCAAAAACTGTGGTGGGTGTGTGATGGCATTGAGGAAGTTCTAAAAATTTATCGCGCGAAGATTGTCGCGCATTACGACGAAGACAAAGATTTGCGGCGCCAGTTGCCTTACGAGATTGACGGCATCGTGCTCAAGGTGAACACGCTCGCCGACTGGGCGAAGATTCCCGGTCGCAGCCGTTCGCCGGGTTACGCCATCGTCCACAAACCCGTGCCGTGGATCACTCCCGCGGAAACGATTCTCAAAGCCATCACCGTGCAGGTCGGGCGCACCGGTGTGCTCACGCCCGTGGCGGAGCTGGAACCGGTCTTCGTGCAGGGCTCCACCGTCGCGCGGGCGACGCTACACAACGAGGACGAAATCCGCCGCAAAGATATCCGCATCGGCGACACCGTGGTGGTGCGCAAGGCGGGCATGGTCATCCCGGAAATTTTCGAGGTGATGAAAACCAAGCGTCCAGCGGGCGCGCAGGAATTTGATCTCTTCAAACACGTCGGCGGCAAATGCCCCGTGTGCGGCGGTATAATCAATCGCGACGAAAGGTTTATTGCAGCAACATGTAAAAACTGTCGCCATGAAATACGCGATCCGGACTTTGATAGGTCATTCCAGGGTGGACCTTGTCCGAAGTGCGGCGAAACCGTCGTGCGTGCTCCAAAATATGCCGACTGGATTTGTGATAATATTGCGATTTGCCCGGCGCAGCTTTATCGACGGATTGAATACTTCGCTCAACGCAATGCGCTAGACATCGAATCACTTGGCGGCATCGTGGCAGAAAAACTCGTTGAACGCGGCCTTGTTAAGGAACCGCTAGACCTGTTTGACCTGAAACTGGATGTCCTCGGCAAATTAAATCTCGGCACAGACGATGAACCACGCACGTTTGGCGAAAAGAACGCCACCAAAATCATTGAAGCGCTGCAACGAGCTAAGCGCGCGCCGTTAAATCGCTGGATTCATGCATTGGCGATATCAAATGTTGGAGAAGTGACGGCATATCAGCTTGCCAAATTGCACGATGGAATTGAATCGCTACAAAGTTCTAAAATCATTCAGGACTATTTATTATTGCGAGATTTGGTTGATGAAACAAAGCGGGTTAATCCTGATGCCACTAAATCCGAGAACAAAATCTCCAATGACGAAACTCTGAGCCAGAAGGAAGAAACACGCCGAACTGGCTTGCATGCTGAACTAAATAAACAAATTCAGGAAATCACAACCCGGCTTCAATCAGCGGGGGTTAAATTGACATTGAAAGGCAAGCCAAAGAAAAACGGCAAGCCACCACTGCTTGATGTTAGCAGCGATTTGGAATCACATGCATGTCATAGCATCCAGGAATTCTTTACGTCTGATTATGGCAAACCTGTTGTGACGCGAATGGCGAAACTAGGCATCCAACCTGAATCGCAACCAAAAGTTAACTTGGTAAATGCAACCGCCATATCGGGCAAAACTTTTGTTATCACCGGCACGCTTCCCAGTTTATCCCGTGAAGAAGCTTCAGCGCTAATTCGTGATGGTGGTGGCAATGTGACTGGTTCAGTAAGCAAGAACACAGATTACCTGCTGGCTGGAGAAGAGGCTGGATCCAAATTGGATAAAGCAAAAGAGCTGGGCGTGAAGATTCTGACAGAAAAAGAATTTCTGGATTTGCTTGGCTCAAAGCCAAAGGCGAGCCAGAAAAAGCAACCGGATCTATTTTAACAATGAAAGCCAACTTACTTGCCAAGAGCAGTTCGGGAGAACCATACAATGTCGAGTTCATGACGGACAGTGGTTCCTTGCGGGTTTTCTGCCACTGCCAAGCGGGAGTTCTTCAACGGATCTGCAAACACAAGCTTGCTTTCATTCAAGGCGACACCAAGATGCTTTTTGATCCTAATCAAGCTTCCCTGCTGTCTGAAATCCACTTGTGGCCTGAATTTGAAAATTTGAAAGCACACATACAGGAATACGAAAAGCAATTGTCAGAGATTGAATCCGCTCAAAATATATTGGCCAAGAAAGAAAAGGCTATCAAAGCAGAGTTTGCTCGCGGCTTGAGCCATGGCTTTAAATAGCAAAAACGGCTAAGGCTTTGCGCTTGCCGTCTTGAGGGTTCTGTGTGAAACACATTGGCAAGGAATGAAAACAAAAGCTGACATCGTCGCCAATTGGCTCCCGCGCTACACGGGCACGCCGCTCAAGGACTTCGGCAAGCACATCCTGCTCGTCAATTTCAACAACTATGTCGAGATGTTCGCCAAGTGGCACAAGGTGCCCATCCACGGCGCGGACAAGCCGATGCCGAACGCCACGGCCAACGGCATCACGATCATCAACTTCGGTATGGGTAGCGCAAGTGCGGCGACAATCATGGATCTGCTGTCGTCCATTCATCCCGAGGCGGTGTTGTTCCTCGGCAAGTGTGGCGGACTGAAACACGTCGCCAAACTTGGTTCGCTGGTGCTGCCCATCGCGGCCATCCGGGGCGAGGGCGCGTCGAATGATTATTATCCGCCGGAGGTGCCCGCGTTGCCGGCGTTCAGTTTGCAGAAGGCCATCTCCACGACCGTCCGCGATCACAAGCGGGATTACTGGACAGGCACGGTTTACACGACGAACCGCCGCGTGTGGGAGCATGACGGCGAGTTCAAAAAGTATCTGAAGAAGATCCGCTGCATCGGCATCGACATGGAGACGGCGACAATTTTCATCACGGGCTTCCACAACGAGATCACGACGGGCGCGTTGCTACTGGTATCCGACCAACCGATGACGCCTGAAGGTGTGAAGACCGCCAAGAGCGATGCGAAGGTGACGCAGAAGTTTCTCGACGAGCATCTGGAAATCGGGATTGATTCGCTGAAGCAGCTCATCCATGGCGGGCTAACGGTGAAACATCTGCGGTTCTGAAAATTCGATAACGAATTGAAGGCAGCTCGGTGTTATCGGCCGCGATTTTGAAAATGAAATGCGAGCGCGACTTCGCCTCACCGCGGCTCTCTCCAGCGTAGAGGACATAGTTGAGGCGAGCGTCAAAACCAACTTTGTAGTTCACCCGCCATTAACCAAATACTTATTTAACGCCGTGTGGCTGATGCTCGACGCGCCACCGTTCAGGTAATGATCGGCACGTCTTTTTCCTTGGCCGATTCGTTGTAGCGGCGCGTGGCTTCAGGGAGGTTGTGCCAGAGTTTGATCGCAATCCCCAAACCGAGGAGGGCAAAGGGAATCATGAACAACGGCCACCAATGCCAGTCGCGGGTGATGCCGAGGAACGTGGCAGCTTCCCCGGGTTTTTCGCTGGGGATGAGGTTGCCGATGAAGAAGGATTGAATCGCGCTGCCGAGATAGGTGCAGCCGTCCACGATGCCGGAGCAGGTGGCAGTGGCTTTGCGTCCGCCAAAATCCGTCGCGGCGGTTCCGGCCATGAGCGAGGTGAGGCCGACGCTGGCCATCACGACCATGACGCAGCACAAGCCGAGAAAGAGCGGCGCTGAAAACAGATAGCAGGCCATCAGGATGGTGAGGCCGACGACGAGGATGGAGAGCATGGCGGCGGGCGGGGCGCGGCGGGATTGGTAGAGGTGATCAGAAATCCAGCCGCCGAAAAAGCCACCGGCGATACCGAAGACACACAGTAATAATCCCCAGTGGTCTTTGAAAAATTCGGCACCGGGCTGTTTCACCTGTTCGGCAAACACGAAATACCAGTTGGTGATGCCGTTGCGAAAAATTCCCGAGGTGAGGCCGATGAGCGCGATGAGCAACATGAGTTTACTGGCAAAAACTTTTTTCAGCAGGTCGAGCGTGGACAGTTCGATGTGCATGTTGCCGGAGGAGGCGTCGTGCGTGTCGAGATGCGGGAATCCGGCGGCTTCGGGCGTGTCTTTAATGAGCCAGAGATCGAGCGCCACCCAGCAGAGCATGATGGCGGCAGGGATGAAGAAGACGGCCCACGTGGCGTTTACGAGGTGGCCATCCACGGTGACATTGGTGGCAAAAACTTTTTGGAGCAGGTCGTGGAACCAGCCGCCGGTAGAATTGGCTTTGGTGAGCTGAACGATTTTGGATCCCCAGTCGAACGCGAAATAGATGCCGACGGAAATCAGGGTGCCGAAGATGGCGCCGAACACGCCGCGTTCGCGGACGTGAAACCAATAGGCTTTGACTTTGATGATGGAAACCGCGCCGTAGCTTTGGAAATACATATTCAACGCGTAGAGCGTGGCATAGGCAGGGACAATGTTAGTCTTGATCTTTCCGATGACGACGAAGTAGGTGAGGATGCCGAGAAAAATATTCGCGATGGCGGAACCGACGGCGGCGATGAGAATTCCTTTCTTGCCGCCAAATTTGTCCACGAGCGGACCGTTGAGCAGGAAGGAAACGCCATAGACGAGCGTGCCGATAGCGAAGATGTTGCCAAAATCCTGATTGGTCATCAGTCCACCGAGAGCGTTTTTGGAGACGTTGAGGTTGTAGCGTCCCATGTAGAGGAACGAATAGGTCATGCCGAGCGGAAACCAGTTGATGAAGCGGCGGAACACAAACCAGCTGGAGTGATTGAGCGGGTTGTTGCGAAAATACATCGCGATGACGATGAGGAGCGCTAGCCCAACGATGGCGTTGGCGTAGTTATCAAGAATGAAGGCGATGAATTCCATCTGGTCAGCTTCTGAAAATCCGCTGGATGGAAACAGAGCCGCGCGCTGCGGTCAAAGTTATTCGTGTGACGAAATCGTTACGGAAATATTTCCAGCCTGAAGAGTTCAGGTGCGTGGCGTCGCCAGCCGTTTCTGCTTGGCCATGACCATCAGCATCGCGCAGCCGCCCAGCACGCCAAAGCCAGCCATCGTCGGATACCAGACGCCCCAGCCGTATTTATCAATCAGCCAGCCGATGGCAGGCAGCGCCAGGGCGGTGCCGAAGTATTGAAACGAATCAATCACGCCAGAGGCGAAACCAGCCATCTTGCGCCCGCCAATATCCATAGGGGCAGCGGCGCCGACGAGCGAGTGAGTGGAGTTGGCGGTGAACGAAATCAGGATCAGGAAAAAGCAGCCGAGCAGGATGCCGGTTTTCGTCGGGCCGACGACGCCGGAATTAATAATGAGTGCCGCCCCCATGATGACCACGGATTGGCCGAAGTAGAGCCCCATCGCAACGGGCGAGCGCTGACCTTTAAATAATTTATCCGAGACGTAGCCCGACAGCAGCGAGCCGGCCACGGCAATCATTGGAATCAATACCACGAGCGTCCAACTGACGGCACTCGGCGGATGGCTCATGTCAATTTTCAGCTGCTCGCTGAAGTAGAGCACGGATAACTGCTCCGCACCGTTCCGCACCGCACCCGTGCAGGCGTAGGCCATCGCATAAAACCAGATGAGCGGATGCGTGAAGATGGTGATGAAACTTTCCCGGATGCTGGCGCGGGTGCTGGTGCTGTCGGTGCTTAATTCGTCGTGAATCAGTCCGGGATAGCCAGCGGCCTCCGGCGATTCCTTCGGAATGAACACCACAAGAATAGCCATCACCGCCGTGAAGATAGGCGGAATGCGGAACAGCCAACGCCAGTCGCCCTCGGCCACCACCAAAGTGCCAATGGTGAAACCGGCGAGGATCACTGCGGAAAGCTTATTGATCGCCACCTGACCGAGCTGAATCATGAACCCGAAGATGCCGGCGAACGTGCCGCGTTCACTGCGGTTAAACCAAGCGGCATTGATCTTGATCATCCCCGGCGCACCGAAAGATTGAAAATAGCCGTTCATCAGCCAGATGAGGGCAAAGGTCGAGAACGTCCCGACAAACGAGGAGAATCCGTAGATGAGATTGATGGTAATTGTGCCCGCCGCGCCGATGAGCATCGCCGCGCGCCCACCGATGCGGTCGGTGAGCAAGCCGTTCACGAGCTGTCCGAAACCGTAGGCCACCGACCACCACGCAAGAATACTGGTGATTTGAAACGTGGTGAAATGGAATTCCTCCTTCATCCCCGGCGTGGCAAACCGGAAATTGTAGCGGCACATGTAATAGGAGGCATACATGAGACCGAGAACCACCCAATTCAATCCCCTTCGCGGACGGAATCCGGGTGGATATTTTAAAGGACTGCCAGTATTCATCGGGAAACGTTTAAACCTTGTAGGCAGGAACTAAACAGGAATAGCGCCGCGGGTCAAAGCCTAAAACAAAAAAGCCACAGAGAAAGTTCTCTGTGGCTTTTTGAAAAATTGACTGGTGAATTATTCGGCCTTGGCCTTCTTTGCGGGCTTGGCTTCGGTAGCTTCGGTGCGACGACCGCGTTTTTCCGTGTGCGGTTTTTCTTCAACCTGGGCAGCAACCGGTGCGGCAATCGGGTTGAGGCTTTCCACGCGAATCTTGAGCGTGGTCTTAACTTCCGCGTGCAGCGGCAAATCGATTTCGTGTTCGCCCAGCGTTTTGACGGGGGCAATGAGGTGAATTTTCTTTTTGTCGAGCGTGATGTCGAACTGGTGCTTGAGTTCGTCGGCAATCATGCCGGCAGTTACCGTGCCGAACATCTTGCCGTCTTCGCCGGTCTTGACCTTGACCACGCAGACGAGCTTCTGCAACGCCTTGGCGAGTTCGGTCATGTGGTTGAACTCATGCGCTTCGCGCTCGGCGCGGCGCTGACGCAACGCCTCGAGGCGGCGCTTGTTGGCCTGCGTCACCGGGATGGCGAAGCCCTGCGGGATGAGATAATTGCGCGCGTAGCCGGACGCAACTTTGACCTGGTCGGATTCTCCGCCGAGGCCGACGATGTTGTGGGTGAGGATGACTTCAGTTTTTGCCATACGAAAATTTATTATATTGCTGCGGTTAAAAAATCAGAACGGGACGTCGTCGCTTTCCGGCGGACCGTCGCCTTCGACTGGTTCAGCAGGCGGAGCGCTTGCGGCTGGAGCAGGACGCGCGGCACGCGGAGCCGCCGGGGCGCCGCCACCCTCGCCCGCACCGGGGGGCGCTACCGAGAAATTGAACAGTTTCAGCGACGACTCCAAGCTTACTCTTCTTCTGGCCGGTTTGCTTGTCGTCCCACTGGTCGAGCTTCAGACGGCCTTCAATCAAAATCGGGCGGCCTTTGCGCATATATTGACCAACGTTTTCCGCCGTGCGGCCGAAAACATCAACGTCAACAAAGGTGACTTCTTCCTTCTTCTCGCCAGCTTCATTCGTCCAGACGCGGTTGACCGCGAGGCCGATCTTGGCAATAGCCGTCCCTTTGGGCGTGTAGCGCAATTCCGGATCGCGCGTCAAATTCCCTACGAGAACGACTTTGTTGAAGCTGGCCATGGAAAATTATTTCGCGGGTTTCGGCTCCGGCGATTCAGTGAACAAAACGCGAAAGACTTCTTCGTTTAACGCGAACTTGTTTTGCAACTGCGTGATGATCGCGGGAACGCCGCTGAAAATGACGTTGGCATAGAAGCCGGACGTGTGGCGCTTGTCGGCCACGCGGGAGAACGGCTTGCGATCCATTTTCTGGACCGTCTCGACTTTGCCGCCGACGGCGGTGATGTCCGCAGAAATCTTGTCGAGCGCGTCTTTCAAGTTTTCTTCTTTGCCCGCCGTGTTCAGGATGAACAAACCTTCGTATCGTTTCATTTTGTTTTCGGTATTAAATTTTTTCTTCAATCTTGCCGTTGAATAAACTCATCGCCTTCGGCAACCCGTCATTCAACCAGCACTCAATTTGCCCGGCTGCCCGGCTCAAAACTTTTTCCAACAGCTCGCTCTCGGCGGCATCAAACTTCCCAAGGACATGACCGACAATCTGCCGCGCTCCGTCCTTGCGCCCGATCCCAATCCGTAACCGCGCAAACTCGCGTGAACCCAGATGCTGCTCAATGGACTCCAGACCGTGATGCCCACCGCTGCTGCCGCTCGGTCGCAACCGGATTTCGCCAAACGGCAAATCCGCATCGTCCACCGCCACGACCAGTTGCTTCAATGGCAACTGATAAAAACTGGTCACCGCCCCAACCGTTTCGCCGCTCAAATTCATGAACGTCTGCGGTTCGCACAGTAGCACCCGCTGGCCGCTGCGTTCGGCTTTCGCCATGCGGGCAACGAATTTCTTTTCGTTGCCCCAGTCCACCCTCCACTTCGCCGCCAGTTTTTCGACCAGCAAAAAACCGGCGTTGTGGCGTGTCTTGGCGTAATCCGCCCCCGGATTGCCAAGTCCCACGATGAGAAAAACATTTTCCATGCGCGGGCAAAGCGGCTTACGCCGCTAAAATTACTTCTTCTTCGCGTCGGCCTTGGCCGCCGGAGCCGCCTCAGCTTTTTTGTCGCCCGCCGGAGCTTTCGCATCGGCTTTGGCAGCAGGAGCGGCATCGGTGCCATCTTCCTTCTTCTCCTTCGTCATTTCGACGTCGCCAGCAGTCTTCGTGGCATCGGCCACAACTTCTTCTTCGGCGCGCGGCGCGGCAACGGCGAGAACGGTGACATGCTTGTCGCCGAGAATCTCAACGCCTGCAGGCGGCTTGATATCACCGAGGTGGATCGACTTACCAATTTCAAGATGGGAAACATCGACCAAAATCTGTTCAGGCAAATCTTTCGGGAGGCACTTGACCTTAAGCTTGTGCAAAATGTGTTCGAGCGTGCCGCCGCCGTTTTTGACGCCCGCCGGCTCGCCGCTGGTTTCAACGGGAATATAGACGGTAACTTTTTCGTTCTCGGCGACTTCGTGGAAATCAACGTGGAGAATCTTGCCGTCCACCGGGTGATGCTGCACTTCCTGGAGCAACGCGAGGCGCTTGGCGCGGGCGTCGGTTTCCACAGAGAGATCGATGAGCACGTTTTCGGAGACCGAGTGGCCAAGAAGATCGCCGAATTCGCGCGCATCCACCTCAATGTTTTGCGGCTTGGCCTGGCGACCGTAGATAGTGGCCGGCACACGGCCAGACGCACGAAGTTTTTTGACACCGCCGCGCTTCACGAGGGAGCGGGGGAACGCTTTCAATGGGACTGATTTCATGTTGTAAAATTGTTCTTGCGGACAACCGCGTGATTGCGGTCTCGCCCAACAACCCTGCCCTGACAGAACATCCGTCAAATGCAGGGCTGTGGACTGTATCAGTTGCCAACCACCCGTCAATGAAGTTTTTTGGAATTTTTGCCTGAGCCAAGCCGGTAACGGCTAGCTCGTCCGTCCGCCTTTGAACTCAAACAGCGAGTTCACCGACGAGTTATTGTGAATGCGCTTGATGGCTTCACCCAGCAATCCCGCCACGGACAAGGTGGTGATTTTCAGTCCGTCAATCGCGGGACGTTGCACAGTATCGGTGGTGATCAATTCATCAATGCTCGACTTGCGCAAGCGTTCGATGCCGGTGTCGCCGAGCAGCGTGTGCGAAACGCAGGCGAGAATTTGTTTTGCGCCTTTGGTTTTAAGAATGGCGGCCGCCGAAGTCAGAGTGCCGGCCGTTTCCGTCAAATCATCCACCAGTAAAATATTTTTGCCTTCGATGTCGCCGATAACCGCCATGCTCTCCACTTCCGTCGCGCTCTTGCGGCGTTTGGCGACGATGGCCAGCTCTGCTTCCAGCGTTTGCGCGTAAGCGTGCGCCATTTTTATGCCGCCCGCATCGGGACTGACGACGACGAGATTCGTCAGATTTTTTTTCTTCAAGTAATCATACATCACTGGCGCGGCGTAGAGATGATCCACTGGGATATCGAAGAAGCCTTGGATCTGTTGCGCGTGCAAATCCATCGCCAGAATCCGGTTCACGCCGGAGGCTACGAGCAGGTTCGCCACGAGTTTGGCGGTGATGGGAACGCGCGGCTGGTCCTTACGATCTTGACGTGCGTAACCGTAGAATGGCAACACCGCCGTGATGCGCATCGCGCTCGCGCGGCGCAGCGCATCAATGATGATGAACAGCTCCATCAAGTTGTGATTCGTCGGCGGCGAGGTGGGCTGGATGATGAAAATATCTTCACCGCGCACGTTTTCCTCAATGCGCACAAACGTCTCGCCGTCAGGAAAGGGCGTGACGGTAATCTTACCGAGTTCAATGCCGATGGATTTGCAGATGGCGCGAGCCAGAGGCTCGTTCGCCGTGCCGGAAAATACTTTCACAGATAAAAAAGTTTTGGTTTAAAAAAGGAAACCCGCCGGATTGGCGGATGAATCGTGGCCGAATCGTAACAACCACCCTGCCCCGTGCAAGATGAAATTAAAATTTCACGCGCCAAATAAAACGGACGCAGGCTTGCACCTGCGTCCGCGCGAAAATTCACCTTACCGACAGCTCACAACTGCGTCATCGCCTTGTCCAGCGCGGCGTAAAGTTCATTCATCGTCACTTCCGTTTCGTCGCCCATGTTCGAGAGGCGGAACGTCGTGCCTTTGATTTTTCCGTAGCCGCCGTCAATCAGGAAGCCCGAGTCCTTCACGAGCTTCTGCAACTTCGCCGCGTCCACCGTGCGACCGCCGGGACGCGCGCCGTTGCTGACGCAGGTCAGCGTGATGGATTCAAAACCGGGTTCGGGAAATAAATTGAAGCCATGTTTCGCCGCCCAGTCACGCGTCATCTGGTTCGTCTTCTTGTGCCGCGCGTAACGCGCTTCCAAACCTTCCGCGTAAAAATCATCCAGCTTGGAACTCAACGCGTAGATGTGCGGAATGCTCGGCGTGCTGGGCGTCATGCTCTGCTCGGCGTTCTTTTGGAATTCCACGAAGTCAAAATAGTAACCGCGATCTTTGGCCGTAGCCGCCTTCGCCAGCGCAGCGGGCGATGCTACGAACACCGCAAGCCCTGGCGGCAATGCGAACGCCTTTTGCGTGCCAGCAAGCAGCACGTCAATGCCGAGCTCGTCAAAATTCATCGGCACGGCGGTCATCGAGCTGACCGCGTCCACGATGAACATCACGTCCGGATATTTTTTCTTGAGCGCGGCGATCTCCGCGAGCGGCGACATCGTGCCGGTCGAAGTCTCGTTGTGAATCAAAGTGACCGCGTCGAACTCGCCCGTCGCGAGTTTTTTATCAATCGCTTCCGCGCGAATCGGCGAACCCCATTCCACTTGCAGCGCCTCGGCCTGCTTGCCGCATTTCTTAGAGACATCAAACCACTTGTCCGAGAACGCGCCGTTCATGCAGTTCAAAACTTTTTTCTGCACGACATTGCGAATGGAACCTTCCATCACGCCCCACGCGCTAGACGTAGAGAGATACACCAGTTGTTTGGTGGACAGCAGCGTCTGAAGCTGCGGCTGGATTTTCGCGTAAAGGTCTTTGAAGCCTTGGCCGCGATGACCGATCATCGGCGAGCAAAGCGCCTTGAACGTTTTTTCGCTGACGTGAACGGGACCCGGAATGTGTAGTTTGACTTGTGCCATAAATGGACTCGAATTTTTTCAAATGCCCGCACGCACGGCAAGATTTATCCCGGCACGGATGAAAGCAGTCGGGCAACTCATCCGTTCCAACAGCAATCCTGTTGCGCACTGCCAGACAACCCGCCCTTGCCGGAACCTTGCCGCATTCTTAATGTGAAGCATGGCCATCACGCTCGCGCCCGTCACACCCGATGAAATCTCGGTCCTCATGGAACTCATCCGCGAACTCGCGCGATTTGAAAAACTCGAGCACGAATTCGTCGCCACCGCCGAAGGCTTGCACACCGCGTTCTTCGGCGCGCAACCGTCCGCGGGCGCGCTGCTCGCCCGCGTGGATGGCGAGCCGGCGGGCTATGCGATTTATTTTTCCACCTTCTCCAGTTTCACCGGCCGCCCGGGCGTATGGCTGGATGATCTGTTTGTTCTGCCGCAATTTCGCAAACGTGGCTTGGGACGAAAGCTCATCGAGGCGGTGGCCAAGATTGCGGCGGAACGTGGTTGCGCGCGTTTCGAATGGCTGGCACTGGACTGGAACGAACGTGCGCTGGAATTTTATCGCGGCCTCGGCGCGCGGACGCTGGACGAATGGGTCTTGCTGCGCATCCACCCGGCGGAACTGCGCGCCGGTTCATCCGCCAAATAATCCCGCCCCGGACGGAAGCAAACCTAGTTGGAACTGGAACAACCCCGCTTGGGATGGAATCAGCCATGCACGGGACTGACACCTTTATGGATAGTGCTATGGCATTCCTCGTCGGAACTGAAACAACCCTATTCATGATGACTCCAACCCTGATCGGAACTGACGCAGTCCTAGTCGGGACTGAAGCGATCCTAGTCGGGACTGAAGCGATCCTAGTCGGGACTGAAGCGATCCTAGCCGGGACTGAAGCGATCCTAGCCGGGACTGAAGCGATCCTAGCCGGGACGATTCTAATCCTAGCTAGGGTCAGAACAGTCCTGATTAGGACTGGAGCAATCCTAGCTAGGACTGCAACAACCCCGACGGGGATGGAACAAACCGAGCTAGGACTAAAGCAATCCTTACAAGGACTGAAACAATCCCGACGAGGATTAAAGCAATCCCACTGGAACTGAAGCAGTCCTGACAAGGACTAAACCAATCCTAGCTAGGACTGAAGCAGTTCCAACGGGGAAAACCTTGGAAAACCTCAAAATTACCCCGTTTTTTACCAAAACGGCAAATTCTACCGCCTTTTCCCCTAACCTCCAGCGTTGCCCGGTTGACCGCCTGCCGGCTGCTGCCTTAACCTCTCCCCACTATGGCTTGCCGAATGTTTGGATATAGCGGAACGCTGGAATCAGACGTGCATGAACTCTATGCCGCGCTCAAGTGCGCCTGTGCGGATGACCCCACGCTGTCCGCCGTCTCGCCCGGCTGCTCCGCCCACTGCCACGGCTGGGGCTACGTCATCCACGCCGACAACGGCCTGTTCCATTACCGCACCGCACGTTCGATCTACGACGACAACATCGTCCTGCCGAAACTGG
>CAINDH010000236.1 GCA_903847285.1 uncultured Verrucomicrobia subdivision 3 bacterium | reverse complement strand
GGCGCAACCGTCCCGGATTCACACCGGGTTCCCAGACATTTGACTGCGATAGGCGGAATTGCTTCCGCCGTTTCAAAGAACGGTTCTTTTTTACGCCAAAAAATAATTATTCCAAGACAATTTTTTACAACGCGGAAAACTTGCTTCAAAACGCCAGCATTCGCATAATGTCGCTCCAAAAAACTTTTATGAACAAGACTCCCATTCGTGTCGCTGTCACCGGCGCTGCCGGCCAAATCGGATATTCACTCCTGTTCCGGATCGCCTCCGGCGCGGCGTTCGGGCCCGACCAGCCGGTCATCATCCATCTCCTGGAACGCGCGGACGAAAAAGTCATGGCCGCGTTGCAGGGCGTTTGCATGGAACTTGAGGACTGCGCATTTCCGCTGCTCAAGGGCCTCGTGCCGACCTCCAATCCGGACGAAGGTTTCAAGGGCGTGAACTGGGCATTGCTCGTCGGCGCTCAACCGCGCGGCCCCGGCATGGAACGCAAAGATTTGCTTTCCGCGAATGGAAAAATTTTCACCGGCCAGGGCAACGCCATCGCCAAGAACGCCGCTGCGGATGTCCGCGTGCTCGTCGTCGGCAATCCCTGCAATACCAATGCCCTCATCGCTGCGAACAACGCGCCGGGAATTCCGAAAGAACGTTTCTTCGCCATGACCGCGCTGGATGAAAATCGCGCCAATTCGCAGCTGGCCAAAAAAGCTAGCGTGGACACCACCGCCGTCACCAACCTCGCCATCTGGGGCAACCACAGCGCCACGATGTATCCTGATTTCTTCAACACCAAGATCAATGGCCGCCCGGTGCCAGATGTCATTAGCCACCGCGAATGGTTGGAGAAAGATTTCATCGCCACCGTGCAGCAGCGCGGCGCGGCCATCATCAAGGCGCGCGGACTCTCCAGCGCCGCGAGCGCCGCGAACGCCGCCGTGGACACCGTCCGCAAACTCGTCACGCCCACGCCCACTGGCGATTGGTTCAGCGTGGCCGTTCACTCCGACGGCAGCTATGGTATCGAGAAGGGTTTGATCTTCAGCTATCCGATCCGCAGCAACGGCAAGGATTTCGAGATCGTCCAAGGCGTGCCGCTCAACGACTTCAGCAAAGCCAAGATTGCTGCGACCGAAAACGAACTGAAGGAAGAGAAGTCCCTCGTCGCCGACCTGATCAAGAAGTAAAAGTATTTAACGCAAAGACGCGGAGACGCAAAGAACTTGCATCTCCGCGTTCTTTTTTGCCAGGCAAGATTTCTTTGCGGCTTTGCTCCTCTGCGCCTTTGCGTTAAAGTCCGGAAAATGAAATCTCGTCCCAGAATCGGTGAAGTCGGCGAACTGGCTGTTCCGACGGACATGAAGCACGCCGTAGAATTTCACGGCGACGGCATGCCGGCTGTCGTGTCCACGCCGAACATCATCCAGTTTCTCGAACGCACCGCGCGCCACACGCTTACGCCGCATCTCGAAGCGGACGAACGTTCCGTGGGTCTGGAGATTGACATCAAACATCTCGCGCCCACACCAGTTGGCCAGACAATCCATTGCCGTGCGCAAGTTATCTCGGTGGATGGGAGTAAGGTGCAGTTCCAGATCGAAGCCCGCGATGCCCGCGAAGTCATCGTGCGCGGCCTGCACAAACGCGCCATCATCCGCACGGAAAACTTTTCCAAGCGAGTGAAGGAAAAAATGTCCCGCTGACAATTCCCTCCTGTTGTTCCCGACCGTGTTTGCTAGTCTGTTGGCAGTCAAATGATCATCATCACTGACGAACATTGCACGGAGTATTCGCGTGACGGCCACCCCGAACGTCCGCAACGCATCACCTCCACGGTCGAACTTTTGCGGAAACAATCCGCGTTGGAGCTGAAGTGGCTGACTCCAGCTGCGGTGACCGAGAAACAAATTCTCCGCGCCCACACCCCCACCCTGCTCGCGCGCCTTGATGCGCCAGAAGATTTCGACGCCGACACGCCGTTCTTCGTCGGCATTGGCGGCCTTGCTCGCGCTTCCGTCGCGGCGGCGCTAGATTCGCTAAAGCTCGCGCGTGAAGGCAAAAATGTTTTTAGCCTTATGCGCCCGCCCGGCCACCACGCCACGCGCGAAGCGTCCATGGGCTTCTGCTACCTCAACAACATCGCCATCGCAGCACTGGAGGCCACCGCGACCGGCTCGAAACGCGTCGCGGTTTTTGATTTCGACGTTCACCACGGCAATGGCACGGAAGATATTCTTCTGAACCAGCCGGGCGTGGAATTTTTCTCCATCCACCAGCATCCCGCATATCCAAACACCGGCGCAACGAGCCGTGGACGCAACTGTTTCAATTATCCCATCGCGCCGTCCGCCACGCGCGAAACGTATCGCGCCGCGCTCGTTCACGCGCTCGACGACCTGAAACACTTCCGCCCTGACCTCGTCGCCGTCTCTGCGGGGTTCGACGCCTACGTGCGCGATCCGCTGGCGGATGGCCCGCTCCTCGCGGAAGATTTTCACTGGCTCGGCCAGTTGCTGCGCAAACTGAACCTGCCGATGTTCAGCCTATTGGAAGGCGGCTACAGCAAGGATTTGCCGGAATTGATTCTGGCGTATCTCAAGGGCGTGGCAGGGAAATAATACTTTGAACTGCTCGCCAACGGACTAAATTCATCCCCCGTGACCGTCCTCGAAGCCATTCAGAAAAGCGCTGATTTTCTTGCCAAACGCGGCGTGGAATCCGCTCGCCTCAACGCGGAATTACTTTTGGCGCATCAACTCAAGCTGCCGCGCATGCGGTTGTATCTGAACTTCGAGCGCGCACTGACGCCAGCGGAAACGGACGGCCTGCGCGAACTTGTCAAACGACGCGGCTTGCGCGAACCGCTCCAGCATATCACTGGCTCGACAAATTTTTGCGGCTGCGAAATAAGTGTAAACCGGGATGTTTTGGTTCCCCGACCGGAAACGGAAATGCTCGCAGAACTCGGCTGGCAATTTCTTTTAACGCTCAACCCCCAACCCTCTAATTGCTTGGATCTATGCACCGGTAGCGGCTGCATTGCCATCGCCATCGCGGCGAAATCTTCCGCAGCGAAGATTGTGGCGACCGATATTTCGACAGTGGTGCTGGTATTGGCTAAACAAAACGCCGAAGCCAACAAGGTCGCGGAGCGGATTGAATTCCTGGGAGGTGACGGCTTCGCGGCAATTCCACCGGCTTCGCGGTTTGATTTGATCGTCAGTAACCCGCCCTACATCGCATCTGCCGAAATCGCCACGCTGGATCCCGAAGTCCGCGATTTTGACCCGCGCCTGGCCCTGGATGGCGGCATGGACGGCTTGGATTTCTACCGCCGAATCGCGGTGGAAGCCAAACCGTTCCTCAAGCCGACTGGCAAAATCATGCTGGAATTTGGCGACGGCCAGGCCGACGCGATAAAAATGATCTTTGAAAGTGAAAAGTGGATTGTCGAAGCCATCAAGGAGGACTATTCTCACCGCGCCAGAATTCTGGTCGCGCGGCGCTGAAACATTTCAACCGCAGCTGACGCAGCTGGCCGCAGATTTTTAAAAAAGTTTCCGCGCGGGGATTTCATCTGCGGTCATATGCGGTCATTTGCGGTCATCTGCGGTAACAAAATTCTTAACTCACATGGACAGTTTTTTGATCAAAGGCGGCGTGCCGTTGCGTGGCACGGTAGAAATCAGCGGCAGCAAAAATGCCGCGCTCCCAATTCTCGCGGCCACGCTCCTCACGGACGAGCCGTGCATCATCCGCCGCGTGCCAGACTTGAGCGACACGCGCTTCATGGTGCGCATTTTGGAATCTCTTGGCGCGACGGCCAAATTTGAGAACGGCACGGTCACCGTTCACGCCAAAAAAATCAAAGGCTACGCGGACTATGACCTCGTCCGCAAAATGCGCGGCTCCATTTGCATCGCGGGGCCGCTGTTGGGGCGATTGAAAAAGGCGAGGATTTCTCTGCCCGGCGGCTGCATCATCGGCGCTCGGCCAATCAATCTGCATCTGAAAGGGTTTCAGGCGCTCGGCTGCAAAATTAAAATCGAGGGCGGCTACATTGACGCGACAGCAAAAAAAATCACGGGCAATTCCATGTTCCTCGGCGGTCGCGCCGGCCCGACGGTGCTCGGCACCGCGAACATCATGATGGCAGCGGCGTTGGGCGAAGGCATCACGGTCATTGAAAGCGCGGCGTGCGAACCGGAAGTCGTGGACGTGGCGAATTTCCTGAACGCGATGGGCGCGAAAATCTCTGGCGCCGGAAGTCCGACGGTCACGATTGAAGGCGTCAAAAAACTTCACGGCGCGGAACACGAAGTCATTCCCGATCGCATCGAAGCGGCGACGTTTCTGATTGCCGCCGGCGCAACGAACGGCGAAATCACTTTGAAAGGCGCGCGCGCCGAACATCTGCGTGCAGTGATTGACAAGCTCGGCGAAGCCGGAGTTTCCGTTGAGCGCAACGGCGCGGATTTGATTTCCCGCCGCAAAGGAAAATTGAAGCCGGTGGACATCACCACGCTACCGTATTCCGGGTTTCCAACAGATGTGCAGGCGCAGATGATGGCGTTGCTGGTGCAGGCGAAGGGCATCAGCATCATCACGGAACGAATTTTCGAATCGCGCTTCATGCACGTCAGCGAACTGGCACGTCTCGGCGCGGACATCGAGATTGAAGGACCGAGTGCGATTGTGAAGGGCGGTAAGCCTTTGAGCGGCGCACCGGTGATGGCGAGCGATCTGCGCGCGAGCGCAGCGCTGGTCATCGCGGGCATGGCGGCAAAGGGCACGACGCAAGTGAACCGCATCTACCATCTGGATCGCGGCTACGAGAAAATGGATGAAAAGCTGAAGAAGCTCGGCGCGCGGATTCAGCGCATCCAAGAAACGTGATTTTCAGAAGCCTAAAAAATTCGGCAGGCGGTATTTGATAATTAGCCGTTGGAGATGAAATCCCGATCGCATTCGTCTGCGTTCGTGTTTAATTTTCCCGCCCGTATGTTCGCTGAAGCGCAACTCACCCCCATGATGGCATGCCGTCTTGGCGTGACCGTCCTTGGAGCTGGAGCCTCAAGCCGGATGGGGCGCAACAAATTGCTACTGCCTTGGCGCGGAACTACGGTCATTGGCCAGATCATTGCGCAGTGGCGGCAGCTCGGGGCGGCGCACATTGCGGTCGTGTTGCGTGAAAATGATTTTGCCTTGGCGACGGAACTGGAGGCGTTGGATTTTCCCAAAGCCAACCGCATCACCAATCCGCAGCCGGAACGCGGGATGTGGAGTTCCGTGGTGTGTGCGGCGGCTTGGAACGGCTGGCCGCCTGACATTTCCCACTGGGCGATCGTGCTCGGAGATCAGCCGCATCTCAAATTTGAAACCCTGCGCGCCCTGCTGGATTTTGCCGGGCAGAATCCGGGCGCAGTCTGCCAGCCGGAGTTTGGCGAACGCGAACGGCATCCGGTCGTGTTGCCGCGCAATATTTTTTTGGCGCTGAAAAAATCCCACGCGACGACGCTGAAACATTTTTTGGAATCCTCCGACTGCCCACGCCGGCTCTGCGCCGTGGCTGACGCGGGCGTGGAATTCGACCTCGACACGCCGGAAGATTTTGCGCGGTTGACGGCGGCGGAGTTCTAATCCGGCCGAAAGGCCGTAACGTCGGGCATCCTGCCCGACGCAGAGCCATGGCTTCAAATCTTCAATAATGCCGCTTTCACCCGTTCCGGCGTCATTGGGCATTGAAACAATCTCGCGCCGGTCGCGTCGAAAATGCCATTGGCCACGAGCGCGCCCATCAGGATGATTGCCGGTTCGCCACCGCCCTGCGGGGCAAGGTCGTCGTTCTTCACAAAAACGTGTTCGATCTTCGGCATCCACGAGAAGCGCGGGAGTTCGTAGTTGTCGTAGTTCGTGTCGAGAATTTCGCCGCCCTTGAAATGCACTTCCTCGGCGAGCGCGTAGCCGAGGCCCATCGCTACACAGCCTTCGAGCTGGATGAGAGCGCCTTCGGGATTGATGACCACGCCCATGTCCTGCGCGATGACGACGCGCTTGACCTGCACGTGACCGGTGGCTTTGTCCACCTCGACTTCGCAGATGCCTGCGACGTAAGTGCCCGCATCAATGCCCAGCGCCACGCCGACTCCGCGCTGGCTCGGAAATTTTTTTGCCGCGGTCCAGCCGAATTTTTCCGCCGCCGCTTTCAGCACGCGGATCATCCGCTCGTCTTTGAGGTTGTCCAAACGGAATTGCACCGGGTCAATGCCCGCGCCCGCCGCCATCACCTCGATGTGCGCCTCGCGAGCGAAGGTGTTAGTGTTGTTGCCCGGCGCGCGCCACGAGCCAGTCGCGAACGGATGCACTTCGCGCGCCGAGCCGTAGCCTGCGCCGCGCGACGCGGTGCGGTGGTTCGGCACGGAATAAAATTGCTGCGCGCCGCGGTCGCCGGCGAAGTAAACGTCGTAATCCCAGAACGCCATTTTGCCCGCGTCGTCCACGCCGGCATTGATTTTCACAATCGCCGCCGGGCGGAAGGTGTCGTAGAAAAACTCCTCCTCGCGGGTCCACATCACCTGCACGGGCTTGCCGGCGGCCTTCGCGAGCCGCGCGGCTTCGATGGCTTGCTGGTTGTCCGTTTTGCCGCCGAATCCGCCGCCGACATATGGCGTGATGATGCGGACTTTTTCCTGCGGAAAACCGATGGCGGCGGCGACGCGTTCGCGCGCCCCGAACGGATTTTGCGTGGCAACCCACAGCGTTGCGTGATCGCCCTCGATCTGGCACAGCGCCGCGTGCGTTTCCATCGGCGAGTGCGCAACGTAGGCATTCAGATAAGTGGACTCAAAAAATTTCTTAGCAGAATTTTCCCCTGTCTCCAGATCGCCGCCGGACTTGATCACGCGTGCATCGGGCGCAATTTTCTGGAAATGTTCGAACACCGTTTTATCGTCGAACGTCGCCTCCGGTTTGTCCCATTCGGCTTTGATTTTTCCAAGCGCGGCTTCCGCCACATCGGGAAACTCATGCAACACCGCGATGAAATCACCGTCCCGATGAAGTTGCGCGCCAGCAATTTCCTTCACTGCGGAAGTATCAGCGTTCTTGAGCTTCGCGCCATGCACAGGCGGGCGGAGTATTTTCGCATACACCATGCTCGGCACGTGGATGTCTGCAGCGTATTTGGCCGCGCCATTAACCTTCGCTTCGCCGTCGCGCCGCGTATGCGACAAGCCGTTCACCTTGAAGTCCGCCGGCTTTTTCACTGCCGGCTTGGTTTCAAGATGACGCTCGATTTTCTGTCCCTTTGCGAGTTCGCCGTAAGTGGCGCGGTTCTTTTCATTTCCTTTTTCAAAAACCACGCCGTCTTTCACCAGGAGATTTTCAGCCGGCACTTTTAATTTGTCAGC
Source organism: uncultured Verrucomicrobia subdivision 3 bacterium (assembly GCA_903847285.1). The sequence continues at coordinate 8,865 of CAINDH010000236.1, read as the reverse complement.
CGCGAGCGAAATCAAAACGCCGCGAGCTTCCGCCGCCGCCGCGCGCAACGGCGGGCCGAATCCACGCGTGGTCATTGAACCCCAGGTGCCAGCGTCCCACGGCACTTGATCGGTGTCACCGAGCGTGATGTCCACAGACGCGAGCGGCACGTCCAGTTCCTCCGCGACCATCTGCGGCAGCGACGTGATGATGCCCTGCCCCATCTCGATCTTGCTCGACAGCACCGTCACGCGTCCGTCTTCGCCAATGCGAAGAAATGCGTTGAAGTCGCCCGGCCCACGCGGACGGTTGCGCACCGGTGCGCCTTCCTGCGCGAATAAGGCCTCGTGCATCGCCACAAAAATCATGATGCCGCCGCCCACGCGCTTGAGAAAATCGCGGCGGTTGCTGGCGAAAATGTCTTCAACTCCGCCGAGGTCGCGGAAATTGTGGATCAGATAATCATCCGTTTTCATTTCGCGGCTCCTTTCAATTCCTTCGCCGCCTGCTGGATTGCCGCCACAATGCGGACATGTGCACCGCAGCGGCAGAAATTTTTCTCCAGGCCGGAGATGATTTGTTTTTCGGTCGGCTGTGGATTTAGCCGCAGCAGATTCACGCCCGTCATGATCATGCCCGGTGTGCAATAGCCGCATTGCATCCCGTCATGATCCATGAACGCCTGCTGTAACGGATGTAATTTGCCGTTCGTCGCTAGGCCCTCGATGGTCGTGACCTCCTTGCCCGCGACATCCTTCATCTGCAACTGGCACGACCGCGCCGCGCGACCGTTGAGCAGAATCGTGCAGCAGCCGCAATAACCCTCGCCGCAGCCGTATTTCGTGCCGGTGAGTCCGAGGTTCGTGCGCAGCACCCACAGCAACGCGCGCTCGCCGTCCACGGCAAGATTCACCGGCTGGTCGTTGAGCTTAAATAAAATTTTTTCAGGCATTGATTTTCCTCCGTTGAAGTTGTTGGCTGCTGGCAATCACGACCGTTGTATTGAACCCAAAATTGTCTTGAGTCAACTGCAATTCAGAAGTCAGTTGCGGCGATCTGGTTAATAATTTCGTTTCGACCTCGGCGAAATTCCTGCGTAACTTCTCTGCCTCATGTCCGCCGAAGCTCAACTCACTCCCATGATGGCGCAGTATCGCCGTATCAAAGGCGAACTGCCGAAGGATGCGTTGCTGCTCTTCCGCCTCGGCGATTTCTACGAGATGTTTTTCGACGACGCCAAGGATGGCGCACAGTTGCTCAACCTCTCGCTCACCGCGCGTAATGGCATTCCCATGTGCGGGCTGCCATATCACGCGGCGAATAATTACATCTCGCGTGTGCTGAAGGCGGGCCGTAAAGTCGCCATCTGCGAACAGACCGAGGAAGCCAAGCCCGGTAAGCTCGTTAACCGCGAGGTCACCCAAATTCTTTCGCCCGGCACGCATTTCGACGAACGCATGCTGGTCGCCGAGCGGAATAATTTTCTCGCATCCGTTTTTCCCAGCGGAAAAATCTTCGGCCTCGCGCTCGTGGATTTGACCACCGGCGATTTTCTCACGACCGAACTGGAATCCGACGCCGCGCTCCAGACCGAACTCGAGCGGCTGCGCCCGGCGGAAATCATTTTGCCGAGCGAAGCGACCTGGCTGCGCGATCTGCTGCGCGAAGAGTTTAAAGCCTTGAGCGGTTACGATGACTGGACGTTCGCGCCAGAGACGGCGGTGTTTACGGTGCGCGAACATTTCAACGTCGCCACGCTGGACGGTTTTGGACTGAAAGATCGCAACGCGGCGGTGGGCGCGGCGGGCGCGGCGCTGCATTATCTCATGCAGCATCTGCGCCGCGACGTGAAGCATCTCACGCGCATCTCATTTTATCGTCGCACGGATTTTCTCGCGCTCGACTACACGACGTTGCGACATCTGGAAATTCTCGAGCCGCTGCATCGCGATGCACCGAGAAATTCCTCGCTGCTCGGCGCGTTGAACAAAACCGTCACGCCGATGGGCGCGCGGCTGCTGCGAAGCTGGCTCTCGCAACCACTCGCCGCCGTCGAGCCGATTGCTCGCCGCCAGGAAGCCGTAGCGACGTTTATCGAAAATTCTGGGCCACTGGAAAGTTTCCGGCAGCAACTCACCAGCGTGCGCGATCTCGAACGCACGCTCGGTCGTTTGAGCAGCGGCGGCGGGAATGCGCGCGATCTGGTCGCGCTGCGGATTGCGTTGGAGCAGATTCCGGGATTGAAACAAACGCTCGCCGTGGTAGGGCAGAGCTGCCGCTCTGCCTTGTTGGACGTGGCCGGGGCGGCGCAGCAGCACCGCCCCACCTTGATTGACGAGTTGAATTCGCAACTCACCGAATCGCCCGACCTCATCGAGCTGGTCGCCCGTGCCATCGTGGACGAGCCGCCGCTGGCCATCAAGGAAGGCGGACTCATCCGCGACGGCTTTGACACGAACCTCGACGAACTTCGCAACGCCCAACGCGGCGGCAAAGATTGGATCGCCAAGTTGCAGGCTGATGAAATCGCCGCCACCGGCATCGGCTCGCTGAAAGTGCGGTTCAATTCCGTATTTGGTTATTACATCGAAGTCACTAAGTCGAACCTCGATAAAGTTCCCGCGCATTACATCCGCAAGCAGACCGTCGCTAACGGCGAGCGCTACATCACGCCTGAGTTGAAAGACATGGAGGGCAAAATTCTCGGCGCGGAAGAACGCAGCGTGAAGCTGGAATACGAACTGTTCCAGCGCGTGCGCGAAGAAGTTCTCGCGCAATTGGCGCGCATCCAGCAGACCGCCACCGCGCTGGCGCAATTGGATGTTTTGTCTTCGTTTGCTGAAACGGCGCGGTTGCACGGCTATGTCCGCCCGCACATCGGCGACGAAGCGGTCCTGCAAATCCGCGACGGACGGCATCCGGTGTTGGAACAACAGATCGTTGAGGAACGCTTCGTGCCGAACGACACCGTGTTGAATCGCGAGACGCAGATCGCCCTCATCACCGGGCCGAACATGGCGGGCAAATCCACTTACATCCGGCAAGTCGCACTGCTCACGCTGCTGGCGCATACAGGCAGTTTTGTTCCCGCCGCCGAGGCGCGGATTGATCTGGTGGATCGTATTTTCACCCGCATCGGTGCGAGCGACGATCTTGCACGCGGTCAATCCACCTTCATGGTTGAGATGACGGAGACGGCGAATATTTTGAACAACGCCACGCCACGCAGCCTCATCGTGCTGGACGAGATCGGCCGCGGCACGAGCACGTTCGACGGTCTCTCGCTCGCGTGGTCCATCGTCGAGCATCTGCACAATACCGTAGGCGCGAAAACACTCTTCGCCACTCATTATCACGAACTGACCGAGTTGGCGGCGCGGTTGCCGCGCATCAAGAATTTCAACGTCGCCGTGCGCGAGTGGAAAGACTCCATCGTGTTTCTCCGCAAAATCGTCGAAGGCGGCACAGATAAAAGTTACGGTATCCAAGTGGCGCGCCTCGCCGGTGTGCCGAAGGAAGTTTTGGAACGCGCGAAACAAATTCTCGGCAACCTCGAAGAATCCGAACTCACGCCGGAAGGCAATGTGCGTCAGCCGCGCAAACAGCAGGATCGTGAAAAATTAAAGTCACTCGCGCCCGCGCCGCAGATGGATTTGTTCGGGTGAATCCGGGCCAAATCAATCGGCAGACAGGACGCGGAATGTGCCATTGGAGCGAACTTCCACATCAAGGCCAGCGTAGATGCTTTGGAGTGAAATTTCCTTCGTTGGGTTTGTTTGCAATTTTTTAATTTGGGATTGAAGTTCAGCGGGGTTGGCAAATTTACGCTCCGCAAGCAGGCGTTCGGCGACATCTTGGCGAAGTCGGTCTGATATCAGTGCGTTCTGCTTCCGAGTATCAATGAGGGCGTTGTTGGTTTCTTTCAAACTAGCTTGGCTCGCACTGAACTGTTGCTTCACACCATCGAGTTGGTCTTTCAAATCAGTCACGCTGTGTTCCAGAGTGACTTTGTCCGCCTTGAGACCCGTGAGTTCCGCTGTGAGGTTAGTGAATAAATCGGAGTGGCGAGCGAGGCTGCTGGCGGCGGCTGAGAGTTGATTGGAGAGTGAAACGGTATCGACCAAAGTTTGCTCCAGTCGGTTGGATAAGTTTAGCAGGGCGCCGTCGCGGCCAACAATCTGCATCGTGGCCATGTCGAGCCGGTTAGAATAATCGTTAATCACTACGGTGTCGGCTTCGCGCTGTGAGGTTGCGCTCTGCTTGGTGAAAAAGAGCCCGATGGCTAGGACGATGCAGGCGACGGCGAAAATGACCGAGACATAAGGTTTCATAAGAGTTATTCAATTGCCAGATGCAAGATAAAAAAACGTTACTGCTTGGCAAGGGCGTTCGATGACTAGATTCGGACAAGGATTTTTATGACTGGATTTAACAGCCACAGGCCGAACCGTATTTTCTGAGGAAAAATGATTCAAGTTCGGTCCGCTCGCGACTAAACTGCCATACAAATTATGCCTTCCCCATATCCCTCCCAAGCGGAAAAAACCGTAGGCCTAGGCGGATTATCGATGCTCAAAATCAGCACACCGTGGAGCAAAGCGGAAATTTATCTGAACGGTGCGCACGTCACGCACTTTCAGAAAAACGGCGAGCCGCCGCTGATTTTCATGAGCCGAAAAAGTTACTTTGCGCCCGGAAAAGCAATTCGCGGCGGCGTGCCGATCTGCTTCCCATGGTTTGGCAACCGCGACGGCGAACCATCGCACGGCTTTGCGCGCAGCACGGAATGGCAACTGGTAAAATCTTCCGCCACGCCAGACGGGAAAGTGACTTTGCAGTTTGCGTTGCCACAGATACCTAGCCGTGCTGCCTGGAAAAATCTGCGGACGGAATTCATTGTCACCGTGGCCGACACGCTGACAATGGACTTAATCGCCACCAACGATTCTTGTGGTGAAACTCTGGAAATTGAGAATTGCCTGCACACCTATTTCCAGGTCGGCAACATCGGCGGGGTGAGCGTGCAAGGTTTAGAAGACGCAGCGTATTTGAATTTTGCGGAGGGCGACAACGGCGTGCCCCGCCCAGCAGAACATATTCCGATTCGAATCAGCCGGGAGACCAACCGCACCTACGTTGACACCGTTGCCTCCGTGGAAATTCGCGATGAAATTCTCAAGCGCACCATCCGCGTGGAAAAATCGAATTCTAAATCCACCGTCGTTTGGAATCCGTGGACGACGCAAAAATTGCCGGATGACTTTGACCCCGCCGAGCACGCACAAATGCTTTGTGTGGAATCCGGCAATGTGAAGCAGAACAAAATTTCCCTCGCTCCGGGCAAGACGACTGCGCTCAAGGTCGTTGTCAGCAGCCAAGCTGATTAACCACCGTCGCGGTTGTGTGCATCACAAGCTCAACTGCGTCAGGCACCAGGCTGACCGTTGGCTTCAGGCCTCTTTTTCCGCACGCGCTCCGGCAAAAAAAATTCTGCCAGTAGCAATAAGAACGCCGCACACAGTGGCCAGTAAAACTGCTCGTGATAATGCCGCACCAGCTTTTCTTTCCCCTCGGACTTCGGCATCGGCGCGAGGCCGCGTTCGTAAAGTGTGGCGATGGTATCTGCACCACGCAGCGGCAGATAGAACCCCTCCGTGGCCGCCGCAATGTCCTGCAATAGTTTTTCATTCAGCTTCGACTTCACCACCTGCCCTTTGTCATCGCGGACGTAATCGGAATTGCCGTTTGCATCTTTTATTGTGACCAATGATCCCTCGGCTGAACCGATACCGATGGTGAAAATTTTCAAACCTACCTTGGCTGCCTTTTCCGCCGCCGCCAGCGCGCCCTCGTCGTTGTCCTCACCGTCGGTGAAAATCACGAGCGCCTTGTGGTGGCTCTTCTCTTTGAACGTCGCGAGCGCCGTGTCTATCGCTGCGGCGATGGCCGTGCCGCCCTGCGAAATGGAATTTACATCCAACGCCTGCACGCTTTGCGAGAATGCCGTGTCATCAATCGTCAACGGGCACGGCAGAAACGCATCGCCAGCGAACGCCACGAGACCAAGCCGGTCCGCTTTCGCCGTCTGCATGAGTTCGAGGGCTGCCAACTTTGCGCGCGCGAGGCGGTTCGGTGCGATGTCCGTTGCCAGCATGGATTTTGACGTATCCACCGCCACCACGACGTCCAATCCGTTTTGCTGCACTCCTTCCAGATCAAAACCATTTTGCGGCTGCGCGATGGCGATGATCAACAAGGCGACGGATAAAAGCACCAGAATGTATTTCCATTTCCGGCGCGTCGGCGAAAGTCCGACGGTCAACTGCGCCAATAGCCGCTGGTCGACAAACTGCGTGAGCAGACGACGCCTGATCTCCTCGCTCCAAAAAAAGAACAGCGCCAGCACCGGCGGCACCGCCAACAACAGCCAAAGCATCTGTGGATGTTCAAATCTCATGGCAGCCTCCGGAATGTTGTTTGGCCCAACACCTGTTCAATCAGCAGCAGCGCCAGCGCGGCGGCTATGATCCACGGGAACAGCTCTTTGAACTGCGTGTATTTTTTTACGCTCGCCTCCGTCTTCTCCAGCTTGTCGATCTCCGCGTAAATTTTCAGAAATTTTTCCGCGTTGTCGGCGCGATAATATTTTCCACCGGTGCCATCGGCAATTTTTTGCAGCGTGTCCTCGTCCACATCCACCGCCATCATCTGGTAAACCTTGCGCCCAAACATATCCCGCGCCGGCATGGGCGCCTGACCGCGCATGCCGATGCCGACCGTGTAAACTTTCACGCCGAGCGACTTCGCCGCTTCCGCCGCCAGCAACGGCTGCAACTTGCCCGCGTTATTCACGCCGTCCGTCATCAAGATCACGATCTTGCTTTTCGCTTTCAGGTCGCGCAACCGGTTCACCGCTGTGCCCAGACCATCGCCGATGGCGGTGGAATTCTGCTCAATCGCACCAATCTCCAACCGGTCAAGATTCTCGTGTAGAAAATCATGATCCAGCGTCAGCGGCGTGGCGATGAACGCCTGCGACGCGAACAGCACCAAGCCGATACGATCATTTGGGCGTTTATCAATGAATCCTTTCAACACTGTGCGAGCCATGTTGAAGCGGTTCACGCGCTCGCCTTTGACTTCAAAATCTTCCGAAACCATGCTGCCCGACATATCGAGAGCCACGACGATATCCACGCCGCTGGCCTTCACTTCCGTCGTGCTCTTGACGAGGCGAGGTTGCGCGAGCGCCACGATGCACAACGTCAGCACCAACCACCGCAGCGCGCCCAAAAATCCACCGAAACGCGAGCGGCTGATGTTTTGCATCGAGCGCACCAATTGCACCGAGGAATACACGAACGCCGGCGGCGCGCCGCGCTTGCCCTTGAGCCACGCCAGCACTGGCAACAGCAAGAGCAGCAACAACAGCCATGGATGCGCAAAGGTCATTCTGTTTCCGCTTTTTCTTTTGGCGTCGTTTCTTCAATCAACCGCAACGCCGAGCCGTGCAGTCCGCGCAATTCAATTTCACCGGGCTCGTATTTGGCGAACTTCACCAGGTCGCAGCTCTCCAGAAAATCTCCGAGACTTTCCTTCTGCTCTGGAAATAACAACTTTGTCCCGCCCAACTCGCGCAAGAATTCCTCCGTCGTTCGTTCCGGGGCGCGGAAATTGAAGCGCTCCTCCAAGTAAGCACGCGCGGTGTCCGACACGGCGATGACAAATGGCTTCGGCTGCGAGATGAGCGCGAGCGCCTCAGCTAGTTTTTGTTTCGCTCGGACGTGCGGCGGAATCGGCGGCGGCAGCACGATGTTCAGCTTGCGATTCTTCAGCCAGCGCCACCACAAAAACGCCGCGACCGCCAGTGCGAATACAATCAGTCCCCACCAAAGCCAAACCATCCCGTCCGAAATCTCAATCGGCGGCTTGATGTCGCGGATGTCGGTGGCGGCGGCGATATTTTGTGGCGATGCGTTAGTGATCATCCGCGCAGCCTCCGTTTCTCACGCGTCTCAAAAAATCTTCCCAGTGTCACGCCATACGGCTGGTCGGTGCGCAACTGGATCGCGTCAATGCCCGACTTGCGGAACAGCCGCGCCAGTTGCTCCTGCGACTTCGCCTGTCGGTCAGCGAACGCCGCACGCTTGCGCACGTCGCTGGTGTTCACCTCCACGATCTCGCCCGTCTCGGCGTCCTGAAAAACGAGCCGGCCCAAGTCCGGCAATTCCAGTTCGCGCGGATCGGTGACTTGCACCGCCACAAGGTCATGCTTGCGGTTCGCCTGCTTCAACATCGTGGACGCGGATTGTGCGAGCGATTCCAGCAACATCATCTGCGAGCGTGAGCGCCTTTCACCGCGCCTTGGTGCGGCAGGCGAGCCGATGAAATCCGAGATGACCACTGCAATCGCCTTGTGGGATTGCACCCGCAGCAAAAATTCCAACGCCTGATTCAAATCCGTCCCGCGCCGCTTCGGCTCGAAGAACAGCACTTCGCGGATGACGCGCAAGACGTGGCTACGGCCTTTGCGCGGCGGAATAAATTTCTCCACCTCGTCGGAAAACAGAATCAGCCCGACCTTGTCATTGTTGCGGATGGCGGAGAAGGCGAGCACGGAGGCGATCTCGGCGGCGAGTTCGCGCTTGGACTGGTCGCGCGAACCGAACAGGCCCGAGCCGCTCACGTCCACGACGAGCATGAGCGTGAGTTCGCGTTCCTCGACGAACTTCTTGATGAACGGATGGTTCATCCGCGCGGTGACGTTCCAGTCAATCGCGCGCACGTCGTCGCCGGGCTGGTATTCGCGCACCTCGTCGAAGTTCATTCCCTGGCCCTTGAAGACGGAATGGTATTGGCCCGCGAGCGTTTCGGTCACGATGCGG
>CAINDH010000235.1 GCA_903847285.1 uncultured Verrucomicrobia subdivision 3 bacterium | reverse complement strand
GCAACGGTTCACGCTGCGGAATTTTTTCCTGTGGCTGGACCGCCTGCACAAGTTCGCGGAACGTTTCGCGCGGCGCGGGCTGCATCCGTTCCGCAAACCGGCTTTGCGCAAGGCGGAGCGCTGGATGCTGGAACGTTTTGAAGGCTCGGATGGTTTGGCGGCGATTTTCCCGGCGATGCTGAATTCGCTCATCGCGCTCAAATGCCTTGGTTATCCGGATGATCACCCGCAGGTGGTCCGCGCGGCTCATGAGTTGAAGAAATTGGAACACGAGACCGCTGATAGCGTCCGCATCGAACCGTGTTTCTCGCCAGTATGGGACACGGCGATCGTGTTGATGTGTCTGGCGGAATCGGAATTGCCGGTGGAACATCCTCAGCTCGTCAAAGCCGCCGAATGGCTGATGGACAAGGAAATCCGATTCGCCGGGGATTGGGTCCACAAGAATCCCGCGAAAGTGGAGCCGAGCGGCTGGGTGTTCGAATACGCGAACAAATGGAATCCCGACGTGGACGACACGGCGATGGTGCTGCTGGCGTTACGGCAGATCCCCACGAGGGATCCGGCCAAGCGCGATGAATGTTTCCGGCGCGGCATGAATTGGATGCTGACTTTCCAATGCAAAGACGGCGGCTGGGCGGCGTTCGACAAGGATTGCACGAACAACATCCTCGAAAAAGTTCCCTTCGCCGATCACAACGCCATGCTCGATCCAGAATGTGCCGACATCACCGCGCGCATCTTGGAATTGCTCGGCTACGAAAATTTCAGCACCGACCATCCGCAGGTGAAGGAAGCGCTGAAATACATCCGCAAACAGCAAGAGGCCGATGGTTCGTGGTATGGCCGCTGGGGTGTGAATTACATCTATGGGACGTGGCAGGTCTTGCGCGGGATGCGCGCGATGAAGTTGAACATGAACCAGCCGTGGCTGCAGCGCGCCCGCGCCTGGCTAGAAAGCGTCCAGCACGAAGACGGCGGCTGGGGTGAACGTTGCAACACTTACGACGATCCGGTTTTCAAAGGTCGCGGTCCCAGCACCGCTTCCCAGACCGCGTGGGCAGTCATGGGCTTGTGCGCGTTCGACGACCCGGAAAATCCCGCGCTCAAACGCGGCATCGAATACCTCGCCCGCACGCAGAATCCGGACGGCTCGTGGACAGAACACGAGACCACCGGCACGGGTTTCCCGAAGGTGTTCTATTTGAAATACGACATCTACCGCAATGCTTGGCCGTTGCTGGCATTGGCGACGTATCGAAAAATCTTGAGCCGCTCCAAGGGTAAAACGAACGGGGCAGCCAACGGGCAGTCGGTCCGCCACTAAAACAAAATGGGCTGGCCTTATCGAAATTTGGTTCGCCCGTTTCTCTTTGAATCGGACGCCGAGCGCGCGCATAACTTCGCTTTGCGACAAGTCGCGTTGGCCAGCCGTAGCCGGCTCGCCTGCGGCATGATGGGCGGGTTTTACGGTGCGCCGAAATTGCCGGTGGAAGTGTTCGGGCTCCAATTTCCCAATCCCGTCGGTCTCGCGGCGGGTATGGATAAACACGCCGCCGCCGTTCCCGCGTGGGAAAAGATGGGCTTTGGTTTCTGCGAGCTCGGCGGTGTGACTTGGCACCCGCAACCGGGCAATCCCAAACCCCGGATGTTCCGCGCCATCGCCGATGAAGCGATCGTGAACCGGATG
>CAINDH010000234.1 GCA_903847285.1 uncultured Verrucomicrobia subdivision 3 bacterium | reverse complement strand
TGCGCTCGGCGACGGGTTTTTCGCAGCGCGAAAAACACCACCCAAAGACCAAGCCGCTATTGCAAGACCACCAGCATGGTTTGCTGACTGTGGTCAACGCGCCGCCGGAATGTTTTTCAAATCCTTCGACGTCGCCACGGCGATGACTCGCCCCTCCTCACCCACGGCGCAGTAGAAGTGATAGACCACGCCATTCCATTTCACCACCCACGGTTTGTGCGCGTAGGTTTTATCGTAGGGCTCGCTGGGTTCGATTAGGTTTGCGCCTTCCCATTTCGTCCAGTGAACCAGATCGTAGGAGCAGGCAAACGTGTCGAAGGCTTTTGGCTGCCAGCCCGCGCCGAAATAAAACATCGTCCACACATCGCCCAGCTTCACAATCTGCGGATCGCCGCTGATGCCGTTCTGCTTGGCCTCGCCATTGACGATGACTGAGTTGGTCCCGTAACGACTCCAGTTTTTCATATCGCTGGAGACGGCCATGCCGATCTGTTCATAGCCGTTTTTGTATTTCGCGTTGTAAAACATCACGAACGGCCAGCCGAGCGATTGCGCCTCGTCGTGGATGATCTGGCTTTTGTAGAGCGTCTTGGTTTCAAAACCACGCGCATCCGGCTGCTTCGGCGCGAGCACGGGATTTTCTGCGAGCCGGTTCCACTCTTTTATTTTCGCCGTTGATTTTGTCCACGCCACGCCGAGGGAAAGCGGGTCAGTCTCGTAACCCTGCTTCGCGCCGCCGATGTAGGTGAGCCAGTATTTGCCGTCGAATTTTTCCAGCTCGTGTGTGCCTTCCCAGCGGTAATCACATAAAGCAATTCCACCGTCTGCCTGCCAAGCGTCCCACTGGTTCGTGGGGGTGAAGGAAAGAATTTTTCCCAGCTTTTCCCAGTGCAGCAAGTCGTCGCTCTGTGCGAGAAAAGTCTGGTAGCCGATTTTGTTCGTGATGGCGACATACATCATGAACCAATGTTTGCCGCTGCGGAAAATGCTGGGGCAATCCACCAGTTCGTTCGTGCCGGCGCCCTTCAGCACCACGCCGTATTTGAACGGCGTTCTCACCTCATCGTAAATCTGCCGCATCACATTCGTCTCGACGAGCCGGCCTGCAGAGAGAGCGGGAATGACGGCGCGGACTGCCGAACCGGCACTGGAAACTTGAAGCTGTGTCAGCCCGAACAGAACTACGGACAGACAGATGATTCTTTTCATGGATTTGAGTTTGGACGCAATCAATCTACAAGGCGAAGCCAATCAGCGAGCCGCTGAAATGGCGCGGATTTTTTCCGGTCGATTACTCCGCGCCGAGGCACAAGCGGCCTCTATGATTTCCATCGAAGCCAGGCCGAGTTCACCCGGCGAGCCGTTCGGGACTTTCTCAAGAATCGCCTCGATGAAATTTAACGCAGGCGACTGGGACGGATAGATTTCATTTTCCGCGAGCGGCTTGAATTCAGTCCGTTGGTTTGCAAAATCCGTGAGCGTCATCGTGCCGCACCACAATTCCAATTGGAGAATGGCTTGGCTGCCAAAAACACGCACTTCGTAATTCTTTTCCGTCAATGGCGTAGCCGCGGTGCTGGCCAACGAAACGAGTGCGCCATTTTCGAGCGTGATGGTCAGCGCGTTGTAGAGGTCGTTCGGGGAACCATCGCAGTCAAACCTGGCAAAAACTTCCGCCGGGCGTAGTCCGGTGAGGAACGTCAGATATGCCGCCGCGTGCGACACCTGACAGTAAATCTGCCCGCCGCCGGCAATGGCTGGATCATTGTAAGAGCCGTGTCCCGGCTCGATATAAACTTTGTCCAAGCCGTGCGTAGGCGACGTGTTGATGCCGCGCAACAACTGGTCGATCGGATTCGTCATCAGCACGGAAATCATATTGATCTCGCCAAGCACACCGGATTGGATCAACCGCCGCGCCTCGATGCCATGCCGCGTGAAATGCCACGGGCAACTGATGAGCAACTGCACGTTCTTCTGCGCGGCCAGTTCTACCAATTCCCGCGCCTGGGCAACCGTGAATGTCATCGGCTTTTCCACCAGCACATGAAGCCCACGTTCGAGGGCGGCTTGGGCTTGGGTGAAGTGGACGTTCGGCGTGGAAGCCACGATGACGGCATCAAGCGGTTGATGCGCGAGCAATGCCTCCACTTCCGTGAAGGCGCGGACTCCACCGAAGTCCCTCGCAATTTTTTCCGCCTGTTCGCCATTGAGCGTCTGGATGGCGACAAGTTTTGCGGCCGGATGCGATAGCACCGCCGGGAGATGGGCAAAGGTCGCCCACCATCCTGCGCCAATGACACCGATGGAAATTTGCTTCATGCCGTAATCGCGTGGCGGTTCCCGCGATCGGTCGCCACCAACATTTGTGATTTGCTTGACGGTGTCAAAAAATGCGCGCCTTGCCGAGATTTTTTGTCAGAACGCGGCGGACTGTGCCGTCGCCACCGCGAGCCGATTGAGATAGTCGCTGCGGGAAATTTCTTTGGCGCCAAACGGCTGGGTTGCGGGCGTGACCATTTGGATGTCGAACAAAGAAAAATTACGGTCGCGCAAATGAACTACCAGTCTGGCCAGCGCAACTTTGGAGGCGTTGTCCGATCGATGGAACATGGATTCGCCGGCAAACAATCCGCCGACCGCCACGCCATAAATCCCACCAACCAATCGGCCATCCTGCCAGCACTCGACACTGTGCGCGTGGCCAAGTTCATGCAGCCGCGTGTAGGCCGCGATGAATTCAGCCGAGATCCAAACCCCGCCGCGCTTTGGCCGGGGCGCGGCGCAGGCAGTAATGACTTCCCGGAAAGCTTTATCCACCGTGACTTCATACGGGCAACGTTGCAGTAATTTTCCAAGACTTTCGGAAACGTGAAATTCCTCCAGCGGCATCACTCCGCGCGGGTCAGGCGACCACCACGTGATGGGATCGATGCTCCAGGGAAAGATTCCGCTGCGATATGCCAGCAGCAACCGCTCCGGCGAAAGATCCCCACCCACCGCCACCAGTCCGTCGGCATCGGCTTGCGTTGCGTCCGGGAACCAAAGCTGCTGGCTCAACCTCACCGGCATAAATCATTCCTCGGCCGGCACTGCGCCGTTGATGACGCCGAGGAAAAACATCTCAAACGCCCCGGCCAGTTCCATGAACATCATGTGCCGCAACGCCTCTTTGTCTGGCCGCGTTTTCTTTTTTGTTTCGTAACCGGGCGAGCCGAGGGCAATCCAGCAGCCGACGCGCACATCGTTGATGCCTTGCAACAACCACTCCAATTCGCCGCGAGTGAAAGTGACCTGGCTGACATCGCCGGACTCGGTGAAGCGACCCGGATCATGGATGAGCGTGAGAATTTCCTTCATGTTCTGTCCGCGTTGCGCCGCAAGTGCTTCTCCCAGCAATTGCTGGTTCTCCGCGCGGTGCGGAAGCTTTTTATCCTTCGTCAATTGGTGATGCGATTCCGGCACGAGGGGATACAGCGAGAGCAAGTGGAGGAGCAACGCCTTTTCTTCGTGACCGAACTCCAGCAAAAACCTCTCGCCATCATGTCGCAGGAATTTCATTTGCGGTCGCGCTCCAGCGTGGCGTTCAAGGTGTATTTCTGCAACTGGTGAACGTAGAATTCCGCCTTCTCCAGGCTGTCGCGAATCAGCATGCTCCTCCCGTGGTTGTGGACTTCCAGCATGTGCTTCTCGGCTTTCTTTCGTTCCCAGCCGAAAACGACTTGAAAGACGTGAGTGACATAATCCATTAGATTCACCGGATCATCCCAGCAGATGACAAGGTAACCCGACTCCAATTCACTCGCCTCGTCCGCCGCATGAGCAACGTCGGGAACAACTTGAGGTGCGGCGGGAACAGGCATGGTTTATTGCGTTGGGCGGGGAAGGTTTTTTCAACAGACCCGCGCCACTTCCACGCCCAGCAACTTGCCGAGCTTGTCGATCTTGTCCGCGATGTGGCCCACGCCCACCGCGCAATGATGCGCCGGGCCGTGCGCGTTCCAGTCATTCACAAATTTCCGGGCGCCAATGCTGAAACGGTAGCGGCTGTTCGTGTTGCCGATCTCCAGAATCGGGCCGGCAACCGATTCACCTTCGGCGACCAGCAATTTTAGTTTGCCGTCGGCAGTCTCGACGACCGAAAGCAATGTCACCGGGCCGTGTTTCACGGACATCTCCACCGAGAGTCCCCGGCCCACTTTGCCGTGATACACTTTCAATGGACGCACCTTGGTTTTACCTTCGGCAATCGCAATGTGACCCGGCCCGTCGTGACCCATCAGCACCACATCGTCGGCAAAATCCATCGCGTAATATTCCGTGAACGAGCCGCCGACGCCGAAGGTGTCCATGATCTTCATGGCCTGCGCGTTCTTCACTTCATATTCGCCGGCCACGGGAATCCCGCGCGCGGTCAGCAGGGAATTTCCCAGAATGATGGAACTGATGGCGTCCTCGTTCTCGGCGTTACCCGTGCCGTTGTAAAAATACGCCAGCGAACCGAGGTCGTGCTCTTTAACGAGGCGGTCGAGCGCCACGGAAGTGCGGGCCGCACGTTCCAACTCCGCTGGCGAACAATCTTTCTGGACCGCAAAAACTTTTTTGAACTTGGCCACGCGCTCTTGAATCAGTTTCGCCGACACCTTGCGGCGTAGCGCGGCGAGTTCGTCCACTTCCAATATCTCCAAGTGGCCGCCAAACGTCGCGCATTGCAGTGTCGTATCGGAATAAATGTCCAACATCCCGCCGTAATAATGTCCCATCAACCCGAGCCGGTTATGAAACATCGTGTGCGCGACTCGCGCGGCTTCAATCCACGCATCCACTTCATTCCAGCAAACCGGATCATCGTTCAACATCCCCGTCACCTGATGAAAATAAATGCCCGCCCGATTGAAGACGTTGGCGATTTCCGGGACGGGGCACGCCGCACAGAACGCCAACCAATCGCCGGTCATCGCGGTGCGATCGCCCATGCGATTAAACTTTGCGTAATCAATGGCGGCTTCGGGCGCGAGGTTCAGAATGATGACCGGAACTTTGGCGCGCTGCACCACAGGCAGCACGGTGGACGACAGCGCATAGGTCGTGACATGCAGAAAAATCACGTCCACATCCGCCTCGCGGAATTGGTGTCCCGCTTCCAGCGCTTTCACCGGATTATCAATCAGCCCGAGGTTCACGACCTCAACGCCGGGACGTTCCAGTTTTTTCTGGACCGTGCGCACATAGCCTTCCAGGCGGGGCTTGAGCCCTTTGAATTGCGGCCAGTAAGTGTCGAGGCCGATGCCGAACAGGCCCACGCGGAGTTGTCGTTTCATAGGAAAATTTTAACCGCGAACCATGCGAAATACGCGAACTAAAAACAAGCGGCTGAATTCAGGATTTCTTTTCGCGTATTTCGCGGTTCAATAACTGTTTCAGCCCGAAACCAAAATCGTATTCGCATACTGCGTGGTGTCGCCGGTGCGGATAAGGCCGATAGCGTGCGGTATGCGTTTCTTGAAATCCACATGCGGCTCGTATTTCGTGGGAACGCCCTTTAGAGCGGCGGCGAATTTTGCGCGCGTGGCGGGTGAATTATTCTTCAAGAACTCCGCCGCCTGATACGCCTCGGTGAAAGTGTGGTTCGCGCGCACGGCAGCAATGAGTTGCAAGACCGTCGGCAGATTGTCCACGACGGAGATATCCACTGTCTCGATCATCGGCCAGAAGGGAAAGCCCCGATCGGCAATGACGAGGGCGTTGGTATGGCGCACGCGGGCCAGCAGCGAGAGGATTTGCGGATTGAGAAGACCGTGATTGATCATGCCCAAAATTTAGCGATGAAACCGCGTGAGGCCAAGACACAAAAAGGAACGGCATCTCAAGGCAGTTGTAATAAATAAAACCGCTGCGGGTTGCCGGCAGTCATCACGTTGGTGACATTAAAATTGCCGCCCGCATCGTAAACATTCGTCGCAACGCGCGACCAGTTAGCCATGGGGGTCGCCAGATTCGTAGCCGCCAGCACATAATAGTGCCCGTTCGGCAATCCACCATTGCCGCGTAGGATCAAGTTGTTTCCCGCGGTCACAACTGTATTGATCCTCGGGACAATGCTGATGACGGATAGCAGCCCCGCAGAATTCAACGAGTTGGTGTTCCACGCCAGTCCGGGCAGCAGCGATGGCAAAGCGACATTCGCGAACGTGCCGCTGTAAGTTCCCGCGTTGAAAAGTTTGAAGCTGTCGCCCGCAGCGAGCGGCCCGAATGCGCCAGAGTTGGTGACCAGCAAAACGCCGCCGTTCGTGAGCGCGCCCAATACGCGCGCAACGTCGTTGGTCAGCGGGGAATGAGAGAGTTCCATGATCGTGGTGCCACCGGCGTTGAGCGTGAGCGAATTGCTGAAAATCAAATTGCCGATAGAATTTCCCGGAGCAAGCGTCGCCCCGCTGCTGACAATTATATTTCCCTTCACCGCACCGTGGCCGGACAAGGTCTGCCCGCTGGCGAGCGAAAGATTTCCCGAGGTCGTGCCGCTGACATCGAAGAGCGCACCGGAGGCAAGATTGATATTGGCACTGTTGGCGATGGCGCCGCTTCCAGAGAGCGCAAGCGTGCCAGCCTTGATGAGCGTCGGACCCGTGTAAGGCTGTGACTTGGTGAAGGTGAAGGTTCCGGAACCGCTCTGAGCAAAGTTGCCGCCGCCGCTGATCAGGCTCAAAGCGGAGTCATTTACCGCATCACTGCGATTAAAGGCCAGCGTGCCGGAATTCAAGATCGTGTTCGTGCCGAGGTTGCCGGAGGTTCCGCCCGCACCGATTTGTAAAGTCCCGCTGCTGATCGTCGTCGCGCCGCTGTAAGTATTGTTGCCCGACAGGGTGAGCGTTCCCGTGCCGACTTTGATCAAAATGGCCTTGCCCGCCGTTCCATCCTGAAAACTGCCAGCAAAGGTGGTGTTCAAACCCAGCGCACCAATGGAGTAAGTCGTGAAATTTCCCGTCGAGCCGCCCAACGAGGCCCCTTTCAAAATCGCCGTGGACGTGCCGGACAGTGCGCCGAGGTTGATGATGAGTCCGCTGGAAAACAAAACGGGGTCGGTGATAATGCCATCGAAATAAACATTCGCGTTGTCGAATCCGCTGAACGAGCCGCCTTGATTCACGAACCGCAGGCCGTTGTTGCCGGTGGTCCCGATAAAATTCAGCGTGCCCGCAAAACTGTTCCAAATGCCCCGTAGATCGCAGCGATTTTGGGAAGACGCATTCGTGATGGTCAGCACGCCGCTGCCGAGCAACCGTCCGCTCGGCGAGAAACGATTGGCGGTGGCGATTGCCGCTGTTGCGCTGGCGGGAATGATGAAGTCGTTGGTTGGCGAAAACGAATTTGCCAAAGTGGTGGTAGATTTCAACAATCCGCCGTTCAAGGTGATGGTGCCGCCGCCGAGCCCCGACAGGTCGTTCACCTGCAAAGTTCCGGCATTGAGGATGGTGCCGCCGGAATAACTGTGGGTGTTGGTGATCTGCAGGATTCCCGAGCCACTCTTGATGAGCGTCGCGGTGCCGCCGAGCGGTCCGCCGCTAAATAGATAAGTGCGCGCGGTGTTAGTGACCAGCACCCAGACGGGCTGAATGTTTCCAGCAATCGCGATGTTGCCGTTGGTGGAACTGTCATTGAACGTGACCGCATCGAAATTGAAAAATTCATCCGCGTTGCCGCCGTTCGACCAATTTGTGGTCGTCGCCAGATCCCAGACGCTCCCATTGGTGCCACGCCAGATGAGCGACGAACCGGCGAGCGGGGGCACGCCGATGTTGTTAGTGATCAACAATCGAATGGAACCGGTCAGCGATGTGTCGAGGGTGTAAGTCTGTCTTGTGCTGGTTGTCGGGCCGTTCCACACAAGATTCGTGGACGCGCCAACAGTCGCGCTACCGCCAGTGATGAGCGTGTAAATGCCATTGGTCAACGCGCCGGAGGTCAGTTGAGGGAAAACCGTGTTCGTGCCGGCGAGCGTGAGGATGCCGCCATTCAACTGGATCAAATCATTCACGCCGCCGCCAATATTTATATTCGCGCCGAAGTGAAATGACAGATTGTTGTTAGTCAGGGAGAGATCGTTGGTGACGGTATAATAGGTCGCGATGGTTTCGTCATTGGTGTCCGTGATGTTGGTGAGCGCGAGCGAATTGGCGATAGTGAAAGTCCCGGGCAAACCGGGCTGACCGGGGGCAAGCGTCGCGCCCGACCAACTCGCGACCTCGGCGGCGACGATTCCGCTGCCGCCCAAAGTGCCATTGATCACATTCACGGCACTGGCCAGCACGCCGTTGACCAACAACGTGCCGTTACTGACTGTCGTGCCGCCGCTGAAGGAATTCGTGTTGTTGACCGTCAAAGTGCCGGTGCCGGTTTTCACGAGGGGAATATTGCCAAACAGATTCCCGCCATTGAACGTGTAGTCCTTATCCGCATCGACTACAATGGAACCGGGCTGCAATGCCCCCGCGAGAGTGACCGCCGGATTCACTGAGCCCGTGTCGTCAAAGATCACCGGATTCAAGTCACTGAACGTCACGAAGCCGCTGCCATCAAACCAGTTTGCGGCCAGCCCGAGATCCCAACTGTTCACCGCGCCATCGCCGCGCCAGGTCAATTGCGGCAGGGGCGCTTCAAAATTCACATAGTCATACATGAACGAAACGCGGCCGTGATCGCTGTGATATTCCTGGTCGAGCGTGATGACATTCGCGCCAACGTTCAGCAACGTCGAAGGGATCGGCACATGGGCCACGGTGTATTTGCTATGGACGCCCTCGCGCAGATACGTGTCGCCGCTGGGCGTGCCGTTATCGGGGCGGAACGTTTTCACGATGCCGCTGTCGTTGTTCACACGGATGACCTGAATGGAATCTGCCGCCGCGTAGGCAATGTTCAACCAATAGGTTCCCTGCTTCACGCTCGGCAGATTAAAATTCAAATGCCATTTCCACGGTGCAGTGGACATGAAATCGATCGTCTGACAGAAGTTGAACGCCGTCGCCCAATTGTTGCTGGCGATATAATATTCCAGCGGATTGGAGAATTCGTTCGTGAAGCGCAGCCACAATCCGGGAATGCCATACTCGTCGCCGTGCCGGAACTTCGCCGCCGTGCGATCCGGATAGCCGATTTCCCATAACACCTGGCTGCCCGCGTGCGGGACAGTCCACGTCAAGGTTCCGAGATTCGTCACCGTGCCCGGTGCAAATGTGAACGGTCCCGTTTGAAATTCGCCGACGGAACCATTCGT
>CAINDH010000233.1 GCA_903847285.1 uncultured Verrucomicrobia subdivision 3 bacterium | reverse complement strand
TGCACTGGAACGCGTCAACCAAGAACTCAAACGCCGCACCCGCGTCGCTCGCGTCTTCCCCAACGAACTATCCCTCCTGCGCCTCATCACCGCGCTCCTATGCGAAACCAGCGACGATTGGGAAACAGGAAAAATTTACCTAAACATGGAAATCCAAAACCCACCCTCAGTTTAACGCCCTATGAATTTACAGACTTTTGAATTGCGCGGCCGCGTTTGTTATGTGCATCCTGCCACTTTCATAGAACCGTTACAGCCAAATGCCCCCATCGAACTAGCAATCAAATATGAGCACCTTAAACATCAAACTTAGCCAGAAAGCCAACACTGCCGGCACAAAAGAGACCACTTTGGCGCTCGACGGCAACCTCGACAACTCCACCGTAGCAAATTTGCAAGCGCAACTGACGACCGCGCTCGCCGCCAAGCCACCGCAGTTAATCTTTGACTTAGCCAATCTGAAATACGTCACTAGCTCCGGCATTCGGCTTTTCTTTACCGCTGCCAAACAACAGAAGCTGCATGCCGGCCGGGTCTCCTTCGTCAACCTGCAGCCACAGATCAAAGAAGTTTTCGACATCATGGGCAGCTTGCCAGACATGAGCATCTTCCGCGACCAAGCCGAACTGGATGCCTATCTGCTGGCGCGGCAGAAAACTTATGAGTCCTAAGCGCTCTCACCACTGCAGCAATTAAAACTGATGTTCGACACCTTAAAGCGGCTACTCCTTGGCGTTGGATTGATCACCCTAGCGGCTGGAGTGTTGCTCTATACCGACCGCGGTTCGCGCCATTACTCTAAGGCACAGCCAGCGGCGGGCAAAGCGGCCGATAAGGTCATCAAAGTAGCACTCGTTCAACATGCTTCAATTCCGCCTTTGGATGACGGGGTGGTCGGCATTCTCGAAGCACTCGCCGAACGCGGTTACAAGGAGGGTGGCCGCCTTCAAATTAAGCGTTACAATGCGGAGGCAGATATTGGCACCGCCAATGCCATCGCGAAAGAGGTCACCAGCGGCGGATACGATTTGATCCTCAGCGCTAGCACGGTCTCGCTCCAGACCATTGCCAACGCCAACAAGTTCGGCCGCCACACGCCACACGTCTTCGGCCTCGTGAGCGATCCCTACAGTGCGGGCGTTGGCATCGACCCAACGAATCATGCGATTCACCCCCCGTATCTGACAGGCTACGGATCGATCCAGCCGGTGGCCAAAATTTTCGCCACTGCGCGCGAGATGTGCCCCGGACTCAAGACCGTGGGGCTGGCGTGGAATCCCGCAGAGGCCAATTCACTGGCGCAGACAAAGATTGCTCGAAAGGTTTGCGCGGACCTTGGCATCACCCTGGTCGAAGCAAACGCAGAGAACAGCACCGCCGCTCTCGAAGCGGTGAACTCCCTGATTTCCCGCGGCGTTGAGGCGGTCTGGATCAGTGGTGACATCACCATCTCCATTGCCTCGGACATGATCATTGCGGCTTGCCGGCGCGCCCAGATTCCGGTTTTCACCGCGCTGCCACCCAACGTCAAGCAAGGCGCGATTTTCGATCTGGGCGCTAATTACGAGGAAATTGGCCGCGCAGTCGGGCAGCTAGCCGCCGATGTTCTCGACGGCAAGGACCCGGCCCAAGTGCCAGTTGAAAATCTGGTTGCGGAAAAACTCCTACTCAATGAAACGGTGACAGCATCCCTGCGAGGCACATGGAAAATCTCCCCGGCGCTGCACCAGCGTGCGGCTGGATGGATTAGCACCACAGAGACGAACCTGCCGACCACGCGCCGACCAGCCCCGCAGGCAAGCCAACCGCAGCCCGGCCGCATTTACAAGATCGGCCTCGCCTACTTCGCTCCTGAGGCAGGAGCCGAGGCCTGCATCCGAGGCATATTCGATGGCCTGCGCGACCAGGGCTTTTTGGAAGGCAAAAATCTCGAGGTGCGGAGAACACACGCCCAGGGCGAAATTATCAATATCCCCGCGATGCTTCAAAATTTTGACAGCTCCGATTTGGACGTGATTTTGCCGATGAGCACGCCGGTCATCAGCACCGCCTGTGGCTTTATCAAACGTAAGCCGGTCGTGTTCACCTATTGTTCCGACCCCGTAGCCGCCGGCGCTGGCAAATCGTTGACAAACCATCTGGCAAACGTCACCGGCATCGGATCCTTCCCGCCCGTACAAGACATGGTGGATCTCATTCGTCAAACGCTGCCCTCTGCCAAAACCATCGGCACGATCTACAATGCCTCCGAGGCGAATAGCGTAAAGGTGATCGAAGTGGCGCGCGGGCTTTTTTCTGCGGCGGGCCTCAAGCTGGACGAAGTCACCGTGGCCTCCTCCTCCGAAGTGTTGCAGGCGGCTCAGGCGCTCGCCAGTCGGCAGGTGGACGCCTTTTATATCCAGGGTGACAACACGGTCATCCAGGGCTTTGATGCCGTAGTCAAGGCCACCCGGGATGCAAAACTTCCGCTGTTTGTGGATGATCCCGATGCCGCCAAGCGCGGGGCTGTGGCCTGTGTTGGCCTCGGTTATTACCGGCCGGGCTACGCGGCCGCCAAACCCTTGGCACGCGTGTTATTGGGCCAAAGCCCCGCGGGCATACCGATGGAAAACGTCTCGGAAAAAGCCGTCTGGCTTGATCTGTCGCTGGCGGAAAAACTCGGGCTCAAATTTCCACCCGCCATCCTCGCCGAAGCCGCCCGCGGGGTTGCGAGCTCAGCGGCAACCAATGCGGCGGAAGTCCCCCCGTCCGCCCGCGCACCGCTGCCGCTCAAGGTCAAAATTGATCTCATTGAAAACATGGAAACGCCAAACGTGGAAATCAATCGCGAAGGCATCCTTGCCGGGTTCGAGCAGGCCGGCTTGAAGCGCGGAAGCGACTTCGAACTTCGCATCCGCAATGCGCAGGGTGACATGGCGACGCTGAGCACCATGATGGACGCCGCGGTCAGCGACCGGGTGGATCTCATTATGACCGCCACCACGCCGGCCTTGCAGGCCGCGCTGCGTCGCATAAAAAGTTGTCCGGTGGTGTTTTCGTTGGTGGCGAACCCATTCATTGCAGGGGCTGGAATCAACAACACCAATCATCTTCCTTTGGTCACCGGTGCCTATGTGGATGCGCCGCACGAACTGGGTCTGGCCGCTTTGCAGCGTTGCCTGCCGAAAGTAAAACGCATTGGAACCCTCTATGTGCCGGCCGAGGTGAATTCCGTTTATTACAAGGACGAACTGGTGAAAGCCGCCACCCGCCTTGGCATCGAGGTGGAAACGGTCGGGGTCAATACCAGTTCCGATGTGCCCGACGCTGCGTTGGCCTTGTGCGCCCTGCATGTCGATGCCATCTGCCAGATTTCCGATAATCTGACGGGAGCCAGTTTTGCCAGCATCGCGCAAGCTGCCAAACGCGCCCGTCTCCCACTCATGGGTTTTGCTTCGGGGCAGGCCCAGTCCGGCGCCTTCCTCACCGTCTCGCGCGATTTCTTTGACGGCGGCGTGGAGTCGGCCGGAATGGCGGCGCGCGTTCTGCGGGGCGACTCGCCGGCAACCATCCCCTTCCAAATCGTTGAAAAAATAAAATATACTTTCAACCCCTCCGCTGCGGCCGCTCAAGGCATTGTCATCCCGCCCGAACTGCTGAGGCTCGGTGAGGTCATAAAATAGAACGCCATGGAAATCACCCCACAGCCCCGCGAAGACCGCCACGAGTTGCAACTCAAAGGTCGCCTGGATGCCAACTGGGCGGAATACGTCGGCAACGCCATCGAGTCCGCCATCCGCGCAGGGCAACATCACCTAGATCTCGAATTCTCCCAGGTGGATTACATCAGTTCGGCGGGCATCCGAGTCTTGTTGAAATACTACAAACAGCTCAAAGCGGTGCGTGGAAAGATGCGAGTAGTCCAGCCGACCGAGAGCGTCTTGGCGGTGCTGCATCTCTCCGGCATTGCCGGCATGCTGGTGGCCGCGGCTCAGACGCCGCCGCCGGTGAAGCCGGCCTCCGCAGCGCGGCGTTGGGAACGGAACGGCATCACCTTTGAAGCCCACGAACAGAATACCGGAGCCATTCTGGAGGCTCGATTGCTTGGGCATCCGGAAAAGTTCGCCACCGGCCAGCTGTCCGCCGCAGACAGTCAACGCCTGCGTTTTGATGCCGGGAGCTTCGGCCTCGGCTTGGGCGCGTTTGGCGATGAGCTGTCCGACAGCCATGAACCCTTCGGCGAATTTCTTGCCGCAGGCGGCGCGGCGGTCGCCCAGCCTACCGACGGCAGCAGTGTGCCGGATTTTCAGTTGACCGAAGGACAGCTGATGCCAGAGGTCAACGTGCTCTACGGTCTTACCGCCCGCGGCGATTTTGCCCGTCTGCTGCGCTTTGAAGCCGCCGCGGGGGAACGCGGCGTGATTGCACTGGCTGAGCTCGTCGAGACGGCTCTTCAGGACATTGACTCTGCGGCCGCAGGTTTCGTCATCGTGGCTGAGAGCGCCAGCCTTGTCGGCGCGGCCCTCCGCCAGTCGCCCGCGCGTGCGAACGGTCATTCGCCGTGGAGTTTTCCCGGCGTACGCGATTGGCTTTCCTTCACGACGGAACGCACCGATGAGCGCAACGTAGCCCTCATCGTGGGCTTTGCCGAAAAGCAGCCATCCTCCGGCCCTGCCGAATTCTTCCGTCCGATCGGCCCAGGTACGCAGGCTCAGGGGCATTTTCACGCGGCGGCGTTTCCTTATCGCCCACTGCCGAAGGGCAACCTCAAACTGCAAGAAACCATCGCCAGCCTGCTCGGCACCGAATCCGCACGGACCGTCCTGCACCTGCTCGCGGATGAACGCCAGTTCGAGGGTGTAGGCCAGACCGATCTGATGCGCGGCGCTTGCTGGGTCGGGCCGCTGCGGATTTTAGACCGTGCACCTTTACCTCTGATAACGTTATGACTCTGCTAATCGGCGCCACCACCATCGGATTGATTCTAGCGCTTTTGGCGATGGGAGTTTATCTGAGCTTCCGCATTTTCAATTTTCCCGACATCACGGCGGACGGCTCCATCACTCTCGGAGCCGCGGTCACCGCCATATTGCTCGCGCATCATGTCGCTCCCGTTTTAGCCACGCTGGCCGGCTTCGCGGGAGGCGTGCTGGCAGGCATGACCACCGGCCTGCTGCACACCAAGTTCAAGATCAACGGACTCCTCAGCGGCATTCTCGTGATGACCGCGCTTTACTCGGTAAACCTCCATGTCATGGGCAAGAGCAACGTGCCATTGCTGAATGAAACCACCCTGGCAACGCAGGCCGAAAACCTCGGCATGAAATGGCTTCACGTCGCGGCGGATTCGGACCTTAATGTCTTCGGCTGGACCGTTGGCCTGCGCGATGCCGCCACGTTGCTGGCGATGCTGCTGCTGGTCGGCTTCCTCGGCATGCTACTTTACCTCTTTTTCCGGACGAACCTTGGCACCGCCATGCGCGCCACTGGCGACAACCCCCAGATGATCCGCGCCCTTGGCGTGAGTGTGGACTTCATCATTATCCTCGGCCTTGCCCTCTCCAACGGCCTGATCGCTCTGTCCGGCTCGCTCCTCGCGCAGTATCAGGGCTTCGCCGACGTGCAAATGGGAATCGGCATGGTGGTCTGGGGACTTGCCAGCGTCATCATCGGCGAGGCGCTCGTTGGCAGTTCGCGCATCGGTTTACTCATCACGGGGGCCGTCATCGGATCGGTGCTGTTTCGCTTGCTCGTCGCCATCGCGCTGCGCTGGGGTTTGAACCCCAATGACCTCAAGCTCATCACCGCGGGATTCGTCTTTGTCGCCCTCGTTGCGCCAGCCTTTCTGCGCAAGCTCAAACCGGCGACCGCGATCAAACCCTCCAACGCCTGACATGCTCACCATCGCCAACGTCACCAAGACCTTCAATCCCGGAACGCCCAACGAGGTGCGCGCTCTGCAGGACGTTTCGCTGCGACTGGAAGCCGGCTCCTTCCTCCTCATCATCGGCACGAATGGCTCAGGTAAATCCACTCTGCTCAACGCGGTAGCCGGCACTTTTCTGCCGGATTTCGGCAAGATCACCCTCGCTGACCAAAACATCACCCGCTGGGCCGAGCACCGCCGGGCAAAACTGATCGGCCGCGTCTTCCAGAACCCATTCAGCGGCACGGCGCCGAACATGTCCATCGCCGAAAACCTCGCCATGGCGGCCCATCGCGGCCAGCCTCGCGGCTTGGGCTGGGCGTTAAACCACAAGCTCAAGGCCGAATTGCGCGACCGCATCCGCTCCCTGAACATGGGGCTGGAGAACCGAATTGACAACGCCATCGGAAGTTTATCCGGTGGACAGCGGCAGGCTTTGACCTTGCTCATGGCTTCGTGGTTGAAACCGGAATTGCTTCTGCTCGACGAGCACACTGCTGCACTCGACCCCAAAAGCGCCGACCAGGTCATCCGGCTCACCCACGAGATCATCCAGCGCGACAAACTCACCACTCTGATGGTCACGCACTCCATGCAACAAGCGGTTCATCTGGGGGATCGCATAGTAATGATGCACCGCGGCCAGGTGCTGCACGACCTGCAGGGAGCCGAGCGGGCACGCGTCCGCCCCGAGGATCTGCTCAAGCGTTTCGACGACGTTCGCCGGCGTGAACAGCTCGATTCGACCGTGGCGGAAATGTTGCAGCGGAATTATGTCTGAGACTCTTTTTAAAAATTAGTGAGTTCAAACAACAAAGAAACGTCCGAACCATTCAATTCACTGAAGGCAGCCGAACTGCTCGCCAAAATTGGTGAGGAGTTGGCTTTTGTGTTGCCGGAACAAGATGCCGGACTGCTGCCTATCAACCGGTTTGTCATGGACCTGGAAGAACTGGCGGCGGGAAATGTTTCTTCTGGCTGGGCGGCAGGATTAAAAGCCGCTCGATGCTGGCTGGATCGGGTTTTGGATGGCGAAGGCAAGTTTACCGTGGAAAACATCTGCCATTTCAATGAATGGCATGCCTACATGAGCTGTGTTCTGGACGCAGGGCCGGGTGGCGAGGGAATCCCACCTTGGCCGGCGGCGTGGAATCATAATTTATCGGTCCCGACTAAAACGTCACCTGCCACAGTTCCTACAGCTACAGCTGCCCCGGCCGCGGACGAACCCGCCATCCGCCTTAACCTAGCCGATGACCTGGAAATGCTCCGGGAATTTCACAGCGAGTCGGTGGAACTACTCCAGAATATCGAACAGGGTGTCCTGGTACTGGAAACCAATCCGGCCGATGCCACCACCATTAATTCCATCTTCCGCGCCTTCCACACTTTCAAGGGCGGCGCCGGTATTCTACACCTTGATGCGATGCGTGATCTGGCGCACGAGTTGGAGTCCCTGCTGGATTCCGTGCGGAGCTCGGAATTACGCATCACTTCCGAGATAATCAGCCTGATCCTCGCCGGCGCCGACGCGCTGACACAAATCACGAATGCCATTAGCGACCAACTCCAAGGCGTCAGCCCGGGCGCGGCCATCGTCGTGCCCACGCGACAGATCATCCGAAGCGCGAAAGCCGCCCTGCGCGGTGAACCAATATCCTCCGTGACTCCTTTGCCCGCGCCTGCCCCTGCTACAGTTCCAAGCCAACCCCCAAAGGTTCAGCCCCCTCCAGAG
Organism: uncultured Verrucomicrobia subdivision 3 bacterium; assembly: GCA_903847285.1. The sequence goes on along the minus strand of CAINDH010000233.1, from coordinate 26,640 downwards.
CAGCCCCCGGCGACCGTGATGGTAGCGCCCGCAACCCCACCAACCGGCCGCACCGAACCGACAAAACCATCTAAACCGACTCCATCGGCAAAGTCGCCCACGCCTGAAAACGAACCGCCTCGTGAGAGGACCGTCGGGGATCCGGTAGCCGGATTTGTCAAACTCGACACGGCAAAGCTAGATAGCCTCGTGGATCTGGTGGGGGAATTGGTGATTGCGCAATCCATGGTGGTTCAGAATCCGGACGTTCAGAATATTAATAGCCTCCAGCTAGCGCGCCACCTGCGCCAGCTCAGCCGCATCACCACCGATTTGCAGCGCAACGCCATGTCCTTGCGCATGGTGCCCATACGCGGGGCCTTTAATAAGATGACCCGGCTAGTACGCGATCTCTCCGCCCAGCAACAAAAGCAGGTTCAACTTGTTTTTGAAGGCGAGGAGACAGAGCTGGATCGTAACATCGTTGAAAAACTGGGCGACCCCCTTATCCATATGATTCGCAACTCGGTGGATCACGGCATTGAATCGCCCGCCGAGCGAACAGCCCAAGGCAAGTCCCCGCAAGGCACCATCCGCCTCAGCGCCTCCCACCAGCGTGGAGGCATCGTCATTCGCATCTCGGATGACGGCAGAGGACTCAACCGCGACCGAATCCGCACCAAGGGCCTCGAGCGCGGGCTCGTGAAATCCGAGGCCGAACTGAGCGAGTCGGAAATTTTTTCCCTGATTTTCCTGCCGGGGTTTTCCACGGCGGAGAAGGTCAGCGATTTATCCGGGCGCGGGGTGGGAATGGATGTCGTGCGGCGGAACATTGAGAACCTGCGGGGCAAGATTGAAATCCAGTCCGTGCTTGGCCAGGGCACTACTTTCACAATACTCCTGCCGCTTACGCTAGCCATCATTGACGGAATGCTGGTTGGCGTCGGCACCGACCGGTATATCATTCCGACCCTTTCGATTCGTGAATCCTTCCGCCCCCGGCCTGGGATGGTAAGTGTGATTCAAGGGCGCGGCGAAGTCGTCAGCGTGCGCGGCCGCCAGACGCCGCTGCTACGACTGGGCCACCACCTCGGGCGACCATACAAAGCCGTGAACCCTGAGGACGGCATCATCGTGGTCGTGGAATCGGGTGACGCCGCTCGAGGACTGTTGGTCGATGAATTGATCGGCAAGCAGGAAGTCGTCATCAAAAGTTTGGGTCAGACATTTCAAAATCAAAACCTCCTTGCTGGATCCGCCGTGCTGGGCGATGGCTGGGTGGGGCTCATTCTGGACGTGGACACGCTGGTAAAAATGCCCAGCCATCAAAAACCGACTGCAATTCCAAACACTAAGGCTAATTTATGACATCGACCTCTCCGACCTCGAACCCCTCCCTTGCCAAGGCCGGCCGTTACCTAACCTTCAGTCTGGGTGCGGAGTCCTACGGGCTTCCCGTCCTCAACGTGCGGGAGATCATTCGGCTCTGCCCAATCACACCCGTGCCCCGGATGCCGGAGCATATCAAGGGCGTCATCAACCTGCGCGGCACAGTGATTGCCGTGCTAGACCTCCGGGCTAAATTCCAGCTCGCGGCGGTAGCCTATAGCGAGCGCACCTGCATCGTTGTGGTGCAGATTCCCACCCCCTCGGGCGGGCGCACGCTTATGGGGGCAATCGTGGACGCGGTCGAAGAGGTGGTGCAATTGAACGAGGCAGACATCGAGGCAACGCCGAATTTCGGCGGGTCTCCCGACACTCAATTCATCCTAGGCTTGGCCACTCTGCGCGGCGGCGTCAAGACTTTGCTTAACATTGAAAAAATATTCTTGGAAGACGGCCCGATTACTATCCCCCAAAACCTAATGCCTGAAAAAGGAATAAATTAAAAATATGCCAACAGAACAAAAAAACCTTACGGTCGCGACAAGATTTCAACGCGTAATCATCGTGTTTCTGGTGTTGACACTGATCACCAGCACGCTCTCCTTGCTCGCCATTTTCCAGCTCAAGGTCAACGGCCCACTTTACGAAAAAATTACGCATCAAAAAGACTTCCTCGGCGAAATTCTGCCTCCTCCGCTTTATCTGATTGAATCTTATGAAGTCGTTCTGCAAATGCTCGGCGAAAGTGACGCGGACGCCTTAAAGGGGCAAATCCAAAAAATACCGTCTCTAAGGAAAGAATTTGAACAACGGCTGGAATTTTGGAGACAACCGCTGGCCGGTTCGGAGATTGGACGGATACTGACCGATGAAGCGCAGAAGCCAGCCTTGGATTTTTTTGATACGCTTGAAAAAGAATTCCTCCCGGCCATACAAAATAAGGACAAGGCTACGGCCAACGCGTTGGCCTATGGAAAGATGGAAACGTTCTATTTAAAACAGCGCAAAGCGATTGATCAAATGATTGTCTTGGCCAAGGAAAACAGCAAACGCCTGGAGACGTCTGCAGCGAAACAGACGAAAATAATAATCGGTCTTTTGCTGCTCATACTAATAGCAGGCATGGCCTCCGTATGGTTCTACAGCTGGAAGACGATGAAGGGACTTGTCGGTATATTGACAACTACCGCCGATCAGCTGGCCCAAGGTTGCAGCCAGGTCTCGGTGGCCGCTGCCCAGATTTCGGCCTCGAGTCAGAACCTCTCCTCCGCCTCCAGCCAACAGGCGTCCTCGGTGGAGGAAACCAGCGCCTCGCTTGAAGAAATGACCAGCATGATCCGCTCGACGTCGGAGAATGCGCAAAAGGCCAAGGCGGTCGCTTCGGAGACCCGCTCGGTCACAGAGACGGGTTCCGTCACGATGCGGGAGATGGACCGCACAATGATAGAGATGAACCAGGCCATGGCGGCGATTGAGTCCTCCAGCGGCGAGGTCGCCAAGATCGTCAAAGGCATTGACGAAATCGCTTTCCAGACAAACATTCTGGCCCTCAATGCCGCCGTGGAGGCGGCGCGCGCGGGGGAAGCGGGAGCAGGTTTTGCAGTGGTAGCAGATGAGGTGCGCTCATTGGCGCAGCGCAGCGCAGCAGCAGCCAAGGAGACGGCCAACAAGATTGAGTCGGCCATTGCGAGCAGTCGCAATGGCTCGGCCAGCTGCCGGAACGGGTCGGCCAGTTCTGCCAAGGTTGGAGAATCTCTTAAGCATATAGTCGATAAGATATCCACCACAGACTCGCTGGTGGCAGAGATTGCGACGGCTTCCAGGGAGCAGTCCCAGGGGATCGAGCAAATCAACGCGGCCATTGCCCAGATGGAGCAGGTGACCCAGAGCAACGCCTCGAGCGCCGAGGAAAGCGCCAGCGCGGCCGAAGAACTTGCCGCTCAGTCCGAAACTCTCAACGAACTGGTGGGCAAACTGCGCGAGCTGGTCGGCGGCGATGGGGCGGCAGAGGCTGCAGTCCACCCGCCAAAGCCAATCGCCAGAAACCGCTCTGCAGTGATGGTGGATAGGCGCAAACCAGCAACTCACAATGCCCCTCGCCTCGCCAAGGCAGACCCCCAGATCAGCATTCCCATGCCGAAGGAGCATACTGCTCTTGGAACGGGCGAAGACCATGAGTTTCGGAACTTCTAGTGCTGGCAAAAAGTGTAATACCAAAAACAAATACATGGCTGCGCTTAAGTTGTATTCTTATACCGAAACACACTCTGGGGGAACATGCTCGATTCACCCTCGGGTCGGAGCTCTACTATTCATCTGTTTAAGCCCAATTCACTTATGAACCTCAATAACTGGACGATCTCGCGGCGGATTATTTCCAGCTTCATCGTTTTGCTCTTGATCCTCCTTGCCTTGGGGGGCTTTTGTATTTGGCAGGTGGATGATCTTCGGAGTGACATCGAAGGTCTGGCAGATAACTCCCTGCCCAGCATATTGGTTCTGGGTCAGTGCGATTCTTTGCGCCGGGACGTCATGATTAAAATGTCCAGCTACCTCGCGACAACCAACGCGGAAACCCGAGAGGGAATCGGCAAGCAGATAGAAGCCCTCCGGGTCAGGGTGGACGAAAGTCTTGCAAAATATGCGACGCTTCTGGCGGATGAACATGAGCGCCAGTCATTCGAAGAAATCAAGCGCACTCATGCCGCGTTTGTGACGACCCGCCACCAGTTGATGGAACTCGTCAGGTCAGGAAAATCGGCTGAGGACGTTAACCATTTTTATATGGCGGATCTTTTTCCCAGGTTTGATGTAGCTGAGAAAGCCCTCGAAGATGCCATTGATTATAACAATAAATTGGGCATGGAATTCGGCAATGCCGGCAAGGCGAATGCCCTCACGGGTGTTCGGCTGATTGCTTTTATTCTTACCATAGCCATTTTTATGACTGCGCTCCTGGCGTTTGCGGTGGTGCGCTCCATCAAAAAGTCCCTGGAGCAGATCACGGCGAGCCTTGACCAAGGCTCATTCGATACCGCCTCAGCCTCCCAGCAGGTCGCGAACGCCAGCCAAGCCCTATCTTCGGGTGCGAGCGAACAGGCGTCCTCGGTGGAGGAGACCAGCACTTCCCTGGAAGAGATGTCCAGCATGATCCAGGCGACCGCCGAAAACGCCCAAAAGGCAAAATCTCTGGCGGCTGAGGCCCGCGCGGTCGCGGAAAACGGTTCTCGCACCATGGTCGAGATGGTCGCCGCCATGGGGGCGATTGATTCGACGAGCGCGCAAGTGGCCAAGATCGTGAAGAACATCGATGAAATCGCCTTCCAGACGAACATCCTCGCGCTGAACGCCGCGGTGGAGGCGGCTCGGGCGGGCGAAGCCGGCGCGGGCTTTGCCGTGGTAGCCGATGAAGTGCGCTCCCTTGCGCAACGCAGCGCGGCGGCAGCCAAGGAAACGGCGGACAAGATCGAGGCGGCGATTGCTAGCAGCCGGAAAGGTTCGCAATGCACTGCCCGGGTCGGAGAGTCGCTGACGCAGATCTCGGAGAAAGTGACCGTTACTGACTCGTTGGTGGGCGAGATTGCCACCGCTGCCCGCGAGCAGTCGCAGGGCATCGAACAAATCAACAAGGCGGTCGGGCAAATGGACAAGGTTTGTCAGAGCAACGCCTCCAGCGCCGAGGAAATCGCCAGCGCGGCGGAGCAAATGGATGCGCGGGCGAAGATTATGAAGGAACAGGTGTTCAAACTCCGCCAGCTCGTCGGCCGCCAATCGGTTTCCAATACCGGGGAGTCAAACTATCGCGTCAGCGTTGGAAATTCCCCGCCGTCCGCTGAGCGTTTCCGCCGCCCGGCCAATCTTGTCAGTAACAGGAGTAAGCCCAAGGCCATTCCCATGCCCGACGATCGAGAGTCGAAAGACGCGGCGAGCGCTGACTAGGCCTTTGATTCCAGAACATCCTGAAAAGATATTAACGCCACATCAGCTAAATTATGAAAACGAGCGGCAAACTTGGCAGTAGAACGCTATTCGCGTCTGGTATCATCATTCTTTTTCTTCTGGTGATTGGCGGAATCACGGAGCGGATGCTGAAGAATCAAAAGCAAATCACCGCCGCCCAGGAAAGGCGTTACCAATCATTTCTGCTGGCGGATGAACTTCGCCAAAGCTCGGATGACTTGACGCGATTGGCCCGCACTTACGTCGTGACCGCCGATCCGCGGTATGAGGAGCAATACTGGGCCGTGCTGGACATTCGCAATGGGAAGTCGCCGCGTCCGATCAATTACGAACGGATTTATTGGGATTTCATGGCCGCTGACGGCGTCAAACCGCGGGGAGATGACAAGGCGGTTCCGCTGCAGCAGTTGATGAAAGAGCAGGGCTTCACTGAGGCGGAATTTGTCAAGCTCAAGGAGGCGCAGGCCAACTCGGACGGCTTGGTCAAGATCGAGACCATCGCCATGAATGCGGTCAAGGGTCTCTTTGACGATGGCAGGGGCAACTACACCAAGAAGGGCGAGCCGAACCTGGAGTTGGCCCGGCAGCTGATGCATAGCAAGGATTATCACCTGGAGAAGGCAAAGATCATGAAGCCCATTGACGAGTTCTTTTCCATGCTGGACCGACGCACCGGCGGCGAAGTTCAGGTTCTGGTGCAGCGAAGTTATCGCCTGTTTTATGCGCTGCTCACCGCAGTGGGCTTGGCCATCCTGACGCTGACCGGCCTGTGCATTTCCATTTTCAGCACGGTGGTCAAGCCGATCAAACGGGTCATGGGAGAACTGTCCAACACCAGTCACGAACTCGATGCCGCTTCGGCTCAACTCGCGCGTTCGAGTCAGACGTTATCCTCCGGCGCGAGCGAGCAGGCGTCCTCGGTGGAGGAGACCAGCACTTCGCTGGAAGAGATGTCGAGCATGATCCAGGCGACCGCCGAAAACGCCCAAAAGGCCAAGACGCTGGCCTCCGAAACCCGGGTGGTGGCGGAGAGCGGTTCCCGGACAATGATCGAGATGGTCGAAGCGATGGCGGAGATTGATTCGTCCAGCGCGCAAGTGGCCAAGATCGTGAAGAACATCGATGAGATCGCCTTCCAGACGAACATCCTCGCGCTGAACGCCGCGGTGGAGGCGGCCCGTGCGGGAGAAGCCGGCGCGGGCTTTGCCGTGGTGGCCGATGAGGTGCGGTCGCTGGCGCAGCGGAGCGCGGCGGCAGCCAAGGAGACGGCAGACAAAATCGAGGCGGCGATTGCCAGCAGCCGGAAAGGTTCGCAATGCACCGCCCGGGTCGGGGATTCACTGACGCAGATCAGCGCGAAAGTGACCGCCACCGATTTGCTGGTGGGCGAGATCGCCACCGCTGCCCGCGAACAGGCGCAGGGTATTGAACAGATCAACCAAGCCCTCGGGCAGATGGACAAGGTTTCTCAAAGCAACGCTTCCAACGCCGAGGAAAGCGCCAGCGCGGCGGAGCAAGTCGACACCCAAGGCGAAGTGCTCAATGAGTTGGTAGGCAGACTCCAACAGTTGGTCGGCGGCGATTCGAACGCGGATGCCCCGGTTAACCCCTCGGAGCAGAGCTCGCGGCCCAGACCGACGGTGGTGTTCTACGCTCAACAAGGTTCCGAAAAATCTGTCCGGCAATCCGCGGATTCGAAACCGCAGATTGGCAGTTCGCAGGGCAAGGCGTTGCCGCCTGGCGATCCGGGCGATGATGGAGATTTCCGAAACTTTTAAATGCAGCTTTGCCCGAACAGCAATTGAGTGAAAGACAATGCCGACAATGTGTTTTCCAGCAAGGCCTATCGGACGCTGACGGACTTGGTTTACGAACACAGCCGTATCCGGCTTGGCCCGGATAAGCAGACCCTGCTGGCCAACCGACTCCGCAAACGCCTCGAGGCATTGGAACTAGAATCTTATGAGGATTACTGTGCCGTGCTCCAATCACCACAAGGTGCTGAGGAGGTTGAGGAGTTAGTGGATTTGATCGCCACGAACCACACCCGATTCTATCGCGAACCCGAGCACTTCTCCTTCCTGACCCGCCGCGTCCTGCCCGTCCTAGTGCCCCAATTGATTGCCGCGCGCGCGCCGCTCCGGCTCTGGTCCGCAGCAGCCTCCTCGGGCGAAGAGCCTTACACGATGGCCATTACCGTGGCGGATTATTTGAGAGCTTATCCCGGGTTGGATTGGCAGATCTACGCCACCGATATTTCCAGGAGGATGTTGGCCACGGCGGTGCATGGCATCTACCCGATGGATGCCGTGAAGCCAGTGACAACCGAACTGTTGAAGCGTTACTTCCAAAAAGGCGTCGGCGCGCGGACCGGTGTCTGCCGCGTAAGACCCGAACTCCAGAAGCACCTTCATTTCGAACGTGTCAACCTGTTCCAGACGGAGTATCCTGTGCCCCTGAAGCTGCACGTGATTTTTTGCCGGAATGTCATGATCTATTTCGACCCGCCCTCCCGCGCCGTGGCGGTGCAACGACTCGCCCGGCATTTGTGCCATGGCGGCTACCTCATCGTCGGACATTCAGAAAGCCTGCTTGGCATCCGCCACGGACTGCATCCGGTCCAGCAAGGGGTCTATCAAAAAATATGAACCCGGTTGTGCGTAAAATTCGGGTGCTGGTCGTGGACGATTCAGCACTGGCCCGGCGCGCGATCCGCGCTGCGCTGGCCAGGGATACTGAGATCGAGGTCGTGGGTGACGCCAGCGATCCCTATGTGGCGCGCGACAAGATACTCGCCCTCCAACCGGACGTCATCACTCTTGACCTGGAGATGCCGCGCATGGATGGGTTGACCTTCCTGAAAATCCTGCAGGAACACCATCCGGTGCCAGTCGTGGTCGTGAGTTCATTGACTCCCGCCGGCTCGGCCAAGGCGATGGAAGCACTTGCTGCCGGCGCCTTGGACGTCTTAGCAAAGCCGAATGGAAGCCAAAGCCTCAGCCAAATAGCCCACCAGCTGGCCTATCATGTCAAGGCGGCGGGACGCTCCCGCCGGAAATCAAGCCGCACCCCACTCGTCTCCGAGGTGGTCAAACCGTTGTCGCCTGCGTTTCCTGGGGGAGAATTCTCCCCCCGCAGGATCATCCTTATTGGCGCCTCTACGGGCGGTGTGGAGGCGCTGCGGTTTATCCTGCCACAGTTGCCCGACGGGCTGCCGCCCATTGTCGTGGTGCAACACATTCCACCGCATTTTTCGCGCATCATGGCAGAGCACTTGGATGCATTGTGTCCTTTCACGGTGCGCGAGGCGGTCGATGGGGAGGAGCTGCGCGCCGGCTTGTGCCTAGTGGCGCCAGGGGATTTTCATGTGGCGCTTGGGCGCGCCGGCTTGGGTTACCGAGTGCGTTTGACGCAGTCGCCGCCAGTTCACCACTGCCGGCCATCGGTGGATATTTTGTTCCGGTCTGCGGCGGAGCAGGCTGGAAATCAGGCGGTCGCGGCACTGCTCACCGGAATGGGTGTGGACGGGGCACACGGTCTCCAGTTGCTACGTGCGGCCGGAGCTCGCACCTTTGCGGAGGACGAGGAAAGTTGCGTCGTCTTCGGCATGCCGCAGGCGGCGATCAAGTTGGGAGCTGCCGAGCAGGTGCTCCCGCTTCCAAGGATACCACAAGCGATTCTCAAAGCGCTCTACTAAATGAGTTGCAAATGATGAACAAAATACCAACCGCGGAACTCAGCCGCATCGCCGCCAGCGCCCTCCAAGAGGTGCTCGCTACACAATTCAAATTGTTGGCGGTATCCGCCTTGCCCGATGAGATGGCGCGCGCCGCCACGGACAGTCGCTGCCTGACCGGCTCGGTGGATCTTGAGGGAGAGCGAATGTCCGGGAGTTTGCGCCTCCAACTGCCGGAAGCCTGGGTTCACAAAATCAACGCCTCGCTGTTGAAGGGGAGAGACGCTGTCTCCATCGACGAAGACGACGCCTTCGACCTAACCGGCGAACTATGCAACATGATTGCTGGGCGTGTCGCCGCCAGCCTCGCCGGCGCGGGTTATGCCAGCACCTTGAGCACACCTAGGGTCGTTCGTGGGCAGCCCTTACAACTTGAGGGCGACGCGGGATATCTAATTTCGCGATCAAACTGGGCCTGTGAAAGCCAGGTTCTTCAGCTAACTGTTTTCCTGACCCATAAAACGACATGAGCCCAAAGATTCTTAGCGTGGACGACAGTAAAACGGTGCGCCGGCTTCTGGCCCGGCTCTTCGAGCCCTTCAACTGCAGTCTCTTCGAGGCGGCAAACGGCGAGGAAGGTCTTGCCCTGGCAGCCCGGGAAAAGCCCGACCTGATTTTGCTCGATTACAACATGCCCGTCATGGATGGCATCACGATGCTGCGCCACTTGCACGAAGACGTCGAACTGAGGCGCACGCCGGTGATCATGCTCACCGCCGAAGCGGGTGCGAAAAATATCGCCACCGCGGCCCGCCTAGGCGCCCGCGATTATATCACCAAACCCTTTCAAGAGGAGCTGCTGCTGGCAAAGGCGGCGCGGGTGATCGCCCTAGTGCCGCGCCTCAATTTATGAACCGCGAACAGAATACCAATGCCGGGCGCAAGACGGATTTAAAGTCCCGACTGATAATCAAAACTCTACAATTTGAAAACCGATGAACTTGCCACCCACTGAAACTTCCATGCCCCTTGCAGCGCCAGCCGCTACAACTTCCAGCAACACGCTCGAACAGGCCTCCGTACTGGTGGTGGACGACAGCCGCACGATGCGCTTGGCCCTTATTCGGGCGCTGAACAGCCTTGGCTTTACCAACATCACGGAGGCGACCAATGGGCGTCAGGCCGTCGAGCTGATCCTAAAAAAATCTTTCGATCTCATGCTCCTGGACATGGAGATGCCGGAAATGAACGGGATGGAAGTATTGCTGGAGATCAAGAACAACTCCCAGCTAAGCGGGTTGCCAGTCATCGTCATCTCCGGGGCGGAGCAGGTGGAAAACGCCGTCAAGTGCATCGAGGCCGGCGCAGAAGATTACCTACCCAAGCCCTTTAACCCTACCCTACTACGCGCTCGGGTGACCTCTTCCTTGGAAAAGAAACGCCTGCGCGATCTCGACCGCGTGCGTCTGCTCCAGTTGCAGATGGACAAGGAGCTGCTCGAGCAGATGCAGCGCCGTCTCAATGACGAACTGGCCGAGGCGGCGAATTACGTCCGGTCCATCTTTCCGCCGCCGGTGGAATCCCCGTTGCGCATCGACTGGAAATATCATCCCTCCACAGAACTGGGGGGAGACGCATTCGGTTACCACTGGATCGACGCCGAGCACCTTGCGGTTTATCTATTGGATGTCTGTGGCCATGGCGTCGGCGCGTCACTACTCTCGGTGACGGCTATCAATGTCCTCCGTTCCAGCTCGCTCCCCAACACCGATTTCCGTGATCCGGGCGCGGTCCTGTCCGCATTGAATAACGCTTTTTTGATGGAGAAGCAGAACGACATGTATTTCACGCTGTGGTATGGGGTCTATCATACCCCAAGCCGCACGTTGCGGCATGCCAGCGGCGGTCATCCGCCGGCACTGCTGCTCAACGCCTCCGCCGCCGGCCCGACCGTAGCCGAGCGGTTGCGCACGCCAGGCCTCATCGTCGGCGCAATGGAGGACATGGTTTATCAATCGCAGTCCTGCCAGATTCCGCCCGGCGCAATGTTGCTGGTGCTCTGCGACGGCTGCTATGAGATTCCCGACAAAGAGGGGAAGATGATGGAGTTTGACGAGTTTGAACAATACATGCAGACGCACGCCTTCCAACCAGACGGCTTGGAACAACTCCTGAATTGGGCGCGCGCGCGCCACGGCGAGGGTCCGCTTGATGACGACTTCTCCATCGTCCGCATCCAGTTTTGATAGCGAGCAAAGAAATCATAAAAAATAAGCCCTGATTCTTGAGCTTTTTGCAATTTCAAGCGCACCGGTGACGCAAGGAACGTTTTCATGGAAATAACTGTCGCTTACGAGGAGGAGATTCCCGTCCTGACAATGACCGGCCGTTTTGACGCGGGCGGCGCGCTGGCTTTTGACAAGACCGCACTGACCGTTGAGGGCAAGATTCCTTTCTGGGTGCTCGATCTGTCTCAGGTCAGCTTCCTCTCGAGCATCGGGTTGCGCTCGCTGGTCACTATTGAAAAAAATCTGAAGTCTCGCGAGGGCGGCATCATTTTGACTGGGGTCACTCCGCTGGTTTTGGAACTGCTTCAGGTGTCCAGCTTGGATGGGTTGCTGCGGCGAACCTCCACCCGGAAGCAAGCGATTGTTTTGGCAGTGGCCTCAACGAGTTCAGGCCCAGCGGTAGAACATGAAGCAGCCGGCTGCCGGTTGCGCATCTACCGGTTGCCGAAGAGCTCCAGCAGCGTTGAATGGTGGGACGGCTCGTCGGCAGGTGAAAGCAATGCCCAGCGCCTCCAACCAATCGCTCTCGAAGACCTCGGGTTTGCATTCGGCACCGGGCTTTTTGGGGAAATCTCCGACCCAGCCCAGAGGATTCCGGAGGCATTTTTCAGCACGCCGTTTTTTGCCGGCGTGCGGCTCGCGGAAGCGGACGGGGTGTCTGACTTCATCACCCGCGGAGTTTCTGAGTCGGTGCCGGTGCAGGTTGCGCGGGCGTTGGGAATCGCCGGCACTCCCTCGCATGTGGTGGAGGCCAACGGTCCGCAACCCTTTCGGCTGCTCGATTTACTGGACGGGTTATTTCCAATTGCAAACCGGCAAGGCGCGCCGCCCCCAATCCTGGGTTTCGTGGTGATGGGTGAATCCCCGGCAGCCGGTGGTGGAATCCTTGCCATCGGCCTGGCGATTGAACCCGTTGGCGCCGCCCCCTTGGACCAGGCCAGCCACCTGCGAAATTGCGCGGGACAAATTCCGCTGCCGTCGGGACGTTTGGCCATGGGCGGGGCGGTCACCTTGTCGCCGGGTGAAAAGGTTTCGGCCGGGGTTGCTCTTTCGGATGCAGTGAATGCTCGCGCCACAATTGACACGTTGCAGCGGGTGGTCGGCCTGGCGGAAATCAGCCTTCTCTCGCAAGCGGTCATCTGGCTTTTCCTGCCGGACTCGGTCGATAGCGGCGCGGAGAAGTTGCTCCAAGTGACGCACGATGGACCGGGTGAATGGCGGGCGGAATGGGACATCATCGCGCGGCGGTTATATAGCGATTGCCGCTCCGTCAATCTCACGCCCCTGCATGGCGGTTTCATGTCGAAGACTTTCCGGGCCGTGGCGTATGACCGTGATGGTCGGCGGACGCTGCCCACGGTGGTCAAGATTGGCCCGAACGCCCTGACCGCCAGGGAGGAGCAGGCCAACCGGCAGTATGTGGCACGCTTCATCCTCAACAATGGCACCACCCTACTCGGTGGCGCGCAGGCGGGAGAATGGGCTGGGTTGCGTTATAATTTTCTTGGCGTCAATGGCCCTGAAAGCCGACTGGTATGGCTGCGGGAACATTATCTGTCCCGGCCGGTGCCGGAGGTGCTGGGACTTTTCGAGAAGCTCATTAGCCGGGTGCTCAAGCCTTGGTATGCCCAACCCAAATGGGAGCAGGTCTGCCTGTATCAGGACCACACACCGCTGCGCCTCTTCCCAACGTTGATTGAAACCGCTGAAAAAGTGCTCGGCGTGTCAGCCGACGTTCCGTCCTTTGATTGCCCTGAGTTGGGGCAGGAACTCCCGAACCCGTTTCATTTTCTGAAGCACGAATATCCAAAGCGCGCCGCGCAATCGCGCCTCTGGTATACCACCATCTGCCATGGCGATCTGAATATGCAGAACGTGCTCGTGGATGAGCGGGACAATCTTTATGTCATTGATTTTTCCGAAACCGGACCGCGCAATGCAGCCTCTGATTTTGCCCGCCTTGAGCCAATCCTCAAGTTTGAGATGATACGGTTGGAGACAGACGAGGACCTCCGCCTGTTGCTGGAGTTTGAAGCGGGGCTGACCAGCGTAACGCGACTGAGTGATCCGCCGCCGCTACATTACCGCGGCGATGATCCCAACGTGGCGCGCGCCCATGCGGTCATCGCCTATTTGCGCCGCTGCGCCGACACCGTGACCCTTTTCGAGCAGGACCTGATTCCTTACTGGCTTGCGTTGCTCGAATGGACCTACTCCGTGGTTTGCTATACGCAGCTTTCCTTCCGACAGAAGCGCTATGCCGCCTGCAGTGCGGCCCTGATCTGCCGCTCGATCCGGCAGTTGGAGGGCGCACCATGAAATTTATGAGTTCATTTCAACCAAGCCATTTACCCGCGCACAAAGCCAACGGAGGCAATCACCCGGCACGAAATGAATCTGACGCAAAATCGATTCTCACGAGAACCGTGAAGCGCAGAAACGCAATTTCTAACCAGTAATGGCAACCTCATGACGCAATTCATCAACGCAAAGGAAAGTTTAGTAGTCGATTCACTGGACGGCATCTTGCGCAGCTCGGGTGGCAGCAACCTCGCCAGGCTTGACGGATATCCTTCCATCAAGGTCATCCTGCGGACAGACCATAAGTCCGACAAGAAGGTGGCCATCGTGGCAGGCGGCGGCTCCGGTCATGAACCTGCACATGCCGCTTTTGTCGGTTGCGGCATGTTGACAGCCGCTGTTTGCGGTGAGGTTTTTGCTTCGCCTTCGGTAGATGCAGTATTTGCCGCCATCATGGCAGTGACCGGTCGGGCCGGCTGCCTGTTGATCTTCAAAAATTATACTGGTGACCGGCTGAATTTTGGTCTCGCAGCCGAAAAAGCCCGGGCACATGGCTGCAAAGTCGAGATCGTCATTGTCGGTGACGATATTGCATTGCCAGACATCGCGCAGCCGCGCGGCATCGCAGGCGTGATGTTCGTCGAGAAGATTGCTGGGCATTACGCTGAAAAAGGCCTGCCTTTGGCGAAGGTCGCCGCAATCGCCCAGAAGGCGGCAGATAGGCTGGTTTCGCTTGGCATCGCGCTGTTATCCTGCACTTTGCCCGGTATCGGTCGTGAAGACCGTATTCCAAACGGCAAAGCGGAGCTTGGGCTTGGACTGCATGGCGAGCCGGGGGTTGAGTTAATCGGCTTTGAAAATGCCTCAAAAGCCGCCGCCACGGTTGCTGACAAGCTTTTTGCCAGTGTAAAAAAGGCAGGAAGCTATGCCCTGCTGATCAACAATCTAGGGTCAACCACGCCGCTTGAAATGGGACTGATTACCAATGAGGTGCTGAAGGGCAAGCATGGCAAGAAGATCAAACTGATTTGTGGTCCGGCGATTTTGGTATCCTCTCTCGACATGCATGGCTTCTCGCTGTCGCTGTTGCCGCTGAATGCGGAATTCGAAGCTGCCCTTAGATCGTCTGCCTCGCCATTGGTGTGGCCAGGCATGAAACCCCATGTGTCACCCCAACTGGTCAAATTGCCAAAGGCAATGAAGGGCTGGCATATCAAGCCAAGCCGCAACAACGCGCTCGCAACCCTCGTGAAAAGGGCCTGCTGCATTCTTGAATCATCGGAGGCGCGACTCAATGCGCTCGACGCCCGCGTCGGGGACGGGGACACGGGCTCGACGATTGCCGCCGCGGCGCGGCATCTCGCGGCAGCTTTGGGCAGAATGCCACTTGCCAAGCAACCCCAGTTCCTCGCAGCGGTCAGTGAGGTCATGACACGCACCATGGGCGGTTCGTCGGGTGTCTTGCTGGCTATTTTCTTTGCTGCCGCCTCGGCGACCTCGGCATCGGGCAAGGCATGGAACGACGCCTTGAAGGCGGGGCTTGCCCGCATGATGGAATATGGGGGGGCCAAACTTGGCGACCGCACCATGATCGACGCGCTTGAGCCCGCCTTGGACGCAATGGGCAGATCCGGTGATCTTGCAGCCGCTGCCAAGGCCGCACGCAAAGGTGCTGATGGCACGGCAAACATGCGCCGCGCCCGCGCCGGGCGCTCAACTTATGTTTCAGCCGAAAAACTCCTGGGTAACAATGATCCCGGCGCTGAGGCTGTTGCGCTGCTTTTCGAAGGTTTAGCCAAAGCCTGATTAATTGAATTGTACTGCCGCCGGACTGAAAATATGAAGAGAGCGTCAAACAAAATCAGCTCATGAAACATAGCGCGTCAACAACTCTAACGATGCGTGTCAAAGAACCAGATTCTGGCGGCGTAAAAGCGATCGACCTGACCCAACCTTTGAGCTCCCAAACTCCCGTCATTGGGCTGCCGCCCCCCTTTGCCTCCTCGCCGGGCTTCAGGCGCGAGGTGATCTCACGCTATGACGACAAAGTCCCCGACCTTGTATTGGAACCTCCTCCACTTTGGGGAGCACACCGGCAATCATTTCGACGCGCCCAGCCAATGGGGCAAGGACAATCAGCAGCTCAAGGGCGGCGATGCCTTCAAAGCCAAATCCTGTCCTCGCCCCTGGGTTCAGCCCGTGAATGCCGAACCGAGCCCCCAATTGGCTTTAACTAAATCTCCAAAGCCAGCACCCAAAACTTTCAAATTAAAAACCCCATGCAAATAACCTCACAAAAAAACGGGAACGCCCTGGTCCTCTCCTTGTCCGGCGCGCTCGACATCACGACCGCCGATGCCCTGGAGCAGGCCTTAAAGCTCGAAGGCGTCGAGCATCTCACCGTGGATCTGGAGGCCTGCACGTTCATTTCCAGCGTCGGACTAAGGGTGCTGATGCGCGCACACAAGCAACTAACTGCCGGCAATCATCCCATGGTTTTGACCAATGTATCGAAGGAGGTTTATAGCATCTTTGATTTGACCGGACTGGCCAAAATGATCCCCATCAAGCAAAAAATCCGAGAGATTCCCTTAGAAGGCTTGCCCCTCATTTCCGCCGGCGTCTGCGGGGAATGCTACCGCCTCGACCGTGAACGGATCATCAAGCTCTACAACGAGGGGGTGGGACCGGAGACCGCCGAGCGGGAAAAGGCCTACTCAAAAGCGGCTTTTATAATGGGCATCCCCACGGCGATTTCCTACGAGTTGGTCGCCTGCGGCAACCGGACGGGCATCGTCTATGAAATGCTGGAGGCCGAGCTGTTCAGCGCGGTCATCCGGAATGACCTAGACAACATGGATCAACATGGCCAGACCCTCGCCAGGATCGCCAAAGCCATCCACTCCACCCAAGGCGATCCAGCCGTGTTCCCCAACATGAAGGAACGCTTCCGGGGATATATCCCTCAAATGAATTTCTTTCTGTCCGCCGAGGAAATTGCGTTTCTCTTGGGCAAGCTAGAGGCGATCCCGGAAGCCGACACCTGTGTTCACTTTGACATCCACAGCAGCAATATCATGATCCGCAACGGCGAGGCGCTAGTGATTGACATGGGGGATCTGTCCTTTGGGAGCTACCTCTTTGACATTGGTTTGCTGTTCACCATCTATGGCGTGCCCGAGTTGGGCATCTCCCAGCTGGCCACCAAAATACCGAACGACCGCGGCGTCCAGCTTTGGAACGCTTTCGTGAAGCATTACTACGCCGGCCAACCGCCGGAAGCCTACGAAGTGTTCCACCGGGATAGATACTTTTACGCCTCCTTGCGGCTTATTTATACAATCACCTTTCTGCCGAAACTCAGGGACGAATGCGTGCGGTGGGTCAAGGACATCCTGCTGCCCAAAATGCAGGCGAGCCAGACGATCGCATCCGTCTGACCCACCACATCGGCATTGGGATTGAGAGAGAACCTGCCATCAGGTTGACGGACTGCTTCAGACGGAAAAATGGCTGCCCGTTTTACGGCGAGCGCACGCGGTAACTTTGAGCCTCAGCATTTCCAACCGTCAAAATGCTTCCGTCGCCTCCGCCATCGCCGCGGCGACCGCAGCCTGCATGGCGGCAACTTTCGAGGTCTGCTCCTCGAAGCCGGGTTGCTGTGCAACCTCCTGCACGTTGGGCCTGCCCACCCAAACGCTCCCATCGGCTTCCTGCCATACCGCTGCGCGCATGTGCGGATTCAGGACAACGCCGGGACGGCTGAGAATGAATTCGTTGCTGGCTGTGGCATGGCTGGGAATCAGCGGTGCCGGTGGATTGTGATCCGCGCCTTTTTTTGGGGGGTCGTCAGCGACCTGCTTCAAGCTAGCGATGCTCCGGGACTTCATAAACGCGACGAGACGAGCGACCGTCTTTGCCAACGGGTGGGGACTTTCTAGACACTGCATCACCTGCGGGCCAACAGGCGGGCCAAGCTTAGGGTTGAACGCACCGGCGATGCGCCGCGCGAGTTCCGCCAGCTCGACGCCTTGCTTGTTGGCGCAAAGCGTCACGCAGAGCAGTTCCGAGGGATCGGTGAAACGACAAAGATAAGAGGAAAAGCCGGGCGCGTTGCCGCGAATATCCATCAATCCCTTGTGCCCCTGAAAACGCCAACCGCAGTGTTCCCTCGCCACTGACCCATCCGACAACTTGACTGCGTTATAAATAAACCCCCGGTTTTCCTTCTGGCTAACCAGTAGGCTGCCGGCGAGGCCGATGTCCCAAAGGCTGATGTCCTCCGCCGAGGCCAGCAAGGGATCGTTGCCGGGCGCGGCGGCTTGCCCGTTGCGCGGCAACGGCAGAAACTTGCCATCCTGTTCAGTATAGCCGACGGCCGATTCCGTGGGGTCGATGAAGGCCCGTTCGTGCAGAAACTTCTGATGCTTGCCGTTCATGGGGTCGGCTTCTTGTTGGACGACGCCCTCGAGCCGTGACACAAACGCAGTGTTTTTCAGGCCCAGGCGTTCGAACTGGTTCTGCGTGACGAACGCCTCGTAGTTTGTGCCGCTGACCCGCTCGACGGTGAGCCGCAGGAGCAAGGTGTCGGTCGCGCTATTGGCCACCCGCGCTCCGGGCAAAAATATCGTCGGGATGTCCTTCAGCATTTCGAGCAGTCCTTCCGGCCGTAGGTTGCGAGCCGCCTGATAGGACGGCTTTTGAGTGTAGTCTGGAAGCCCGGAAGCGTGGGCTAACAACTGGCGCAAGGTGACTTGCCGCCACGTCTCCGGAAGTCCGTTCACATGCTGCCCGATGGAATCCTCAAGGCTTAATTTGCCCGCCTCGACCAGTTGCAGGATGGCCACGGCGGTGTGGGCTTCCGTCAGCTGACCGATGTTCCAGAGCGTTTTGGGCGAGGCTAGCAGCCCCTTTTCCTGATCCGCGAAACCGTAACCGGTAACCCGAGAAATATAGGGTGCCTGAACGATGGCGAGGGTCATTCCAGGAATGTGATTTTCCCGCATGAACCCTGCAACCATCTCGTCGATGGTCTGACCCGCGAACTGCACCGCCGGGTTTCCGCGCTGGGCACTGCCCGTGTTGGCGGCAGCGACAAAGAGTCCGGCCGCAAGAAAAACGGCCGGAGTTTTGCGCAGGATATTTTTCATATGTTCGGTGGTTTTTTGCCGGCCGGTCGTCTGCCGGATGCTCCTCAGTTGCTTACCGAATTTTGCTTCCGCCGGTTGAATGCGATTCCCGCTCAAAGTCCACTGGTTCGACGCGGCCGTCTTTGAGCGGCAATAGGAAATGATTCAGGACATAACGGGAAATTTCGGCCCCTTGAATCGCCCCCACGTTGCAGGAGTTGCGAAAGTGGAGACCGCCCCAGATGCGGGCCTCGATTACCTGGGCTACGGCGTCCGAGAACCGGTGGAAGGTCCAGGTGAATCCGACATAGTCCGGCGAGCTCAGGGTAAACCGGCCATCATCCCCAAGCAATTCCGCCGCCGTGCCCAGCAACGCGGCGGTCGCGGCTGTTTGTAAGGACATATACTCCTGGAAATTTTTTACCACGACCGAAGATTTCCAGTTTGGATCGGCGGTGGTGGCCGGATTCCCGTCCGTATCCGCCAGCCGAATCGCATGATACGGCCGCCAGAAATCATAGGTGTTTTTGCAATCAAATACCGCAATGATGGCATCCGCCGCCGCGATATTGATCAAAGCCAGAATCCGCGCCGTATCCACGAGGTCGCGACGACGGTCGGTCGATTCCAAAAGCGGCCGGAGGGCGCGGTTTTCATCCGCAGGGCCCACGGCCTGCCACAACAGGGCCAGGCGGGTTTGGTCCGGCGTGCGCCGGGTGCTGTCCATCCCGCCGAGAACCTTCACTTCGTTCACGTCGGCGGCATAGAGCGCGCTGCTCAAGGCGGGCGGGGGACCGGGGCGGAACTGGTCCGTCGCCTTCAGGGCGAAGGGCAACATGAACGCCAGCTGGCGGAAGGAAGCGGGCAATGCGCCATCCGCATTAGTGTTTTCCGGAATGGAGCGCCAGATTCCGGGCGCGTTGCCGCCAAAATTGGCGGACACCTGGTTGGTAAATCCGTCCCGGCTGCGCCAGGCTAGGATTTGGCCAGCCACATAGGCGCCCCAAGCCCGCCCGCGCTCTAGGCAAGTGGCGCCGGTGCGTGATCGCGCAATTGCACCCAGCGATGCGGCCAATTGGGAATCAAGGATGGCTTTCCGGTCCGGAAACAGTTGCACTAGGGCCGTGTAGGCCGCCTGCGCCGCCGCCGCCTCAGGCGAAGCCACATGCGGAGCCCGCTCCGTCACAAAAAAGGGCGTGTATTTATTTTCAAGGCCATTGACCGCGTCATAAATCGCGACGTGGACGATGGCCAGAAAGCGCGCCTGCACCGTGGGCGGTTGACCGGCCGCGTGGATGGCCTGCTCCGTGTAAGCGTTCCACTCGGTGACCGTGTCCGCGTGAAGGTTGGATGGGAACAAGCAAGCCGCTCCAAAAAACACCAGCCACCATCGGCTGAGTCTGTCAGGCAAACCTTGCTGCCGGCTGCGGTTAAGATTTTTCCTATGCATTTAATTTTATGGTTCGGTGCGCTGATATTTCATGGTTTACCACCTCCGCGGGGACACTGGTTCACGCACAATTAGATGTTCACGGAGTAGAACGAGCAACGATGAATGAATAATAAATTTACCTAAGCGTGGGCAGACCGTGAAGAAAAATCGCACCCCACAGGGCGTTTGTTCATTTTTTGTTTAATTAAATAGGCGTGGCGGCCGGCGGGAAGGACCTCTTCCGGCACAGCCTCAACCGCTCACGGCCGGCTCAGCAGGAAGCACCGGCGACCCGTTTTACGGTGAGCGCATGCGATAGAAGCGTTGCGCGTTGTTCGTGGCCTGAGTGTCCCTGATTTGATAATTCAGCCGAGCCGGCGAGGGTTTCCACCGCGGGCCGGAGCACCGTCCGGTTGGTCAGCGGCAGGGCCACATTCATGCTGGCCGCGAGGTCCCCTTAGGTTGGTAAATCTCAATTAAAACCCACCGCCATAACCTTCCTGCAAAAACTTCGGGAGCAATGCGTCCGGTGGACTTGAGACATCCTACTAGCAAAAGTGCGGGAGGCCGAAACTGCGGCAGCAGAGTTGCAGAATTGTAACATTTTTGAATTCGCTACCCTCGGACACGTTGTCTATTTTTAAGTTTATAAAATCAGTTGTTACAGTTGCTAAATGATCACGGAAATATGCGCTAATATATTTGCCGGGCTCGGTCTTTTTTTTATCGGAATCAAGTTCATCTCCGAAAATATGAAGCAGATGACCGGCCGGAGTTTTCGGCGGTTTGCCTCGCTATTTTCTACCAATCCTTTTCTGGCCGCCTTGGCCGGCGTGGTCTCCGGAGCGCTTGTGCAGAGCACCACGGCAGTGACCTTCATCATGACCAGCCTGGTCTCCAGCCGGATGATTCCACTGCGGAATGCCATCCCTGTGGTAGCGTGGTCAAATGTCGGCAGCACCCTTATCATTCTTCTAGCGGTGCTTAACCTCCGCATCGCCTCCCTTTTCTTGATGGGATTGATTGGCGTTTTCTATTACTTGAATCTTCATAAAAGCGACTCCTTTCGCTCCGGCATCGGCGCCCTGCTAGGCCTAGGCGCCATCCTTATAGGTCTCACTTACCTCAAGGCCGGCTCAGCTTCGCTGAAGGGAATTAGTGAGGTCATGGCCGTACTCAATTATATCAAAGATTCTCAGGTGCTCCCCTTTTTAATCTCAGGACTGCTTACCCTGCTAATTCAGTCCTCCACCACCATGTCCGTGATCGCCATAGCCTTGGCCCGGTCGGACCTGCTGAGTGTAAATCAAACGATTATGGTGATCTACGGGGCGAATCTGGGTTCGGGCGTGAGCACTTGGCTGCTTTCCTCAACACTCACCGGCAGCGCGCGTCAGCTGGCTATTTTCCAGACGGGTTTCAAAATAGCCGGGACGTTGATTTTATTGCCCCTTTTCTTCGCCGAATTCTACCTTCCTATCCCCGGCGTCCATTCCCTGCTACCGCTCCTGAGCTCGGACTTTGGTCAACAGATGGCCTATGTGTCCCTGATTTTTCAACTAGTCTCCACGGCAACCACCTTCGCCGCCATGAAGTGGATGATATCCCTAATGGAACGGATATCCCCCGTGACACGGGAGGAACAGCTGAGCCTCCCGCAGTTCATCTGCGAACAAGCCCTCGAAGAGCCGGAGACCGCCGTAGACTTAGCCGAGAAGGAACATCAAAGGCTGCTGAGCCATCTACCCAGCTTCCTCGATACTGTCCGGGAGGAGTCAGCGACCCATCCCGACGACGATTTCGACACTCTGCACCGGTCAGTCTCAAGCCTGTCAGTAGAGGTGAGCCGTTTTATGAACTCTCTTATAGAGCGAAGGCCCTCGCGGGATTGCTTGGAACAAGCCTTGAATCTACAGAACCGCAACGACCTCCTCATTACATTGGCAGAGAACCTGAGAACCTTTGTCACTGTGGCGACCGAATGCAATGATTCCCCACAAATCCTCAGTTTCAGCCAGCGGGCAGCCGAAGCGCTCCACCTGATCCTATTAACAGCGCACGAGGCCACGGAAACCCCCGACGAAGACAACCATCAAATCCTGCTCCAATTGACGGGGGATCGGGGAGATATGATGAGTCGGATGCGCAATTCCTTGAATAGCATCGGACACGACCTGTCTGCGGCACATAATCAGTGTCTGATGTCACTGACCACCCTTTTCGAACGGATTGTCTGGCTAATACAACGGCTCGCGACACTGCTTGCCCGTCCTTCAGCTACCTGAGTCCGTAACCTTCAAACGGAAAAACCAACCCCTTCTTTCCTTTAAAAACAGAAGAGGGGCAGTGAAAAAGGACTTGCGCTTAGGGGCGACACCTATCAGAGCGCCCGGATGAAGTTAGAGCCGAAGTTGGTGAAATCGAACGCGTGGAGACCATACTCCTCGGCCAGGTCGGTGCAGACTTTGATGCCTCGCACGCTATTGCCGCGGTCGTCCAGCCGCGGGGAATAGACGGCGATGCTCAACTGCCGGTTGACCACGGCCAGAACGCCACCGGCAACGCCGCTTTTGGCGGGCAGCCCCACGTTGTAAGCCCATTCGCCCGAATAATCATACATCCCGCAGGTCAACATCACGGACAGAGCGTCCTTGATGTGATTCATGTCAAACACCTCCGCGTATGTCCGCGGGTTGTCACCGATATTGGCCAGCGTAGCGCCAATCATGGCTAGGTCGCGGCTGTTGACCAAAACCGAGCACTGGGAAAAATACTGGTGCAGCGTGTGGTCCACCTGATCGTCAATCATGTCAAAGTTTCGCAGCAGATAAGCGATGGCGCGATTCCGGAAGCCTGTGGCAGCTTCCGAGGCGCACACCGCCTGATCGATACGCAAATCCCGGCCGGCGGCGAGGCTCAGGCGTTTGAGAAACGCATCCACTCCCGCTTCCGGGGAATCCCCCTTGATGAGCGCCGCCACTGAGATCGCCCCCGCATTGACCATCGGATTGAAGGGACGGTTCAGACGATCCAGATTGATGGAGTTAAAAGCCTCGCCGCTAGGCTCCACTCCGACGTGCTTGATGGTGGTCTCGCGCCCGTGCTGCTCCAAGGCCATCAGAAAAGCCAGAGGCTTGCAGATTGATTGAATCGTGAACTCCTGCTGCGAATCGCCCACGGAAAACTCCTGCCCCTCCGCCGTCACCACGCTGATGCCGAAATGATCCGGATTGGCCTTGCCGAGCTCAGGGATGTAGGTGGCCACTTGCCCTTCATGATTGGAGCGGTGGCGTTCGTATACTTGAGAATATAATCCTTGAGCGCAGCCAGGTCTTTCATTTTCGTGTCAAGGTCAGCTTGATCAGGCCAAGGCCTGCTGCGCCGCCTCGCAATTGGGGTGCATAGGGAAAAAAGCTGAGAGACCGCTGAGTTGGAACACCTCTTCCACCTGCGGCAAGACCCCGCACAAGGCGATTTTGGTACTTTGCTTGCGGCATCGTTTGGCCGCCGAAAGCATAACCCGCAACCCAAGGCTGCTTACAAAATCCACACCCCGCATGTCCAATATGAGCGTCTTCGGCTGGGCATCCAGAACAGTGTTGATGCGGGCTTCAATAGCCGCCGATGAGTTGTTATCAATGCGGCCGCTGAGTTCAATAATGTTTGACATCTCCAAAATCTAAAAAATACCAATATATGATGCATGCGTGCAGACCTACATGCAAATCTATAAATCATCCATCAGGTTCTAAAATTAAATTGGAAGATTTCCATGGTGGCACTCGATTCCCCTCCCCAAGCTGGCTAAAATCAGCGCTTGCAACCCCGCTGATATTGGGATTGCATGCTAATAGGCCCACTCGAAAGAACAATGCTCACCATCACTAGAAAAGAAAACGGTCCCGGCTTAGTGCTGGCTATGGAGGGCAAGCTGGACGGAAGAACCGCCGAATTGCTGGAAGCTCAAATCCAAAAACTGGTCGAAGAAAAACCCAAACTGCTGGACATCGACTGCCTTGGGTTGACCTACGTGAGCAGCGCCGGATTGCGGGCATTTTTGTCCGCCGCAAAAAAACTGCACCGCGCCGGGGTGTTATGTTCATGGACCCGGCTCTCGCCCCCAGTCCAGGAGGTTTTTCGGATCTCCGGCTTCTTGAGCCTGCTTAAAATCCAAGAGGCGCTTCCGCCTGGCGACCCCGAAAGCGCAGCGCCAACTCATGATTTGACCTTGGTTGAAGAGTTCATCCTGCTAATGCTGGACGACCAAACCGGAGCGCAGCTTAAATTGCCTTACGGCGCTTTGGGTTATGCGCTGGCGGGTTCGCTAATCCTCGAGCTTTCCTACGCCAAACGCTTGGATACCGATTCCGAGTATTTAAAAATCATTAACACCGCCCGCCTGGGAGATGCACTGCTAGATCCTTGGTTGAAAATAATGAGCAC
This sequence comes from uncultured Verrucomicrobia subdivision 3 bacterium, assembly GCA_903847285.1. The sequence goes on along the minus strand of CAINDH010000233.1, from coordinate 2,046 downwards.
GGCAGCAGAACCCAAGTCGGTTGACTTTTGGCTTAAGGAATTAAACCAAAAAGAGCGCGAAATATGGCAGGAAGGTATTGGCCGTCTGGTTAAGAAAGGCATCCTCAAGTTAGTTGAAAAACGCGTTCTCTGGGTTTTTGGTGTTCGCCGTTATCCCCCTGCGAACGGCGGCGAGCGGACGGAAGTTCGCAACCGACTCAGACAACTAATTCTCAGTGACGCTCTGCCCGAACCCAGAGATGCCATTTTATTGGGACTGATTCACGGCTGTCATCTTTCGAACCAATTGTTTCAAGGTCCGGAATACCAAGCCAGGCAGGCGCGAATTGAGAGCCTTGCCAGTTTGGATTTGATTGACCGAGACATCGCGCTTGCGGTTAAGAATGCCCTTGAGTCTTTTAACCGCGCTTTGGTGACCTCTTATCCACCACTTTGACACAGCACGTCAGAATTTCTACGTCTAGGGTATCCAGTTTCCATCTGACCCACCGCGTCGGCATCTCGATTTACAGATAGCCGGCTGCTGACTTCCGGGCTGACTCAGACGGCAATACCGCTGCGTTGGGGGCGGCACATCTGACCGGATTAGCGAAGGGTCTCTGGCAGAACCGGGATTAGCTCCACCGCACCTAGCAAGCTCAAAAAAATTTCTCCCGCAAACGAAACCCGACTAAGCCACGCGCCGGCGGAGTGGCCAGGAGCGACATTGAAATGGTCGCCAGAAAGGGAGGAGCATCTTACGGCAACTGGTGGTCAAGCCTAAGCTTGCTGCTGACAGCTGGTCCTTGCTAAAATCAGAAACTGAAAGTGAAAACGGACGTCAACTTTTCCCTGATTCATTGATCATGGCTGACCAACTTAAAATCCAGGTGAAAAACAGCTTTGCTGAAATCCCCGCAGCCAATGAGGCTGCATCGCTTTGGTTGGCTGAGAAGCAATCGTCTCCCGCCATTGATTATTTGGCCAATCTCGCCATCGAAGAACTGGTCACCAATTGCATCAAATACGGCTATGATGATGCGGATGAACACACCATCACGATTGAATTGACTCTGGTGGAAAATGAATTAAAACTGACGGTGATCGACGACGGACATCGTTTCAATCCGCTTGAGCTGACCCCGCCGGACATCAACCTGCCAGTGGAGGACCGTCCCGTAGGCGGATTAGGAATACACCTTTTGAGAAAAATGTCCGATCGGATGGAATATGCCCGGGTTGAAGCTAAAAACCACCTGACGCTGTGGAAACGCGGAAGTGTTTAATTTATTTATTATTAGCAAATATCAATGAGCACAAAACTTGAAGTAAGCGATTTGCAGGGTGGAGTCCGCATCTTAAAACTAACGGGCCAGCTGGATATTACTGGCGTGGCGGCAGTTGAGACCAAATTTTACGCCCATTGTGGCGGAGATAAAATGAAAGTGCAGGTGGATCTGGGTGCGGTGGCCTTTCTCTCTTCACTCGGCATCCGAATGCTGTTGCAAGCGTTAAAAGCCGTTAACGCTCGCGGTGGACAGCTGCAATTCCAGAATCCACAACCAGCTGTGACTTCGACATTGGAGATTTCCGGCCTAGGCCAGTTAATCGTCCGCGGCGGCGACGATATTGTCGCGGGGCAACTTACCCGGGAGTAATATCTTCCCTTGCAGATTTGCTGATGCGGATTTGACCATCTGAAATGAAGCTTAAAAGAGCTATTAGGAAACTTCGGCCTCGCGCGAGCGGTTACCGGGGTAACTCTGAATCAATTTCAGGGTGCTTATGTGATGGCGTGATGAGCTCCCTTCTTTACACTACGTTTAAATACTAAAGAATTCAGTCCCCGAAATCAGAGTGATTTAATTTAGGGATTTCCAGACTTTATAAAAAATATGAGCACTCTTAACATTAGCTTATCGGAGTCAACCGACGCCGAGGACCGGAAGGAAGTGACACTGGCCTTGGTCGGCCACTTGGACAACTCCACGGTTGCAAGTTTGCAAATGCAGCTGTCCACTGCGCTGAGTGCCAAGCCCTCGCATGTTATCTTTGATCTGGCCAATC
>CAINDH010000232.1 GCA_903847285.1 uncultured Verrucomicrobia subdivision 3 bacterium | reverse complement strand
GCTGGACGATGGGTGCACCACCAATCCGCACGGCGGCAAAACCTGCCTTAAGGTTGAATACACCGCCACCGATAACTGGGCCGGCATCGTCTGGCAGGATCCCGCCAACGATTGGGGCGATCAAGCTGGCGGCTGGAATCTCACCGGCGCGAAGAAGCTCAAATTCTGGGCGCGTGGTGAGAAGGGCGATGAAGTCGTCAGCTTCAAGTTCGGCATCCTCGGCTCGGATAAAAAATTCTCCGATAGCGCGAACGCCGAAATGACCGACGTCAAGCTGACGAAAGATTGGACGGAATACTCCATTGACCTTGCTGGCAAAGACCTGACCCGCATCAAGACCGGCTTCTGTTGGTCGCTGGCCGGCCAAAGCGCGCCGGTGGTCTTCTATCTCGACGACATCCGATTTGAATAATCATTGCCCAAGTTGCTTTCACGAAAAATGAAATCCCCATTGTCGGCGGTAAAATTTGTTTTGGTCTGCGGACTCGCCGCGCTGGCGTTGCCAATCTTGGCCGCGCCCGTCAAGGTGGAGCTGGTCCGCACCGCCGATGGCTGGCAGCTCAAGCGCGACGGTAAGCCATTTTTCGTGAAAGGCGCGGGCGGCACCGAACGGCTGGATTTGCTCGCCGCCGCCGGCGCAAATTCCGTCCGCACCTGGGGCGGCGACAATCTCACGCCGCTGTTGGATGAGGCGCAGAAAAACGGACTCACCGTCACCGTCGGCATCTGGCTGCACCATGAGGGCGATACCGAGAAATTCAGCTACGACAATCCCGAGATGCTGAAGCAGCAGTTGGACGCGATCCGCAAAGCCGTTTTGCGTTACAAGGACCATCCCGCTGTTTTGATGTGGGGCATCGGCAACGAAATGGAAGGTTACAAGGACGGCGGCAAGCCGGCGATTTGGAAGAATGTCAATGACGCCGCAAAGCTCGCGAAGGAACTGGATCCCAATCATCCTGTCATGACGGTGATGGCCGAGATTGGCGACCAGCGCATTCCGAGCATAAACCAGTTTTGTCCGGACGTGGACATCGTCGGCATCAACAGCTACGCCGGTGCGTCCAGCATCGCTACGCGCTACGCGGCGCTGAATCCTCAAAAGCCTTACATCATAACGGAATTCGGTCCGCCCGGCGCGTGGGAAGGCGACAAGACCGCGTGGGCCGCGCCCATCGAGCCGACCAGCCCGGAAAAGGCCGACTGGTATCGCCGCGCCTACGTCGGCTCCATTGATCACAAACCGTGGTGCGTTGGCTCCTACGCCTTTCTGTGGGGCCACAAGCAGGAATCCACCGCCACCTGGTTCGGCATGATTTTGCCCGACGGTTCCAAGGTCAACGCGGTGGATACGATGACCGAACTTTGGTCCGGCCAGCCGCCGAAAAATCTTTGTCCGTCCATCCAGCGCCTCAAAATCGAAGGCGCGAACGACCTCAAGCCAGGGCAAACCCTCAAGGTCAATTTGGAAGCCAGCGATCCAGCTGGTCGTCCCGTCAAAGTTCGCTGGGTTGTGCAACCGGAGCAGAACAAAACCGGCGTCGGCGGACAGGAAGAACCGGTGTTGCCGGAATTGCAAGCGGCCATTGTGAGCAGCGACGCGCAGCATTGCGAAATCGCCGCTCCGAAAAATGAGGGTGGTTATCGCGTGTTCG
>CAINDH010000231.1 GCA_903847285.1 uncultured Verrucomicrobia subdivision 3 bacterium | reverse complement strand
TCGCACCGTCGCCCACCAGTGAGGCCCGTCGCTGTTGGGTCGCTGCTGCTGCCGGACTACGGCGGGCTCTGCGCACAGCCGCCATACGACTGTTCGCTTCCTGCCGTTTCACTGCATTGAAATCCACCGGCTTCACACACCAACACATACTGCGATCTGAAGTCAGACGCAAGTTTGCGCGGCATCACATCTTTTACATCCATCCAAAAACAACGCGGCCCGCCGGATGATTCCAGCGGGCCGCACAAGTTTCAATTCGGTGTGCGTCTCAGGTCGCTTCCACCAATTCAATTCGCACGGCTTTGCCCAACGCCCGCGCCACTCGCGACACCGTGGACAAACGCACGTCTTCGGCATGGTTCTCCAGACGGGAAATGGCCGACTTCTTGGTCTTGGTGATCCGGGCCAGTTTTTCCTGGGTCACACCGGCCTGTTCGCGGGCTTCCCGCAGCATCAGCCCAATCTTGAACTCGGCATAGCCCGTTTCAAAATCTTTGGCGAATGTCTTGTCGGTGCGTTTGCGTCGTTCGATGTAATTTTCCACGTCGTTTTTCATAGTCATTTCTTTCGGCTCAAATAGTCGCGCTTGCGTTGTTCCGCCAGCGCCAGTTCGCGTTCCGGGGTTTTCTGCGTTTTCTTCGCAAAACCATTCGTCAGGATGATCAACCGCCCGACATCCCAAAAGCCCAGTAACCGGAAGGCGTCGCCGCCAAATTCCGCCCGCACTTCCCAAAGATCATCGCGCCCCTCCAGTTTCTTGAAATACTGTTGCGGCACACGCGGCAGTTCTTGCACGGCGCGCAGCGCCCACAGGACTTTTTGCACCTGCTTCGCATTCAGCGAATCCAGAAACTCTTCCACCGGACAGGCTCCGGCTGCGGTCCGGTAATATTGGACTTCCAACATTGCGACAGGTTAACACAAGTGTGAACCTCTGTCAAACCTGGTTGCCCACCGTTTTCGCTGTGCACAGCAAGATGAAACTTTTTGCGGCGTGATTCTCAAACGTGAACGCCGCGTGATTTTGAAACCTGCTGCGTCTGGCGAATCGCCTCGTGTTCCCGCGCCCGCCGGCTATTGGTCATCAGCACCGCCGCGCGTTTGCCCCAACGTTTGGCGATCAGGCGATAAAGCGGGTTGTTTTGATAATGCGCCGCCAGCAGATCCAGCACCGACAGCCGATCCCCGCTGCGCGTGATATTCTCGCGTAGCTGCTCCTTGTCGCTGGTAAAAATGTGAATCCCTTTCTTGCCGCGCGAAATGGTGACATACCATTGCTGCTGGTTTGTCGCCGCCTTCGCCGCTGAATCCGAAAACAGCACCTGATCCACCGACTTGCCCTGCGAGGCGTAGGACGTGATGGCATAGCCCCGGACAAACTGCCGGAAGTTTTTATCCAGCACACGACCGTCCGCCAGCGCGATGCGACCATCACGCTGGACAGCCTTAACCGTCACCAGTTCGCCATTGACCAGCTTCCGGTTTTCTACGCTACGGCCATTGGCCTTGAGTTGCAACCGGTCACCAGAAGCCAATGCCAGTTCCTTGCGCTGGCAGGCCGTCAGTTTGTCCAGTTGCTTGAGCGGAATGGAAACCGTCCGCGACTCTGCTTCCACCAGCAAATGCGTGTCCGTAATTTGTTTCAACTTTGCTGATTCCCCAGCCTTGAACCCGCGCACATCGCGATTGAACACCAACACGGTGTCGGTGGTGTAAGAACGGGCATCCCGTTTTTGCGCGTCAGTCAAATCCACCGGCTGAAATGACGTGACCATAGTTTCAGATTCACCGATTAATTTGTCCTGCTTGAGCGCGCCGCGAATGGTGTCATTCACTTTATGGATCTCATTCCAACTTTGGGAAACGATCACAGTGGATTGATGCTCTTTTACCAGTTCCAAGTAACGCGCCGTGAGCTTTTCATGTTTGTCAGCCAGGGTGCAGGACTCGATGGTTTTCATTTTGTCCAGCCGCTCGAAAGATTCGGTGAACTTGCCGTCGCGCGCTTCCGTGACCGCCCGCCGGTATTCCCGGATGCGCCGACGTTCCTCGATGGATTTGGCCAGCGCGGGATTCTGGCGACGGATATTCGTCAATTCCACGGGGCGGATGCCAGAGTGTTTTTCAATCGCCCTCAGCGCGTCGCCCGCCTCGACAGCACCGTGCTGCCGGGTGTCGCCCGACAATACCAGCCGTGCCTTTCGCTGCACCACCAATCGGATCAACTCCAACATTGTCTTGCCGCCAAGCTGGCCGGCTTCGTCCACAATGACGGCGGCACCTTCAGCCAGTTCGCGTCTGGCCAGAAAACTGGCGACGGTGACCGGTGACGGAAATCCGTCGCGTTCCATGTCCAGCACCTGCTGGCGCTGCGGCGCGAGGACGACCACGCCGCGCCCGCCATCGCGGATTTGCCCGACCAGTTCACGCAGCACAAAACTTTTGCCCGTGCCGGCACCGCCGCGAAAGACCGAGACGCGGTTGCGGTTGGATAACAGCGCGGCTAGGGCTTCACGCTGTTCCTCATCCAGCTTGGGATCATACGGCTTTGGCTCCCACACCAGTGGATAACAATCACTGATGCCCTGCCTGACGGCGCAGACAATTTGCAACTCGCGTTCGAGATGCTCGCGCGTTGAAACTTGGCCGGGATGTTGGTCAAATCGCAGATAGCCGCGCTGCCGCGTGACGGCTTGAATGTCCGCCAATGAAACATCCCGACCTCGGGCGCGTTCGAGCGCATGACGCCACAATTCATGTTCATGAACAATGGAGCGGCGTTCAAACAGATGTTGTTCAGCCCAGGCGACCGCCTGCCCGGAAACCTTCACGTTAGGAACCAGCTCTGGAGATTTTGCCACCGTCAAACGGTGCAACGATGATATTTCATCCGCCGTCATTTGACTGCCCCACACGGTTTGCAGTTTCTCCAAACCGATGTCCCGTATTTTCCGGGGGCGTTCCTTGTGCGCGATGTTCTCGCGGATGGCGGCAAGGTTGCCTTCAGCCTTGTTCGGCTCGCGTGCCAGAAGTTCCCTGGTCTGCTGGTCAATCTGCCGATGCCGCTTGGAAAATCTTTCAATCAGTGCCGGCGCAACGCCTTTGATTTCAAAATCGCCGCGCGGTTTGTTTTCAATCTGATAACCAAACTTCACCAGTTCGCGCGTGAGTTCATGGTAATAGACATTCTCGACAAACTTCTGGGCGGCGAACATTTCGTGGTTTTGCAATGCCTTCCATTGTTTTTCGATGGCGTCAAACGTGGCGTTGAACACGATGCAGTGCGTGTGCAGGTGCGGATCCAGTGCCCGCGACGTGTCATGCCGGAACATCGCGGCCACAAGATTGCCCGTCTGCCGGTCGGTGCATTGGTTGTTTTTGCGCACACGAGTTGCGGCGAAGGCTTGCAATTGATTCATGGCCAACGTCACCGCCTGCTCATGTGCCTCGATGATTCGCGAGTCGTCACCCATCAGCGCGGCGATGGAGACCGATTTGGGCGGTGAGAATGTAAAATCGTAAAACACCCGGCGATTGGCCGTCTCGCGTTCCTTGCCATCCGCACCCAGCTCGGTCCGCGTGGTCTTTTGTCGGAGCGTCAGCCGTTCGCCGGTCTGCGGATGAAGATTTTCACACAGGCGGGTGAACTCGTCGCCGGTGGTGATGCCATTCAGTCCAAGTTCGGCAGCACCCTGACCGAACCAATGGCCGGGGACGGTTTGCCCTACGGCGTAATAATCGCCGACCGCCAGATGTTCCTTAAAATATTTCTTGGCGTCTCCAAGATTATATTGCGCCTTGGGTGCGAGCATTTTCGCCGACGTAAATCTTTTGGCCAAAATTGTGTCAACGCGGAGCCGAAGTGCTCATCTGAATCACCACACCATTCAGCCTTTTGGATTTGCGTGCATTCTTGGCCTGCCAGTGGTGGCTCAAAGCTGCGGTGGCCCGTGACAACCATTCTTCGTCGTCTTCCAGTTCCAGCACTTTTTTCCGGCTGAAATATTTTTCACTGCTGGGGGCGGGCCGACCCAGCGGTTTCAGCAGACCGCGCGCGACCAGAATCGGCAGATCGTGCGGCTTGAAACCCAGGCAGGCCGCGACTTGCACAATATTCATCCGGGCGGGCAGCCGCACCAGATTCAACAGCTCTTTTAGTTCGTTGTTCATAGTGTTTTTTCTCGGCGGACATTCCGCGATAAACCCAAACTTGGTTTGTTTAACCGAATACACAAAACGCATGGCTCAAACCTCAGTCACTCTGGCGGTGGTGATTGATTCGGAGGTCGCGTTGTAAAGGTGATGCCAAAATTGACCGTGCCAGAATTTCCTGGTGGCTGTCTCCGCCGCAAGCCGCCGCTCAACACCCAGGCAATCACCGCCAGCGACAGCCAGACGAACACGAGGTAAAGATAAACGCCGTAATCCGAGATCAGGGCGTCCAGAAAATTGAACACGGGATTCAGCACGTCAGCGGGATTCAAGTTCATGATTGGTTCTCCGTTTTCAGTTTGTAAGTCTCACGTCCAAATCGCAGCCGTTGCGTTTGCCAGCCTCGCCAGCACGCTTTTCCAAAGCGGTGATCTTCCAATGACCGGCCTGCAAGCGCGTTAAATTCGATTGTGCCGCGCCCAAGTAGAATGTTATGTTTTGAGCCATGATGGTCGGTGGAGAATCAGCTTGCCGTCCGAACAATGGCGAGGATGGCGGTTTTGATTGGCGCGGAAAGTTTTGCCCAAGCGGTGACTACTTGAGACAAGTCAGGACAGGAAGGGATTGAATTTCGGGAGTCTATTCGGGAGTCTCCGTGAGATTTCCCTTTATTTACTGGCAAAACTGTGGGGTTCGAATCCCCCTCTCTCCGCCACTTCAACTTTTCCCCAATAAAATCAAGGGTTTCCGACCGGTCTCCCCTCTCATTTTGGGTGAAACCGTGTGGTAAAATATTTGAGAACACACTTTCCCTCCCTTCTCATCTCTACCTCCCACCATGGTGTTTCAAAGCGGCGGAAGTTTGAAAAAGCTCGGGTTCCCTGCCATGGAACCAGGTTGGAAATTTTGCGCTTGCGCGATGATTGAGGAGGCAGTTTTCATGCTGCCGCTGTGTCGGGCTTTGTTGCTTGCAAGTCAGCGGTTGCCAAAGCACTTCCTCCCGGCCAGTGCCAGAAACGACGTATAACAGCCGAACCCTAGATCCGATCCTGAACAAAGCCGGCAGCGCCGCAGTTCGGGATCAAACAGAGGACACCGCCGACAGGCCCGCATTCCTAAGCGCCAAATCTCCGGCCCCGCGGCCCATGCCAGGCTCGCCCGGGAAGATCAGGCAAGAGAGGCTGGAAAGCCATTGACCCCATGACCACCAAAAACCGCGCTGTCTGTAACCGCAGCTTCATTCTAAGCGGGCCATCAGGAGGTTTACGCTGAGTTGGGACTTAATCCGTGCCGGAACCGGCTTCAATAAAATTGCGGATCAGTCTGAGCTCCGTGTTTCCATCGATGGTATGGGCTTTGGGTAGTTCGTGGTATTCAATGCGTAGTCCAGCCTTCTGGAGAAGGCGTATTTGGTCCGGCACGCCCGCGAAGCGGATCACTTGATCTTGGGTGCCGTGGGTGAATAAGAAGCGCTGTTCAAGAGCCGCCGGCGAGAATTCCCGCACCAGGCGCTCCGGCTCGCACACATAACCGCTGATTCCGACAATGCCTGCCATCCGGTGGGGATAGCGGGCGCCTATTTCCAGTGACATCAAGCAGCCCTGGGAGAAACCGCCTAAGATTGTCTGGTTGGTCGGGAATCCTGCGGCTCGCTGGGCATCAAGCAGTTGGAATAGCAGGGTGCGGCTGCGGTCAACGCCGGGGCGGATGTCGCCGCTTGCGAAGTCGTACCAGGAATAGCCGCCGTAGTATTCATCGGGAGCGTTGACCAGCAGATAATTCATATCTGTCAGCCCCATGGCGTCAGGAAGCCAGCGATAGCCCTCGAGGCTGTCGCCCAAGCCGTGGAGCATGATCCAGAGTCGGCGGGAGGCCGTTTTTTTTGCGGGGATTAGTTCGGTGTGGAGCATGATTTACGTTTGAAACAAAGGAGGGTTCCGGCCGGTGTTGTCGGGCCGGGGATGGTTCTGTCGGCAGGGCCTTGTCGGGTTCTTAAACCGGTGGATCGACAAGGGGCAGGCGGAGCGGTGGTTATTCGTCCGCTTTGCCGTTTTTTTTGGCTTCTGTTTCCGCCCAGCTGGCGAGCGCTTCGCGCTGGGCAGGGCTCAACCGCGCCGAAGTGTGGATCCAGGTGTAACTGGGGAGGGGCATGCTCTGGTCGCGCAGGGTTTCGGAGATGTGATTGAATTTTTTGCGGGCGCGGGCCGGATCGGTGTGGGGCCATTCGGAGAAATTGAGTTTCTCCCGTCCCTCCCGCACATGATCGGCAATCCAGAATGAGACCGGCGAGAGCCGGCTGTACCAGGGCCACGCGGTTTCGACGGAGTGGCAGTCGTAACAGGCACCGCGCAGGAGTGCAGCGATCTGCGGCGGGGGCGGGTTTGTCGCCATAAGATCGTGACCTGGCAGGGGGATGCCGGTGAGCATTGGAGGTCTGGCCAGCTGGAGGAGGGCGAAGGCCAGCGCGGCTCCACCCAGCCACCAATGCCATTTTGGCTTCAGGGATTTTGTGGGGTTGTTCATGATTATTTGTTGTGTGGGATGGAAAGGCTGCCGCCGCCGACGAACTCCCGGAGTACGGCATCGCCGGGCAGGAGTGTGGTATCGGCCACCTGTTGGCGGGTGAGTCCGGCGATGCCGGCCAGAAGCGGTTCGAGTCTCTGATGGCGGATGCGGGCGTCGAGAAAGCCGGGAAAGAGATCCAGTTCGGCAGCGGCAGGCCATATTCCATCGGGCCCGGTGAAAAAAGGTTGGAGCAGTGGCAGATCAAATGGGAATCCGGCATTGATGACCTGGTCGGCCAGTCCGCGCAGGGGGAGGATGCTGAAAAGTTCGCCGGAGCGGACATAGTGCCAGTGGAGCAGGGTGCGGAGTGGGCTGTGGTTGCGGTGGTGGAGGTCCCGGAGCATGCGGCGCAGAAGTCGAACGTCGTTGAATCTTGTGAATTGGTTGGTGGTTCCGTCGCCCTCCAGAAGCAGGTTTCGCGCTTCGACGAACAGGCGGAACTGGGCCGAGGCGTCAATGCCCTCAGTCATGGGCGGGTAGAGTCCGTGTAGGCAATCGAGCAGGAGGATTTGATCGGGTTCGAGGCGGATGGATTTTGAGCCGACCCGCCGGCCCTCGATGAAATTATAGACTGGTTTTTCGATTGTCTGGCCGGCGAGCAATGCGCGGAGGTGCTCGTTGAGCAGTTGAATATCCAGCGCTTCGGGCGTTTCGTAATTCCGGTCGTTGATCCAGTCGGTGGGGTGTTCGACTAGTGGCCAGAAATAGTCGTCCAGGTTGAGCATGAGAAAGCGCAGGCCGTGGCGTGCCAGGCGTTGGGTGAGCTTGACCGTGGTGGTGGTTTTGCCCGAGGAGGTGGGGCCGGTGATCCAGAGCAGGCGCAGGGGTTGGCCGTCATTGAGGCGGGCAAGCACATTGTCGGCCGCCGCATCCAGCTCCGCTTCATATCGGGCGATCGACGCCTCAATCAGGTGGGAAATGCGTCCGCTGCGGACGATTGAATTGAGGCCCGCCACCGTGTGGCAGTTGTGGCTGCGGTTCCAGTCGGCTGCGGCTATCTCCGAGGCATGGGTTTGGCCGTTGCCGAGAAATTGCGTTTCGTTCAGGGCACCTTCGCGCAGCCAGTGCCGGCCCCAGCGGTGCGTTGCGTAAGCATCGGCCGTTTTCTGGAACCCATGACTGCGCAGGGCATGAAGCACGGCGTCCTGAATCGTCTCGATGGTTGGCGGGAAGTTCGAGATCAGGTGGTACGGGTTGGCGTTAAGACAGACAACGGCGGTGTCGGAGAGGAACCGTGCGATTTGAGTATCCGAACCGTGCGCTTGGAAAACGGCCTCGTTGATGCCGGGCAGGAAATCGTGTCTTGCTCCGCCAATGGACTGGAGTGCGCCCAGGATGGCGTCGCCGATGCGGCTTTCGTCAAAGCGCACCAGAGCGCGGTTGCGCTTCTGCACTTTGACGATGCGGTTCTCGACTGCCACAGGAGAACTATATCTCATTGGGTCTATTGGTGTAAACGATGGTTGGAAGCAAAACTCAGAGGAACTTGGTTTCATGCGTTCTCGTTTATTTTTTTGCTATGCTTAGG
>CAINDH010000230.1 GCA_903847285.1 uncultured Verrucomicrobia subdivision 3 bacterium | reverse complement strand
GTCCGAATTAGCGACCTGCCGCTGAAGATGGTTATCTCCCAAGACAAGAAAATATTGCTCGCGGCGAGCGGCGGTTTCAATGACACGGGGTTGAGCGTGCTCGACATCGCTACCAAAAAACGCACGCAGTTTCTTCCGCTGCCGGAAGTGTGGAACGGGCTCGCGTTCAGTGCGGATGGAAGGCGCATTTTTGTTGGCGGTGGTGATTCGGGACAGATTTACCAGTTCAGTTACGTCGGCGGAAAAGTGGAGTGCATCTCCACGAACAAACCGGCGGTGGATGCGGAGTTGGTATTCCTTGCAGGAATGACGGTGCATCCAAAGTCGGGAAAGATTTATGTCTGCAACGAGGCCAATCACGAGATCTGGGTCTTGAATCCAACGACGCTCGCACGCGAGACAATCATCGCCGTCGGCGAGCATCCGCACTCTTGCATCTTTGGTGCAGATCTGCGTCACCTCTACGTGAGCAATTGGGGTGGACGCAGCGTGAGCGTGGTGGACACGCAGAAAAACCGCCGCGTGCGCGACATCGCCGTGGGTATCCGGCCGAACGACCTCGCGTTGTCGAAAGACGGACGCCTTTTCGTCGCGTGTAGCGGCGACAACACGGTTCATGTGATTCAGACGAAGGCTATGGAAGATTCTGGCGAGGACGCCAGCCCGACGAAGCGGTTGCCGGAAAACACCCGCGAAATTATTTCCACGTCGCTCTATCCGCAGTCACCCGAAGGTAGCACACCGGACGCGGTCGCCGTTTCGCCGGATGGCAAAACCTTGTTCGTCGCCAACGCCGACAACAACAGCGTGCTCGTCGTAGACATTTCCAACTCGCTCTTCGAGGACGCTCAGCGCAACGGCGAATCAGTTTCCGTTGCGAATGGTTTTATTCCCGTGGGCTGGTATCCGTCGGCGTTGTGCGTCAGTCCCGACAGCCAGATGTTGTTCGTCGGCAATGGCAAAGGTCTCGCCTCACGCGCAAATTTTCCCTCGACCGATCCAGCGTTGGTCAAAAAGAAGAACCGCAACAACTCGCCCGCGTTCGATTACATTCCGCGCACACTGGAAGGTTCGGTTTCCTTCATCGCGCGACCGGACGCGGCGCAGATGGCGGCTTACACTGAACAAGTCCGGCGCAATTCACCTTACACGCCGGAGTCGTTACATCGCGCGCCGATCCGCAGTGCGAGTGTGATTCCCGATCAGGTCGGTCAGCCGTGTCCGATCAAGCACGTTCTTTACATCATCAAGGAGAACCGCACTTACGATCAGGTTTTTGGCGACATGACGAACGCCGTTGGCCTGCGCATCGGCAATGGCGATTCGGCGGCTACACTTTACGGCGAGCGCGTCACGCCCAATCACCACCAGCTCGCGCGCGACTATGTGTTGCTCGACAACTTGTATTGCAATAGCGAGGTGAGCGTGGACGGTCACAGTTGGTGCGATGCCGCGATGGCGACCGATTTCAATCAGCGTTCGTGGATCATCTCCTATTCCAAGCACGGCAAGCTGCCGGGCAATGCGGAAATGGAAACGCCTTCCGCCGGTTATCTTTGGGACTTGTGCAAGCGCAACGGCGTGACTTTCAAAACTTACGGCGAAGGTTCGCGGAAGGTTCCTTCCATCAATCGCGGCCGCTGGACCGGCGCGCGTGACATGAACAAAGTGAAATGGTGGATTGAAGATTTGCAAGCGGCGGAAAAAACCGGCGAGCTGCCGCAGTTCATGATCATGTCGCTCGGCGAAGATCACACCAAAGGCACGACGCCGGATGCGTTCACGCCGGATGCGTGCGTGGCGAGCAACGACCTCGGCCTCGGACGCATCGTTGAAGCCGCGAGCAAAAGCAAATTCTGGAATGAGATGGCGATCTTCGTCATCGAGGACGACGCGCAGAACGGCCCGGATCATGTGGACGCGCATCGCACCGTGGGCTTGGTGATCAGCCCGTATTGCAAACGCGGCGTGGTGGATAGCACGATGTATTCGACGGCGAGCATGGTTCGCACGATGGAACTGATTCTCGGTCTGCCGCCGCTCACACAATACGACGCCGGCGCGACGCCGATGTTTAACTGCTTCAGCAAGGACGCGGAAATCGCTACTTACAATCCGCTGACACCGGGCGTGAATCTGACGGCGCGCAACACTGAAAAATCTCCTGGTGCGAAAGAATCAGCCAAGATGAACTTCCGCGAATACGACCGCGCACCGGAAGACGCGTT
>CAINDH010000229.1 GCA_903847285.1 uncultured Verrucomicrobia subdivision 3 bacterium | reverse complement strand
TAAGACCGCGACGGCGACGACTGATTGGACGGTGGCTTCCGCCTCCGGCGCGACGCCCTCGCTCTCGACCATTACCATCAATAGCGGCGGCAAGCTGAATATGGCCGGCTTTGCTTTGAAGGTTGCCGGCAGCTTCAATAATAAAGGCACCTTCATTTCCGGCAGCGGCAGCCCGACCATTACTTTCACCAGCGGCGGTGGCTTATTCACGCCGGGCGTTGGCACGCTTTCTTCGGTGGCGGTTCAAGGTGCTGGCGGTCAGGCTGCAGGGACTGCAACTGGTGCTGGTAAAAATAATGCCAGCGGCGGCGGCGGCGGCGGTTGTGCCTCCATTACCAGTCTGTCGGTAGGCAGTTCAACGGTCTATACGGTGATAGTTGGTCTGGGTGGCAACGGCAACGCGAGCTGGCAAGGCGGCAATGGCTATTCACAATTAGCGCAGGCCAATAGCAGCCTCGGCACCAGCGGTGGTAACTCGATTTTTTCGGGCGGGATCATTAACTCCATGACCGCCAATGGTGGCGCGGGTGGAACTCGAAATGATAATAGCGCCGGCGGTGCGGGTGGAACGGCTACAGTTACTGGCGGCACGACTCATACCGGAGCAACAGGAGGAAGCGCAACAACCTCTGTCTCCGGTGCTGGCGGTGGCGGTGCCGGCACAACTCAGGATGGTCAGACTGCCCCCAATGGTGGGAGCGGTTCTCCCGCCGGCGGTAACGGCGGTGCCGCTGGCAGCAGTAGCGTGGGAGGGGCTGGCACCCCACCCGGCGGCGGCGGTGGTGGTGGTCAGGGCGCCACAGCTGCTGCAGGTGGCAATGGTGCTAATGGCCAGGTGACCATCGTTTATCCGGCGCCGGTAGTTCCCACTTTGACCACGCCGACGGCAATTTCAATCACCGACACTTCGGCCACGCTTGGGGCAACCATGACCGCCAATGGCGGTGACTTGAGCGATTATGGAATAGTCTGGGCGGCATCACCGACCACCACGCCGACGACGGCCAACAATAAAATTCAACAGGGCACTTCGGGTTCGCCGGGCACCTACACGGTGTCCGCCACGGGATTGCCGGCTGGCACCCAGATTTATTATGGCGGCTACGGGGTCAACGTGGCTGGCACGGCATATTCAAGCTATAGCTCGTTCTACACCCTTTCAACTGAACCGACCGCGCATGTGACCGGGCCGTTCACCGCAACGGCGGTTTCCAGTTCAGAGATTGATTTGAGTTGGACGTCGGCATCCGGTCCTCCCAGCGGCTACCTGATTGTTCAAACCAATAGCAGCAGCGCGCCGACCGGTGTGCCGAGCGATGGCACGGCTTACAGCGTGGGCAACACTATTGGTGACGGCACAGTCGTGGCCGTCATCACCTCGGGCTCAACGGCGAGTTTTAATGTCACTTCCGGCCTGTCATCCAGCAGCACCTATTCCTACGCCATTTTCCCGTATAATTGGGATGGGTCGCACGCGGCCACTTATAACTACTACACTGCGGCCACCGTTCCCACCGCCAGCGCCAACACTCCATCGGCCTCATCGCCGCCCGGTGCCCCGACAGGGAACGCCGCCAGCAGCACCAACTCCAGTAGTTTCACCGCCAGTTGGTCCGCCGGTTCTGGTGCCGCCACCAGTTACACCGTGGATGTGTCCACCTCCAGCGCGTTCACTTCTTTTGTGAGCGGATGGCAGAGCAATAACGTGGGCAATGTTTTCTCGGCCAGCGTGGCAAGCTTGACCGGCGGCACGACTTATTATTACCGCATTTATGCCCATAACGCGGCGGGTGATAGCCCGGCTTCCTCCACGATCACGGTGGTTACCATTCTGGCCGCCCCGGTCGCCAGCGCCGCCAGCAGCACCAACTCCAGCGGCTTTACCGCCGCTTGGGCGGCGTCCAGCGGGGCCACCAAATATTACCTCGACGTGGCTACCGACAGCGGCTTCACGGCCATCGTCTCCGGCTACAACAATCTGGATGTCGGTAATAACCTGTCGTCGGCGGTAACGGGATTGAGCGTGGAGACGACGTATTACTATCGCGTCCGCGCCTACACGGCGGCTTATGGCAGCAGCGCGAATTCCTCGACCATCACCGTGAAATCTCTGGCGAGTCTACCCGTGGTGTCTGCCTCTGCCGCCACCGGCATCACCACCAGCGCGGCGACTTTGAACGGCAGCATCACCACCACCGGTGGAACCATTACGGATCGCGGTTTTGCCTATGGCACCAGTTCTGGGTTTTATACTACTACGAATCACGGCACGGTCACTTATAGCACAGGTGGCACCTACACTTGGGTTTGTCCGGCCGGGGTTACGAGCGTTCTAGTGGAATGTTGGGGCGGTGGCGGCGCGGGGGGATCTGCCACTAAGAACACCGTCTCATCTGGTGGCGGTGGCGGCGCAGGCGGTGCCTATGTTAAAAAAATATCCGTCCCCGTGACTCCCACACAATCCTATACTGTTACCGTCGGTGCTGGCGGGATAAGTGTGTTAGGGACAGTAGTGGCTGGTGGTAACACCACCTTTATCGGCGACAGCACCACCACCGTTACAGCCAAGGGTGGCGGAGGCGGACAGTCAACAACTGACGGTGCCGGTGCTGTCGGGGCGCATGTTACGGGAAGCACAGTTGGTGACTTGAATAATGAAGGCGGGGATGGTGCCGCTGGCACAACCGGCGGCAGTGGATATGGCGGCGGCGGCGGTGGTGGCGCCGGGAATCAATCCCCCAACACAAGTGGTGTGGGTGGAAACGCATCTGCCGGCTCGGGCGGTGCGGGTGGCGCTGGCAACATGGCTGGTGGCAGCGGCGGCGCTCCGCAGACTGCAAGTAATTCGAATGGCAATAATGGTGTCGTTCCCAGCGGCGGCGGTAGCGGTGCAAGGAGAACCAGTTCTGGCGGATCAAATTTGGGCGGGACGGGTGGTTCTGGCCAGGTGGTGCTCACCTATAATGGCAACACGCCCATTACTCTCAGCGACAATTTGTCGGGCTTGAGCCCCAATATACAGTATTACTGGGAGGCTTTCGCCGCAAACTCGGCGGGCACGACTTTCTCTTCGGAACAAAATTTCTACACGCTGGCCAATGTGCCCGCCGCGCCCACGGTGAATGGCGCCACAACGACCAGCTTGAATGTGAACACGTTGGTGGTCGGTAATGGCAATCCGGCTTCAACTCAGTATGCCATCCAAGAAACCAACTCCGCTTTATACGTCCAGGCCGATGGCACGTTGGGTGCCAGTGCATTCTGGCAGGCCACCAACACCTGGGGCACAATCACCGTGACCAACTTGAGTCCGGGCACCACGAACGCCTTCCAAGTCAAGGCACGGAACGGGGCCAGCGTCGAAACGGCCTTCGGTCCCGCGTCCGTCAAATGGACCGTCCCGAACGGGCCGACGCTGGGCAACAACGGGCCGATCTGTGCCGGCAGCACCTTGAACCTGACCGCTTCGACTGTGAGTGGTGCAACGAACTACAATTGGACGGGTCCCAATGGGTTTGCCTCGAACACACAAAATCCCACGATTGCGAATGCCACCACGGCAGCCAGTGGCATCTACACCAATTGGGCAACGGGAAATGGCAACCTGAACTCAGCCACCAACACCACGACGTTGACGGTCAATCCGTTGCCAACGATCACACTGGGAACCAGTCCCTCGGTGACTTACGGCTCAACGAGCGCAGGCCTGCCTTACACGGCGACTGGCAACGGGGCCAGCCAGTATCTTATCACTTATGATTCGGCAGCACATACGGCGGGCTTCGTGGACGTGAGCTTGACCACCTTACCCACATCACCGATTCTCATTCCTGTGCCTGGTTCGGCCCCGGTTGCCACCTACAACGGAACGTTGACGGTGGTGAACGGCACCACGGGCTGCACGGGCGGCGGCACGTCGTTTACAGTGACGGTGAATCAAGCCAGCACTTTCGTCGGGGCGTCCTCCTCCAAGAATCCGGCCGGTTACACGGACAGCGTTTCTTACACCGCTACGTTGCCGGGTGACGCCACCGGCAGCGTGGTTTTCTCTTCCACCAATGGAGCGATTAGCACGAACTCCTTGAGCAGCGGCAGTGCCACCAGTCTTAGCATCACGAATTTGCCGCGCGGGACGAATCTTATCACCCTGGCCTACTTGGGTGATAGTAATTATCTTGGCAGCACGAACACGCTGAACCAGATTGTCACCAACCATCCGCCGGTGGCCGTGGATACAACATTTTATCGAGCAAAAGGCCTTTCGCTCAAAATCGCGATCACAAATCTGTTGAAGAACGTGACAGATTTGGATGGTGACACGAACACCTTGCAGGGCGTGGGCGCTGGCTTGACCAATGCCACCATCATGACCGATAGCTCCTATGTTTATTACCTGCCGGGGACAGGTGCCGGAAGCAATGACAACGATGTGGTCAGCTACACGGTAAACGACGGTTTTGGCGGCACTGCCTCGGCAAACATTTTAATCAATGTTTACAGCGCTACCGGTCAATCGCAGATGAGCATCCCCACTAACGGCGTGGCGAATATCACGTTCTACGGCATTCCGAACTACACCTACGTCGTGCAGACGACGACCAACCTCGCGGTGCCGTGGTGGACTCTGAGCACGAACACCGCCGGCACGAATGGCTCGTGGCAGTTCACTGATCCGAATGCGACGAACGCCCAGCAATACTACCGCTCGGCCCAACCCTAGTCATTTAATCAAAAGCTGAACCATGAAAAAATCATTACTCCTCTGGCTGCTTACGGTGAGTGCATGGCTGCCGGTGTCGGCGTCGCTCTATTCTGTCGGCAATGTCAATGGCAGCGGCACCTCGCTGAATCAGACCATCACTGACGCCAATCCAAGCGGCATCAGCTCGTCGCTGGTGGTCAGCGGGGCGGGCGTTTCGTTGAGCGCCATCACTGTGACGTTGAATATATCAGGCGGATACAACGGGGATTTGTTTGGGTATCTGAGCTACAACGGAACCTTGGTGACGTTGTTGAACCGGGTGGGGACAGGTTCGGGCAATGCCATTCAGAACGCGTTTGGTTATTCCACCGCCGGCTTTAACAACGTCTCGTTGAGTGATGCGGGAACTGGCGGGAACATTCATAACGCGCAAAATCCTGGATCATTGCCTACTTTCTCCTACGCGGCGGATGGCGGTAGCCTCGCTTCGTTCAACGGTGTGGATCCGAACGGGACGTGGACGTTGTTCTTTGCGGATATGTCCGGCGGCAACACCAGCATGTTGAACGGCTGGAGCCTGGACATCACGGCGGTGCCGGAACCGGTAAATGTGGCTCTAGGCTGTTTTGTGGTCATGGTGCTGGCCATGGCCGGCGTGCGCCGGGGGTGGCGAACGAAGGCGGTTTGATAACACGATGACAAATCTTAAGATTCAGCTCGCGCAAAAGGCGGTTGGCCGGATTTTGTTGCATCTGGGGTGCCTGCTGCGTGGTGGGCGTTGGAACTTTCACTGGACTGGGGTGCGTCGCGAGCTGGCCGGATTATTTTAAGCATAAGAACTTCGTGACGGGTTATTGGGTTTCCCGTTACCAAGACCGGATCGTGGGTTCCGGTTTGGGGTGGGTGGCTGCGTCATTGGGGTGACGCCGTCACTCGAATTCGTCGGAGCAAATCGAGTTTCCTCTCATGGCCGTGGGCTAAAATACATTTCAAGGTTGTTCGTGGGCTATATTTAAAGAAACAATTCCCGCATGATATTGCAGCCATCCCTCTACTAACATTACTTCGTGTCACGACAACCCCCAATGCGCAGACTGCTAACCGCTCGTTTGTTATTGTTGTGGCTCTGCTTGTTTGCCTTCTTGGCTGGCATCAGCTGGCTGGCTTTGAGATTTTGGCGCCCGGAAAATCACGGATCTTCTAGCTCCCATTCAGTGACTCCGGCGAAGATGTATTCGACCTATGGCGGTTCGGCGAGCTGTCGCGAGTGTCACGCGGAGCAATACGAAAAATGGGCACGGTCGCATCACGCCTTAGCGGAGCGTTTGCCGGAACCCGCACAAGAAGACCCGGCTTTCATGCCCACGCGCACGTTCCCACACGGCACCCAACAAACGACGGTGCGCGGCACCAAAGGTCATTATGAACTCATCACCGCCGGTTTAAGCGGAACGAAAGAAGCGTTTTCCGTGGAGCGCGTGCTGGCTGAAAATCCGTTGCGCCAGATGCTCGTTCCTTTCCCCGGCGGTCGCTTGCAGGTGACCGAGGCGGCTTGGGATCCGCGCTCGAATCAGTGGTTCAATGTCTATGGCAACGAGGATCGCAAACCCGGCGAGTGGGGCCATTGGACCGGGCGCGGAATGAATTGGAATTCCATGTGCGCGACCTGCCACAACACGCGGGTGCTAAAAAATTTTGATGCCGCCACGGACAGCTATCACACCACGATGGCGGAGCGCGCCGTTGGTTGCGAAGCCTGCCATGGCCCGCTGAAAGCGCACAACGACTGGCAGCACGCCCACAAAAACTCCGACCGCAAAGATCCCACGCTGCGCAAATTTACCCGCGAAGAACATTTCAGCACCTGCGCGGCCTGTCATTCGCGCCGCGCGGAGATCACCGGCGATGCGGTGCCGGGCGACAACTTTTTTGAACATCACCTGCTGACCATAGTGGACGACTCGCAGACGTTTCATCCGGACGGCCAGATCTGGGATGAGGATTATGAAGCCACCGCCTTCATAGGCAGCCGCATGTATCACCGGGGCGTGCGGTGCATGGATTGCCACGATGTGCACACGATGAAGCCGAAGTTGCCGGGGAATTTCCTGTGCCTACAATGCCACGGCCCGGGCGCCACCAATGCCCCCGCCATCAATCCCGTCTCGCACAGTCACCATCAAGTTTTCGGCTACGACACCAACGGCACGCTCGTGAATGCGGATCTCACGAAATATCTTCCCACGGCCATCAAGGAAACCGGCGGCGAATGTGTGAATTGCCACATGCCGCAGACGGTTTACATGCAACGCCATTCGCGGCATGACCACGGTTTCACTATTCCCGATCCGCTGCTCACCAAGCAGTTCAATATCCCGAATGCCTGCGACCGATGCCATGCGGACAAGGGCAACGACTGGAATTTGAAATATGTCGACCAATGGTATGGCACGAACATGAACCGCCCTTACCGCCAACGGGCGCAAACCATCGCCCGCGCCCGGCAGGGCGAACCGGCCGCGCTGCAGCCGTTGATCAAAATGCTCGGCACGGACGAATCGTTTTATTGGCGGGCCGCCGCGGCGAATCTTTTGCAACGCTGGAGTGGTGAACCGGCGGTGACGACGGCCTTACTTGCTGGCTTGAAAGACACAAACGCGCTGGTGCGTCAGACTTCCGTGCAAGCGCTGGCGCTGCTCGCGCAAGCCGGTCGAACGGATGTGACCGACGCCGTGCAACCATTGTTGAAGGATTCCTCGCGCAATGTCCGTGTCCAAGCCGCGCAGCTACTGGTGCCCGGACTGGACACCAATTCACTTGCTGGTCGTGAGTATTTACATTTCATTCAGCAGATGGCCGACCAGCCCGGTGGCCAGTTGCAACTGGGTGGTTTTGAACTCCAGCGCGGCGCGATCTCCAACGCGCTGGCTCATCTTCAAACTGCTGCCAAGTGGGATCCGTATTCGCCTGGCATCCGGCAGGAACTGGCCATCGTCTTGAGCCAGGCCGGCCGCGCGGAAGAAGCGGTCACCCAGTTGGAAGCGGCCGTTAAACTGGCCCCCACCCAGGCGAGTTTTCATTACTCGCTCGCGCTGGCCTTGAATGAGACGGGTGTCTCCAGTCGGATGGTGCAGGAATTGGAAGCTGCGGTGAAATGCGATCCGCAGTTTGCCCGCGCCTGGTATAATTTAGGCTTGGCTCGCAGCAGTCAGGGCGATGATTCCGGCGCGTTGGCAGCGCTGGTTCGAGCCGAATCCGCTGATCCGTCCGATGCGCGCGCGCCTTATGCCCGCGCCACGGTGCTGGCCCGACTAGGGAAATTGGACGAAGCCCGCAGTGCCGCCCGCCGCGCCCTCGAACTCGACCCCAATTCACCCGCCGCCAACCTGCTGCGGCAACTCAGCGGGCAGTGAAACACCGGGCGTTGAATGATTACCCATGGTTTTACAACTGCGAGGCCGACACGTTCAGCATGTCGAGCCGCTCAACATTCAGCATGTCGACCGTATGAGCTCGTCGTTCATCGTGCCGACAGCGGCACGCCCACGCTCACCTGTTTCCAACCTGTGATTGTCGCCGTAAATCCTTAAACCTTCCTTGCCGCAACCGATCGTTTCCGTCCGAATATTGATGCCATTCAGGTGAACGATGTTAGAATACAGGAAGAAACCACCCAGAAGTCAGGAAGCTGTCTTGGTAGAGCTCAAATAAGCTAATAAACATGAGCCCAATAATTTCAAGTGCGCCCACTTTAGCCGTCATTTACGGAAACCGTGATTTTTTTCCTGACCTACTGGTCACCGAGGCGCGTGCGGATGTGGCGAAGGTTTTTGCCAAGTTCGGCATCAAGGCGATCCAACTCGGCGAAAATGATTCCAAGCTCGGCGGCGTAGAGACGCACAACGACGCCCGCAAGTGCGCCGAGCTGTTCAAGAAACACGCCGACGAGATTGACGGCGTGCTCGTCGTGCTGCCGAACTTTGGCGATGAAAAGGGCGTGGCGGACACGCTGAAGATGGCGAAGCTCAACGTGCCCGTGCTCATTCAGGGTTATCCCGACGACTCAGATAAATTAAGCCCGGCGCGTCGCCGCGATGCGTTCTGCGGCAAGATTTCCGTAACGAACAATCTGGTGCAGGCTGGAATCAAGTTTTCCCTCACGAGCAAACATGTCTCGCATCCGAGCTCGCCCAGCTTCGAGGTTGATTTGCAGAAATTCCTCGGCGTCTGCCGCGTAGTGAATGGCCTGCGCGGCGTTCGTCTCGGCGCAGTCGGCGCGCGGCCGGGAGCTTTCAACACGGTTCGTTACTCGGAGAAAATTCTCGAACGCCACGGCATCAGCGTGACTACCGTGGATTTGTCCGAAATCATCGGCGCGGCCAACAAGCTCGACGCCAACGCTGCCGCCGTGAAGGCGAAGCTTTCCGAAATCACCGGCTACGCGCCCGCTCCCGGCGTGCCGAATGAGAAGCTCGTGCAGATGGCCAAGATGGGCGTGGTGCTCACCGATTGGATGAACGCCAATCACCTCGACGCCACCGCCATCCAATGCTGGACCTCCGTGCAGGCGAACTTCGGCTGCAACGTCTGCACGCTCATGAGCATGATGAGCGAGAAGTTCATGCCCAGCGCCTGCGAAGTGGACGTTACCGGCGTGCTCACGATGTATGCGATGCAACTCGCCGGCGGCACACCCGCCGCGCTCGTGGACTGGAACAACAACTATGCGGACGACGACGACAAATGCGTCCTCTTCCACTGCGGCAACTGGGCGAAATCCTTCCTGCCCGACATCAAGATTTCCAACGCGCCGATCCTCGGCAGCATTCTCGGCATTGAAAACACCTACGGCGCGCTTGACGGACGCACACCCGCCGGCCCGCTGACGTATGGCCGCATCACCACCGCCGATGCCGAGGGCAAAATCCGCTGCTACGTCGGCGAAGGCGAACTCACGAACGACAAACTCGACACGTTCGGCAACCGTGCCGTGGCCAAAGTGCCGAACCTGCAAAAAGTTTTGCGTCACGTC
>CAINDH010000228.1 GCA_903847285.1 uncultured Verrucomicrobia subdivision 3 bacterium | reverse complement strand
CGCCGGGAAGCTTAGCGCCAGCCAGAAACTTACGGCGGTAAGGAAATGTCGCTCCATGAAAGACGGGAATGATCTCTTGGATGTCATGTTAGTCAATGAGTTGAAAGGTCTGCGTAGGCGGCATGTCCCTACGGTTCCAGCAGGTCAAACTTCGCCGCGTGCGTGTCGCGGCTGTCCAAACCGATGAACACTTCGTATTGGCCCGGCTCCGTTCCCACCGTCATGTCAGCGCGCAGAAACTTGAGTTCGTTCTCGCCGATGGTGAAGGAGAGCTCGCGGCTTTCGCCCGGTTGGAGGTCAATTTTCCGAAAACCTTTCAGCTCGCGCACCGGGCGCGTCACGCTGCCGACGAGGTCGCGGAGGTAAAGTTGCACGACCTCCGCGCCAGCGTAGTTGCCGGTGTTGGTCACTGTCACCGTCGCTTGAAGTTTTTCGCCGGGCTTGAGCGTGGCGCGATCCAGCCGGACCTCGGAATAGGTAAAGGTCGTGTAACTCAAACCGAAGCCGAACGGATACAGCGGGTCGTTCGGGCAATCGAGATACTTCGATTTGTAAACATCTTTCGGATTCGCCGGATCGAGCGGACGGCCCGTGTTTTTCGCCGCGTAAAAAATCGGCACCTGCCCGACCGTGCGCGGAAAAGTTGCGGGTAGTTTGCCGGACGGATTGTGTTGGCCGAACAAAACATCCGCCACCGCCTTGCCGCCCTCCGTGCCGGGGAACCAGACTTCCAGCAGCGCGTCGGCGAGTTGTGATTCTTCTTCGAGCGCCAGCGGACGACCGTTCATCAATACGACGACCACCGGCTTGCCGGTCTGTTTGATTTCGCGCAGCAGTTCCGTCTGCACGCCGGGCAGACCAAGGCTGGTGCGGCACTTGGCCTCGCCACTCATCTCACAACTTTCGCCCAGCACCAGCACGGCGAGGTCGGCTCGTTTCGCCGCCGCCACGGCTTTGGCGAACCCGGCGCGGTTCGTCGAATCAAGGTCGCAACCGGCGGTGAAAGTCACCTTCGCACCCGGGTTGTTGCGTTGGATCCCTTCGAACACGGTCTCGCACGAATTTGCCTTGCCCTTGGCAATCCACGAGCCGAGCAGGTCGCGCCGCGAATCCGCGAGCGGGCCGATGACGGCGATTTTCTTGCCGGCTTTCAAGGGCAAAGTCTGGTTGGTGTTCTTCAGCAGCACGAAGGATTCGCACGCGAGGCGATACGCCGTGGCCAGGTTTTCCTTGGTGTAGAAAGCTTGCTGCTCGCGCTGTTCATTGAGATGCCGGAACGGATTGTCGAATAAGCCTAATTTGAATTTGATTTCCAGGATGCGTTTGACTGCGGCGTTGATTTGGGCCTCGGTGATTTGGCCGGCGGCCAGCCGTTCCGGAAGGTGGTTCAGATACGCGGCGCTCTGCATGTCCATGTCCACGCCGGCCGCGAGCGCCTGACGCGCGGCGTCGCCCTCGTCCGCCGCCGTGCCGTGCATCACTAACTCGTTGATGGCCGTGTAGTCGGTGACGACGAAACCCTGGAAGCCCCACTCGTCGCGCAGCACCTGCTGGAGCAAAAAGCGGTTGGCCGTGGCGGGCGTGCCGTTTAATTCATTGAACGAAGCCATCACACTCAGCGCGCCCGCGTCAATCGTCGCGCGATATGGCGGTAGATAAATTTCGCGCAGCGTCCGTTCCGACAGGTCCACCGTGTTGTAATCCCGTCCGGCCTGCACCGCGCCGTAGGCGGCGAAATGTTTCACGCACGCCAGCAGCGTGTCCGGCGCGGCGAGATTGGTTCCCTGAAATCCACGCACGCGGGCCGCCGCGATGGCCGAGCCGAGAAACGGGTCTTCGCCCGCGCCTTCGCAAATGCGGCCCCAGCGCGGGTCGCGCGCGATGTCCACCATTGGCGCGAAAGTCCAGTCCAGTCCGGCGGCGGCGGCTTCGGTGGCGGCGACGCGTTCGGAACTTTCAATCAAGGCCGGATTCCACGAGGCGGCCGCGCCGAGACAGATGGGAAAAATGGTCTTGTAGCCGTGAATCACGTCGTAACCGAACAGCAGCGGAATGCGCAGGCGCGTCTCTTCGACGGCGACTTTCTGAAATTTTTTAATTTCCGCGACGGAAATCAGGTTGAACACATTCCCGCAATCGCCCTTGCGGACTTGTTCCAACAGCGACCGCTGGGATTGTTCCTTCACCGGTCCGGTGATGCCACTGTAGCCGGTGAAGAGAGTCAGTTGCCCAATCTTTTCCGCGAGCGTCATCCGTGCCAGTAAAGCGTCGGCGCGGGCGCCGGCGGTCTCCGGCTCGGCGGCCCGTGCTGATGTGTTGCATAACAATACGGTGGCGAGCAGTAACAAAACAAGCTGACGGCCAGCTAAATTGGTAAAAAATATTTTCATAGTTGGATAGTAGTTTTATTATTGTTTATCGAAGTAAGGTCATTTGGCAGAAGTGTGTGCCCATTCGTGTAGAAGCTCACTTTGCCGACTGCGCCGTGGCGGCGTAGGTTTTACCGAGTTCGGAGAGTTGACCCCTGGAATCAAGAAGATACCAACTATCAGTTTTTGCTTTGCGGTTTGAATTGAAGACAAACCAACTGTAACGCTCAACGAATGGTAACTTTTCCAACATGGGAAGAGCCTTGAGCATGAACTGTTGCTGTTCGGCAACCGTTGCCGGAGCGGCATTGTTTTTGTAGTTTTTTAGGGCGAATTCGGTAAGCCAGATCGGTTTCTGGAAACGGTCGTGGACAGCGGTCAGATAGGATTTGAGGGATTTGGTGGCAGCTTCCGGGTTGTAATTCTCGCCATACCAGTGAAGACAGATGAAATCCACCCGGTAACCGCGCTCCCTGCTGCCGGCCATGAAGCGATCCAACCATCCGCCGGCGCGTGCACCTCCGCCCGCTGGCGCCGGACTACCCAGACGCATCTTGGTCGCCTCCAGTTTTGGCCAGAGTTCGAGGGCTTCCTCGACGGTCATATTGGCCTGCTTGTCTCGTTCTGGTTCGTTGAAACCTAGCAGCACGCCGTCCTTCTTCTCAACCGCTTCGATCTCAGGAATGTCCCTTTTGCCCCAGATCATGGGAACGAATTCCACACTTGCGGGCATGGCCGAGCTGGGTGCCGGGTGCCAGTTATAAGTCCAAGAAACACCACTTTCCAGATACAAACCTCCCGCATCTTTTGCTTGTCCGGCCGCACCCTTTTTGACGGCGCTCGATGGCGCTGTGGCGAGCGATGTATCGGCAGCACATAGTGTGACCAGTGGAGCCAACAGCAAGGCGACGAGAAGGATTACATATTTCATCGTGTCGAGGTAATCTTGTTTTTTAATCCATTTGGCATCTTGCTCGATTTT
>CAINDH010000227.1 GCA_903847285.1 uncultured Verrucomicrobia subdivision 3 bacterium | reverse complement strand
AGTTCGGCGACGCGGTCAAAATCTGTTTTCAAATCCGTGACGAACACCGGGCCGGTGATGATCGCGTCGGTGATGGGTTTGGAGATCTCCGATTTGCCGCCGCCGGAAACCGTGCAGGGCTTGTGGCAGAACGTGCCCTCGGCGATGGTGCCGACGAGCCGCCATTGGCGGCCGTGGCCGGGCGGTTTCTCCATTTTGACCTTGTAGCCGGACGGGCGCACGTAGGTTTTTTCAGGCGAGAGGCGGATGCTTTGCTCGCCGGAGACGGGGTTGGTCCAGAAAACCCGCTGCGCATGCAGGTCAAAGCGCGCCGAGGCGGGGATGTAGATGATCTCCGGAAATTTTTTGTCCACGGCGTAGCCTTCCGGTTTCAGGTCCATGATGTCGCCGAACAGCGAGACCATCTCCACGAAAGAATGGTTGGAGCGTTTGGCGAGCACATCACCGTTGAATTCCTCGCCGAGATCGTAGCTAGGATACACCAGCGCGCCCCCGGCGTGCTCTTCTTCGGTGAGGCCGAAAAGATTGGCCGCGTAGCTCAACTGCGTCTTCACCTCTTTTTTGCAATAGCCGAAATAATTGTCGGCGATGATGGTGACGATGACGCCGGCCTCGTCGCGAGCGGTGAGCTTGAAGGCGTTGCCGCCGTTGTAAAGTTCGTCCTCTTTTTTCCAGCACATGCCGTCGCGTCGCTGGCGTTCCGTGGCTTGGTCGAAGTGCGGCAGGCCGACGGATTTCTTCGTCACCCTGATGAGGTGCGGCGCGAGGATGACGCAGCCGGTGTGGCCGGTCCAATGTTCGCTGTCGAGCGCGGCGTCGTTTTCTGGTAGGAGCGGGTCGCCGCCGTTTTGAAAAATGGCTTCGACGAAATCCAAGTTGCTCACGAGGTTGCCCGGCACGAAGAATCGGACTTCCATCGATTTTTCCGGTGTGAATCCGGGAACTTCCGGGCAAACCAGCGGGCGCAACAGCAGCGTAACGAAACATTCCGCTGGCTTCGGCTGGGTGGAGGTAAACGGCAGCTTCATCAATTCCACCGGCGGCGTGAGCGCGAACTGGAGAATCTTGGCGAAGGTGATTTTTGGCACGCCGAGCTTGTCATCGGGAATCGGCAGGCCGCCTTCGGTTACGTGGAAAATTCCCGCCGTGGTGCGGCGGTCGCTTTTCGGATTGTGAAGAACGCCTTGTTTGACGCGGTAGGAGTTGATGATGTCGGACGAAAAATCACTACGATCCACCGGCAAGGAGAGCACGCGGGCCAGCCCGGCGCGGTCGAGCGTGAAGGTGCGTGCGGGCAGCTTCGGTGCGGGGATTTCCTGGAGATAATCGTGGAGAAAATTCTGTATGCGCTGGTCGGCGGGGCAAAGATGCTGGCCCAGCAAACGGTCTTTCTCGCGCGATTGCGCGGCCATGGCGGCGGCGATCTCGGCGAACTCCTTGTCGCCCTCGATCGGCACGGGCGGGCTGCCGATCAAAGCAAGTTTGACGTTGATGTGCGCGATGAGCTGGGCTGGTAACCTGTCGTTCATGGTAAACTTTTTTGGAATCGAAATCTCCGTTTCTGACCAAATCCTTAGTCGATACAATGCCTGCAGCGGAGCAGCGGGTAAATAATTTTTTTACAGCAGAAACTTTTTCACACGCTCTGGCGTCTTGATTATTGCCAACGGGTTTTTCCTTGAAAAATCCCGAACGCGGCGGACAAAGAAATCGTTTGTCGTCCATCAGAAATCCAACTGAGTCAGAACCTAAAACACAACCAGCAAATCCAGTCTTTGTCGTGGGCGTTTTTCGCTCTGGAACATCGCTGCTTTATTCCCTGCTCAACCAGCATCCGCAGGTGGCGCTGATGTATGAGTGCGATGTGTGGGATTTTCCTAGCGTTGCTTCTGGTCGACGCTTTGCGGGTGACTGGCTGGCGCGTCAGGAATTCTACAACCAAGCTCTCTCACGCCATCGGCTGATTTACGGGGGACGGCTAAACGGTTTGGAAGCCATTCGCAAACCTGACGACATTTACCGCACCCACGGCGAATCCAAGGAAGCACAGGTCTGGGGCGAAAAATCCCCCGTCTACGCCGCCCGGCTCGCATTGCTGGCAAAACAATATCCGAACGCCTCGTTCATCCTCATCTGGCGCGACCCGGTAGCGGTTTATCGTAGCGTTCTTAAAGCAGGCAAAACCACCCCGTTCTTTCGTCGCCCGGGCATGTTGCACCGGCTAATTTTCCATCAGGAAAAGATGATCCGCGAAGCCAACCTATTGCAAAAGTCCGGCGCTCGCGTGCTCCATATCCGCTACGATGATCTGGTTGACCAAACGGAAGCCACCTGCCGAGCCACCTGCGATTTTCTCAACATACCGTTCACACCCGCCATGCTGGACCTGCGGAACGCGGATTTATCTGCGGTATATCAGGAGCCACAGCACGAATTCCTCCGACGCGGCATCGTGGAGCGACAGAAATATTCCGGGGATGAAGTCTCCCCGGAAGCGGCGGCCAAGCTGCGGCGCTTTGCGGCGCGCTGGGAACGGCTGAGTGGCCAACGGCTTGGCGACCTTGGATTGATTACCGAACCGTCTGCGACAGAGCGGCTGTTTCATCGCGGCATCGGCAGCGTGTTCTTCGTCATGGAAAACGCCAAGCGGCTGGCGTTCGAATTTCTCCCCTTGCCCTGGCTGCGCAGCTACCGGCTTTTCAAGGACTGGCTGTTTGAAACTCCGTCGGCTGCGGAAAAAAGCAGCGTGGGAAATCAACTCGCCGAACATTGGCCAACCATAATTCTGGCCTTTTTGATGTTAACTGGCGTCACATCGGTAGATTTTTATTCAGGGCCTGAAGTCAGCCTCGCCGCGTTTTATGCGCTACCGGTCATGATGTTGACCGTCATTGTCGGACGTAATTGGGGTTCGATACTTGCGCTTTTGGCCTCAGCACTTTGGTCTGCCCTGCAGCAAAACCATAAAAGCTTGGAAGACTGGAATTCCGTTTCTGAAACATTGCTGGTTTGGAACACCATCATGCGCTTTATCGTGCTGCAAGTCATCGTCTTCTTGCTTGATCGCGTTCGCCGTGAACTCATCGCCCGAAACAGCAAAACTTAGGATTAAATAACGGCCAGCAGAAACGAACCGACTGGCGTCTCGGCTGATGCTGCGTCTTACGAAATATTGTTTCTATAACTGTCACGGATTTGTTACACAATCTGCAATGCAAGGTGTCCGTCCGCTGTCCACTCCAATTAATCCTTCGCCGCCTGCTGTCGAGGCGCATTCGCTCACCCGCCGATTTGGCGATGTCACCGCGCTCGCAGATGTTTCCTTGACGATTCAAAAAGGGGAATTTTTCTCGCTGCTGGGCCCGTCGGGCTGCGGCAAAACCACCTTACTCCGTCTGATTGCGGGTCTGGATTTCCCGGATAGCGGTGAAATTAAAATCGGCGGACGCAATGCGGCAGAGATTTCGGCGCACCGTCGGCCAGTCAACACCGTCTTCCAGTCTTATGCGTTGTTTCCGCACCTCAGCGTGCGCGACAACGTCGCCTTTGGGCTACGCATGAAAAAGATTGTCGCACCAGAAATGGCCGCGCGCGTCGAAAAAACTTTGGCTCTCGTGCAAATCACCGAACTGGCTGCGCGCAAACCAGCCCAGCTGTCCGGCGGCCAAAAACAACGCGTCGCGCTTGCCCGCGCACTGGTGAACGAGCCAGAAGTTCTGCTGCTGGACGAACCGCTCGGCGCACTGGATTTGCAGTTACGTCGGCAATTACAGACCGAGCTGCGCCTATTGCAGCGCCAGCTTGGCATTACCTTCATCATGGTCACGCACGACCAAGAGGAAGCGCTCGTGATGAGCGATCGTATCGCCGTGATACGCGACGGACGCGTGGAGCAGCTCGGCACGGCACGGGAAATCTACGAACAACCGCACACACGGTTTGTGGCGCAATTCATCGGGCAATGTAATCTGCTCGCGGCGGCAATCCAAACGACCGGCAACGGCCATGTTCAGGCGCGCACGGCTTTGGGAGATTTTACCGTGGCGCATCAAGCAGAAAATGGCGACAAGCAAAGTAGCCATATCGGCATCCGCCCGGAAAAAGTCCGGCTGCATCCAAGCTCGGCCGATGGGGCAAAAAATTGTTTCGCTGCCGATGTTGAAGAGTCCACTTACTGCGGCGCGGAAACGCAATACCGGTTGCGGGCCGGCGAACATTCACTCAACGCCACAGTGATGAACCGTGAGGCATCGGCTATTTTTCAGGCGGGCGAGTCAGTGCATTGCGAGCTACCGCCGGAGCATTTGATTTTGTTGGATGAATAAAGTCGCTCAAACCACCCGCACCAGTCGCCGGATCCGCGTCGCCATCACGAGCGGGCCGGCAGCAGCATGGTTGGGAATTTTTCTCGTGCTGCCGCTCGCGGCCATCTTAGTCATCAGCTTCATGACGCGCGGCGACTACGGCGGCGTGGAGCTTCCCTTCACCTTCAACAACTACAAGCGACTAGCAGGTTTTGGCGAACTCGGCTTCGATGCGCTATATCCGGTAGTGCTGGGGCGCAGCCTCGCACTCGGTCTCACGACAGCGGGAATCTGTCTGCTCTGCGCGTTGCCCCTAGTGTTTTTCATCGCGCGCCTGCCATTAAAATTTAAGTTGGTCGCGCTCACGCTCGTGGTGATTCCGTTCTGGACGAACCTGCTCATTCGCACATACGCCTGGCAAATTTTATTCGCACCGGAGAGCTGGCTTACGCACGCGGCGAATTTTTTTGGACTCGGCGTCGCGGGCGAACCGCTATATCCGGGAACCTTCGCGGTGCTCGTGGGAATGGTCTGTGATTTTCTACCGTTCATGGTTTTGCCGCTCTACGCCAGCGTGGAAAAAATCGATTGGTCACTCGCGGAAGCTGCCGCTGATCTCGGCGCAGACAAGCTGCGTGTTTTCCGCCACGCACTCCTGCCGCAAATCTGGCCGGGCTTGGGCGCAGGCGTGATTCTGGTATTTCTACCAGCCACAGGACAGTTCGTGATCCCAGATCTGCTCGGTGGCGCGAAGACGGCGTTACTTGGCAATGTCATCCAACAACAATTCGCGTCGAGCCGTGACTGGCCGTTCGGGTCGGCCATCGCCACGGTCGCGCTGCTGTTGGTGCTGGTGAGTATGGCGCTCTTTCAACGGCGCGGCGCGAAGTCGGAGGTGCTGCCATGAAACCTCCCGGCTATTTTTTATCCCTGCTGGCAGCGGCGCTTTACGTTTTCATTTACGCGCCCATCGCCGTGGTGATTGTTTTCTCCTTCAACGCCGCGCGGTTCGGCACGAGTTGGACGGGCTTCACGACGAAATGGTATGGCGCGCTGCTGGAAAATTCCGCAGCGCTGGCCGCCACTAAAAATACCCTGATAGTCGCTGGTTGCAGCACCGCCATCGCCACATTGCTTGGCACAATGCTCGGTTTCGGGCTGACGCGTTTTCCGTTTCCAGGCCGTAAAACATTTGACCGCGTGCTGTATGTGCCAGTGTTCATCCCGGACATCGTGCTGGCGGTAGCACTGCTGCTGTTTTATTCGCTACTGCGCATAGTTCTGCCGTCACTGGAACTCGGCCTGACGACGATGATCCTCGCGCACGTCACGTTTCAAATATCGTTTGTCGCTATCGTCGTGCGGGCGCGGCTGGCTGGCCTCGACCCCGCGCTCGAAGAAGCGGCGCGCGATCTAGGCGCGAGTGAGTGGCAGACATTTTTCCACATCACGCTGCCGCTGATATTGCCCGGCGTGCTGGCGGGTGCGATGCTGGCGTTCACATTGAGCTTGGATGATTTTGTGGTCAGCTTTTTCACGAGCGGCCCCGGCTCGACCACGCTGCCGATCCTGATTTATTCATCGGTGAAGCGCGGCCTCACGCCGGACATCAATGCGCTCTCCACAATCATCATCGTCCTCTCCATGCTGGCAACTTTGGCCATCACTTGGCTGCAACGCAAAAAAGCTGAAACTAAAAACTGAATATTATGATTATCACTCACGAACAAATTTATCGGTCGAATCAACCATTCGCGGGGACACGGTGCCGCACCGCCCCATTCGCCTTGCAAAACCTAGAGCGGAATAATCGCGCCCAGCCACGTTCGTTCCGCCCGGCGGCCAGCATGGGCTTGTTGAATTTGTTCAGCGTGTTGATTTT
>CAINDH010000226.1 GCA_903847285.1 uncultured Verrucomicrobia subdivision 3 bacterium | reverse complement strand
GGTGAGCGCCAGTGTGACCACCAACGGTATCACGTTGGTGAACACTTCTGGTTATCTCAACTACTTCAACACGAACGCGGTCAACGATGAATTCACTTACATCGTGACCGATGGTTTCGGTGGCACGGCCACTGCGTTGGTGAGCCTGACCATTGGCACAAGCGCGCCGAGCGGTCAGGCGCAGTCCGTTGCCATCAACGGTGGCACGGCTACGCTGAACTTCGCGGGCATCCCTGGCTTCAACTACGACGTTCAGCGCTCCACCAATCTCAATGACTGGACAACTATCCTGACGACGAACCCGGTCGCGGGCGTGTTCCAATGCGCGGATGATTTCAGCGACCTCGGCGGCACAATTCCGGCTTCGGCGTATTATCGGCTCGGCTGGAATCCGTGAAAATGTTTGAGGTGGAGTGTTACGGCGCCAACCGCCAAAACCGGTTCGCGCCAAATTTTCTTAAAAAAACTTTTTAATCTCCGCTGTGTTTCGGAGAATGGACCCAGTAGGAAAACTTTAGAATCAGAAATCATGAAGCCCGTAACCGTGTCTTGGATTAAAATCATTTCAATTTACGCTGTGCTGGCGTTTACGCCCGCCACGCACGCTGAGAAAATCCGCAGCCATGATACTGCCGCCACGCAGCGGCTGATTGCCGATGGCGGAAAACTGGTCGCCGACTATGGCACATTTCAAGTTGTAGAAGCCACCGCTTTGGCGATGGCGAAAGAGCAGGGGAAGGTTGAATCAGTCGACACGGAAAATTTTATCGAGCTACACGCTGGTGCCGTGGACACGCGCACTTCAGCTACTAAATCGTTGCGCAAGGCGCGGGGCAGTTTTCGCGGCAAGGGTCTGCATCTGGTTCAATTCGCCGCACCGGTGAAACCGGAATGGCGCGCGGAATTGGTGGCGACGGGCGTGAAAATTATTGCCTATATTCCGCAGAACACATTTCTCGTTTACGGCGATGCCGCTGCGCTAGCCGCCGCGCAAACATGGGCGGGAACCAACGCCGTGGTGCAATGGGAAGGCACTTACGCGGACGATTGGAAAGTCAATCCTACCGCGCGCCTCACGAACGCGCTCGGTCAGGCGCATTGGCCGGGAACGGCGTTTGCGATTCAACTCGTGGATGATTCTTTCGCGAACAGTAACACGCTCGCGCAAGTGGACACCCTTAAGCTTGCGCCAATCGAACGCGAGTCGCGCACGCTTGGTTACCGCAATGTCTTCGTGGAGCTGCCGCCAGAAAAACTTGCCGAACTGGCGACGAATGCCGACGTGGTTTCCATCCAGCCGTATTTTCCGCGCAAAAAGTTCTGCGAACGGCAGGCGCAGATCATGGCGGGAAATATTTCCGGCAATTCGCCGAGCGGCCCCGGCTACCTCGCGTGGCTAACGGGCAAAGGTTTTACCCAGGCGCAATTCGATGCGTCGGGTTTCGTCGTGGACGTGACGGATAGCGGCATTGATAACGGCACGACGTCGCCCAATCACTTCGGCCTGCACCTTGGCGGCACCAACACGCTCGCTAGCCGCGTGGCTTACAATCGCCTGGAAGGCACGCCGAATCCCGGCAGCACGTTGCAAGGCTGCGACGGACACGGCAATCTCAACGCCCACATCATCGGCGGCTACGACGACCTCACTGGCTTTCCCTTTGCTGATGGCAGTGGCTTTCACTATGGCTTGGGCATTTGTCCATTTGTGCGCGTCGGTTCGTCGGTGATTTTTGACGTGACGAATTTCACCTCGCCAAATTATGACAACTTGGCGTCGCGCGCCTATAACAACGGCGCACGCGTGAGCAACAACAGTTGGGGCGCGGACACCGCGGGTGCTTACGATGCCGACGCGCAAAATTACGACGCACTCGTCCGTGATGCGCAGCCAAGCGGCTCCGCCGTTCCGAATGCCGGCAATCAGGAAATGGTTTTCGTATTCGCGGCGGGTAACGCCGGTTCCGGCGCATCCACCGTTGGTTCACCTGGCACTGGAAAAAATATCATCTGTGTCGGCGCGGCGGAAAACGTGCAGCCATTCGGTGGCTCTGATGCCAGCGGCGTTGCTGATACTGGTGCGGACAGCGCGAATGACGTCATCAGTTTTTCGAGCCGCGGACCATGTTCGGACGGTCGGTTTAAGCCGGATCTTTGTGCGCCCGGCACGCACGTCAGTGGCGGCGTGGCGCAGGCGGCGAACCCATCGGCGACGGGCACGGCCATCGCCTGTTTTGACGGCACGGGTGTGAGCGGTGGCACCGGTGGTTCCAGTTATTTTCCTAGCAGCGGCCAGCAATTTTATACGGCTAGTTCCGGCACGAGCCATTCCACGCCGGGCATCGCTGGCGCATGCGCGTTGCTCCGCCAGTATTTTATCAATCAATCGCTCACGCCGCCCAGCCCGGCCATGACGAAGGCGTATCTCGTGAACTCTACGCGTTACATGACTGGCACGGGAGCGAGCGGCACGCTGCCATCCAATTCGCAGGGGCTAGGCTCAGTGAATCTCGGCACCGCATTTGATGGGGTTAACAGAGTGATTCGTGACCAGTTGAGCGTGGATAAATTCACCGCCAGCGGTCAGGCTCGCACGAACACCGGTTTTATTTCGACCAATTCAAAACCATTTCGGGTGACGCTGGCCTGGACGGATGCGCCGGGCAACACGACCGGGAATGCTTACAATAATAATCTGGATCTGAATGTCATCGTCGGTAGCGTCACTTATAAGGGCAATGTTTTCAGCGGATCCAATTCCGTTTCCGGCGGAGCGAATGATGCGAAAAATAATTTGGAATGCGTCTTTGTTCCCGCCGGAGTCAGCGGTCCGTTTATTGTCACCGTAAACGCGACGAGCATCAATTCCGATGGTGTTCCCAATGAGTCGCCGACGATTGATCAGGATTTTGCGCTTGTCATTTACAACGCCACCAATGCGGCGATTCCGCCGATAATCCTGACGCAGCCGCAAAATCGCGCGTCGCTGCCGGGTGGTTCGGCAACTTTCACAATTGGAGTCACGGGTGACGGACCGCTCTCATATCAATGGTATTTCAATTCCAATGCCATAGCGGGAGCCACTGCGACTAGCTTTTCCATTGCCAATGTGGATCCCACCAATGCTGGCACATACACCGTGGTGATCAGCAACTTGGTTGGAAGCGTGACGAGTTCGCCCGCGATCCTATCGATTGCCAACTCGGCGGCATATGGCGGGATTCTGGTCGCGTGGGAAATGTCTGGTTTGACCGGTGGAAGCGGCAACTACGGTCCGTCGCCGTTCGCCGCTGTGAGCAATGCTCCCAACGTCACCGTGTCCGGACTCACGCGTGGCACAGGTGTGAACACCTCTTCTACCGGCGCGGGCAATGCCTGGGGCGGCTCGGGCTTCACCTCCAGCAGCGAGGCGGCGTCAATCACTGCCAACACCTTCGCCACTTTCAGCGTGACCGGCAACGTTGGCTATGTGGTTTCATTCACCAACATCGCCGCCTACAACATCCGCCGCAGCAGCACCGGCTCGACCACGGGTATGTGGCAATACCAGATCGGCGGCGGCACGTTCACGGACATCGGCTCAGCGATCGCCTGGGGTTCCACGACCTCCTCGTCGGGCAATTTGCAGTCTGCGATTGATCTTACCGGCATCACCGCATTGCAAAATGTTCCGGCGGGAACCAACGTCACCTTCCGCATTGTGCCTTGGGGCGGCACCAGCAGTTCCGGCAGTTGGTATATCAACAACATTTCGGCCGGTTTTGATCTGCAGATTTCAGGCGCACTGTCGCCAGCGAATGGTGTGCAATCCGCTCCGGTCATCGTTCAACAGCCGGCCTCGACCAACATTTTGCAAGGGGGCAATGCGGCTTTTGCTGTGACGGCAAATGGAAGCGGACCCTTGTTGTATAAATGGTCAAAAAATTCCGCCCCGATCACCGCCGCCACGAATGCCACGCTCACCCTCACGAACGTTTCCATGTTCAACGCCGGCAATTACAGCGTGGTCATCTCCAATCTCTACGGCTTCACCAACAGTTCCGTCGTGGTGCTCACCGTCACCAATGTCTTCGGGCTGCCCGTGGACAACGGACCAGGATTTTTAAACGATGAAAATCTCTACACCACTAACATCAGTGGCGGCGTCTGTTTCGTCTGGTCCACCGCCGATGTTTCCCAGCCCGTCTCCGCCTGGACCCTTGAAGGGTCTACCGTGGAATTTCCCATCGTCGGCACTGGCATCAGCCGCTACGGCATAACCGTCAAGCCCGCCACCTCGCCGGTGTATTACATCTTTACGCAGACGAACACCGGCCCTTACACCGCCAGCGAACCACTTGCCCGCTTGAGCACCGCCGACTTCACCGCGTTCGAAGTTCTTGTGACCAATGTGCCCATCAATGCCGCCGGCGTGTTTGCTTTGCTGTCGCCGCCCGTCATCACTGTGCAACCGCTCAACACCAACGTCTTCGTGGGCAACAACGCCGCGTTCAGCGTCACTGCCACCGGCAATGCGCCGCTGAACTACCAATGGCTCAAAGCCGGCGTGCCCGTCGCGAACGGCGGCGCCATCTCCGGCGCGCGCACCAACGTGCTCACGTTTATTCCGGCAGCCACGAACCACACCGGAAACTATTCCGTCATCGTCACCAATCTCGGCGGCAGCGTGACGAGCAGTTTGGCCGCACTGAACGTCGTCCCTGTGCCCTCGTTGGTTTTGAGCAATTCCGGCGCAGGGTTTGTGCTCGCGGCGGGAAGCGGCGCAGTGAGCAACCGCTATATCGTGCAACGGACAACTAATCTGTCGCCGCCCATCGTCTGGGTTCCGCTGGTGACGAACATCATCGGCACGAACGGTATCATCCAGTTTAACGAGACCAGCACAGCCGCACCGTTCCAGTTCTACCGGGTGGCATTCCCCTGAGTGTTGGCTTGGGAATAAATTAGTGGTGAACCATTAATGGCGTCGTTGCACAACGCTCGCTTGTGGCTACTCGCGTAGCTCAAGAAATTGCTTATGCTTCGGGAGTTCTCACGCCGCGCATCAGCTATTAGGAAATGTCGAAGCCTTCCTATTTGTCCCGCAATTTTTCTCCGTGCTTTCCAACACCGCCGCCACACGCTTAAAATTCTGCGTGGCGATTTCTTCCATTCAAACCGTTCAATCACTCGATGCGCCGGAACTGGCGCTGTATCGCACGCTCAAGCGCGTGGAAGAACACGAGCGGGCGGGAGTGCTGGTGGCGGCGAACAATAAAGTCATCAAGCGGCTGCTCGCGAGCCGGTTCACGGTGGAGTCCGCGCTGCTCACGCCGGTGTGGTTAGAAAAACTGGAGCCGCTGCTGAGGGCGCGGGCGGAGGCGATTCAAATCTTCGTGGCTGAGCCGCCGTTACTGGAGACCATTACAGGCTACAAATTGCATCAAGGCGCGCTGGCTGTAGCAAAGATTCCTGCGCAACCAAATTTAGAAACATTGCTGAAAAACTCGCCTCGTCCGCTGCTAATTGCCGCGGTGGAGGGAATTGCCAGCGCGGAAAATCTCGGCGCGGTGGTCCGCAGTTGCGCCGCGTTCGGCGCGCACATTCTCATCGTAGGCGAGACGTGCGGCAGTCCGTTTCAACGTCGCGCGGTTTCGGGTTCGATGGGCACCATCTTCGAGCAGCCAGTGGTGCGCGTGGAAAATCTGGCGTCGACGCTGACGGCGTTGCGGGCGCGCGGCGTACGCTGTCTCGCGGCGCATCCGCGTGTCGATGCGACGAAGCTGGCACACGCGGAATTGCGCGGCGACTGCTGTCTGGTGTTCGGCGCGGAAGGGCCGGGGCTGACGTCCGCCGCGCTCGCCGCGTGTGCTGACATGGTGGAAATCCCGATGCCGTCGCACATGAATTCGCTCAATGTGGCCGTGGCCACAGCGGTGTTTCTCTACGAGGCGACGCGGCAGCGAGATTGAGGTTTGTGACAAGCCGCCTCGGTTGTCACACAATTGTAACATTGGCGACTTATTCCTGTAACGCAATGGCGGCAAAGTGTTTGCGCATTTCAAACCACGCCAACATGAAACCATTCAAAACCAAGAACTCGAACACCAAATTGGCCTTGCTGGCCGGAACGGCTGCGTTAACTGCCTTCACTTCCCAATCTCACGCACAGTCATCGGACGCGCTGATTGACAAGCTAGTGGACAAAGGAATTTTAACGTCGACCGAAGCGAAGGATTTGCGCGACGAAGCCGACAAAAATTTCAGCACCGCTCTTCAGGCTAAGACCGGGATGCCGGACTGGGTGAGCGGCTACAAAATCAGCGGTGATGTGCGCGGACGTTTTGAGGGTTTTTATTCCGAGAACCAAAATTTCGTTGACCGCAATCGCCTGCGTTACCGCGTCCGTGCTGGTCTCGCGGTGACGATGCTGGATAATTTTGAGGCGGGTTTCAAAATTACTTCCAGTGATGCTGCTAGCGGCGGCTCAAACAATGAGGGTGACCCGATTTCCGGCAACACCACGATGCAGAACAATGGCTCGAAGAAACTCGTTTATATCGACCAGGCTTATGGTAAGTGGACGCCTTTCACGGGCGCATTTTCCGGCGGCTTCACGGTTGGCAAGATGGAGAATCCGTTCGTGCTTTCTGATCTCATTATGGATCCGGATTACACGCCTGAAGGATTGGCGGGGCAATTCGCATATCAGTTGAACAGTGTCCACAGCCTCAAACTGAACGCGGGAGGCTTCGTGTTGGATGAAATTTCCTCCAATGAAAAAGATCCGTGGCTGTTCGGTGCGCAAGCGCGCTGGGATGCCGCGTGGAACACCAAGTGGAGCAGCAGTGCTGGTGTAGCTTACTTGCCGATGATAAGCCGCACCTCGCTCACGACGGCTGCGGTTCCAAATCAAAACCGGGGCAACGCGCGCAACGGCGACGGCTCGTTGACTTACCATTTCAACCCAGTGGACCTTGATGCCTCTGTGACCTACAACTTCGAAAGTGCACCATTTTATACTGGCGCCTTCCCGGTCAAGTTGAGCGGCGAATACGTCATCAACCCCGGAGCGCCCAGCGGTGCCGATAACTACGCGTGGTCAACCGGCATCACGTTTGGCAAATCGGGTAAGAAAAAAACCTGGGAGGTTTCCTATACCTACAAATGGCTCGGGGCTAACTCGGCGTGGGAAGAGCTCACGGATTCCGATTTCGGCGCGTTCTACGGTCAGGCCAATTCTCCCGTTAACTCTGGCGCGGGCGTAGGCTACGGCTCTGGCCCGAATTCCAAAGGCCACGTTGTCAAGTTCGCCTATTCGCCCAGTGACTCGCTTACGCTGTCGCTCAAGTGGTTCGCCACCGATCTAATCAACGAGTTTCCGGCAAACTCGCAGAGCGGTATGAGCCGGATGCAGGTGGACGCGATGTGGAAATTTTGATTGTCACCCAATTGTAACTAACGTCTGAAAACAAAATCGGTTTAACATTCTGCTATGAAAAAATTATTTGCCATCCTGTCCGTTGCGGCGCTCGCCGCTAATCTGCAAGCGGGAACCATCACAGTAAAAGGTTCCGACACCCTCGTCGTCCTCGCCCAGAAGTGGGCTGAGGTCTATATGGGCGAACACAAGGAAACTAAGATTCAAGTCTCCGGCGGCGGCACTGGCACGGGTTTTGCCGCGTTGCAAAACCAGACGACTGATTTGTGCGATGCTTCTCGCAAAGCCAAGGCGGCGGAAATCGCCAACTGCATCAAGGTGTTCAATGGCAAGCGCCCCACGGAATACAAAGTCGCGCTCGACGGCCTTTCCGTTTATGTGAACCCCGAAAATCCTGTCAAGGAACTCACCCTCGACCAGGTGAAAGACATCTTCACCGGCAAAGTTAAAAACTGGAAAGATGTTGGCGGTGCGGATGCTCCCATCACGGTTTACAGCCGCGAGAATAGTTCCGGCACTTACGAGTTCTTCAAGGAACACGTCTTGAAGGGGAGCGACTTTGCCGCTAGCGCACAGACCCAGCAAGGAACCGCGCTGATCGTCCAGTCCGTCGTCAAAGACAAAAATGCCATCGGATACGGCGGCGCGGCTTACGGCGGCGGCAGCAAACTGCTCGCTATTAAGAAGGATGAAAATTCCCCGGCCATCACGCCGACCGAGGAAACCGTCGTCAACCAGAGCTATTCCATCTGGCGCTACCTCTACGTCTATCTCGACCCGTCCAAAGACAAGGGCGAAGTGGCCGCCTACTTGAACTGGATGCGCAGCGATGCCGGCCAGAAGTATGTGACACAAGTCGGTTATTATCCGTTGCCGAAGGCCCAGCGAGCTGGAAATTGATTTGATTACTTGTTCCTCCACTAGTTATCACGCGGGCGGTGCGGTTTCTCCATTGAGAAATACGCGCCGCCCGCATAACTTTTACGCCGCTTGAATTCCGCCGAAAAAAATTCGACTAACAGTCCTGGTTGGATTGGCATTCATCGCGGCCACAAGGCGCGCCCGGTGGAATGGCTCGCGGAGAAATTTATTTTCCTCGTCTCGCTTTCAGCTATCGCGATGGTGCTGCTGATTTTTCTGTTCGTCGCGCGCGAGGCGCTGCCGGTTTTTTTTGGCAAGGTCAACACCGCGCTCGTGCAAAAGCCCATTCCACCCGCCGAGATGGATCAGCACACGCCCGCCGAATTGCAGGCCTACCTTGAGCTCACCCCCAAGCAGTTTGCTGAAATGGACAAGGAAACGCTTCGCACCCTGATGGATGTGAAAGTCGAGGCGCAGAATGAAATTCCGGAAAATTTCCGTAACGACCCCGATGCTCGCATCAACACGACCGAATTAAAATACCTTGTCCGTTCGCACCAATGGACCGGTTACGATAAGCCAGAAAACATCTGGCAGCCTGTCGGCCAGATTAAAAAATTCAACGTCATTCCGCTCTTCGTCGGCACGCTGAAAATTACTTTGATTGGTTTGTTCTTTGCCGTTCCGCTGGCGGTGGGCGCTGCGATTTATGTTTCCCAACTCGCCCGTCCGCGTGTCCGTGAAACCGTCAAGCCAATGATTGAAATGCTTTCGGGAATTCCCTCCGTCGTCATCGGCGTGTTTGCACTCATCGTGATGGCTACGGTGCTGCAAAAGATTTTTGGTTACGAGACGCGTCTGAATGCCTTCGTCGCGGGCATCGCGCTGGGCTTTGCGGTCATCCCTGTGATCTTCTCCATCGCCGAAGATGCGCTTACCAGCGTGCCTCGTGCTTACACGCAGGGCGCTCTCGCACTCGGCGCGTCGCGCTGGCAGACCGCGTGGCAAATCGTTCTGCCCGCCGCGTTGCCCGGAGTTTTTGCCGCCGCCGTGCTGGGCTTTGGCCGCGCGATTGGTGAAACGATGA
Source organism: uncultured Verrucomicrobia subdivision 3 bacterium (assembly GCA_903847285.1). The sequence goes on along the minus strand of CAINDH010000226.1, from coordinate 3,767 downwards.
TTGTGTTGATGGTCTGCTCCGCCAGCGTGATGTCGTGGAGCGTTTTTGATTCGGCCCGCAGCATCACCACCACTATCGCGGCGGAAATGGCGGAAGCCGTGAATGGTGGGCCCCACTATCGTATTCTTTTCATGCTGGGCGCTTTGCTCTTCGCAGCCACGTTTATTTCCAACATGGTCGGCGACTTCGTGATTCATCGCTTCAAAAACAAATTGGAGGGCAAGCGATGAACACTGTGACGCCCGGTCAATACCTGCCGGAAAATTCCGGCGATACGGCGCGTATCACGCGTAATTTTCGCGCGGAGAAATTTGATTTCTGGTCATTCTTCTTCTCCGGGCTGACCGGGTTAGCCACGCTGTTCATCCTTGGCATTCTCGCCACGATTCTGGTGAACATTATTTACAATGGCTGGGGCGGACTCTCCTGGCATTTCGTCTCCACCATTCCAAAAAAAGATTTTTTTGATCCGCAAACAACCGGCGTGTTGCCGATGATTGTCGGCACAGCCTTCCGCGTGATTGTGATGACCATCTTCGTGATTCCCGTCGGTGTCATCACGGCGATTTACCTGACGGAATATGCGTCGAACACCTCAATCATCACGCGCATCATTCGTGCCGCCGTAAACAATCTCGCCGGTGTGCCGTCCATCGTCTTTGGTTTGTTTGGCCTTGGTTTCTTCATCAACTTCGTCGGTAAACATCTGGATGACGTGTTGCACCATTCCGAAGCCGTTTGGGGGCAGCCAGCGTTAATCTGGGCATCACTCACCTTGGCCGTGATGACCCTGCCGGTGGTTATCGTCGCCACGGAAGAATCCTTAAAAGCCATTCCTCCCGGCTTGCGTGAAGCCAGCCTAGCGCTGGGTGCGACAAAGCTGGAAACTATTTTGAAAATTGTTTTGCCGCAGGCGTTGCCCGGCATTATGACTGGCGGTATTCTCGCCGTGAGCCGCGCGGCAGGTGAGGTCGCGCCGATTCTTTTCACCGGGGTGGCGTATTACATGGCGTCGCTGCCGAGCCATTTAAGCGATCAATTTATGGATTTGGGTTACCATGTTTTCGTGCTGTCCACGCAGTCGCCGAACATCGAGCAGACTCGCCCGATTCTTTACGCGACGGTGCTCGTCTTGCTGATGTTGACGTTCGCGCTGAATATCGTGGCCATCATCATCCGTGCGCGCGTGCGGAAAAAACTGCGGGCGATGAGTTGAACTAAGCGAAACCCTTTTCACGTTATGGCTGAAACTTTAATCCCAAAACTGGCACCGCCAGATAACTCCTCTGTGCCAGCGGCGGCTGCCGCCCCGTTCATCGCCATCGAGAACGTTTCGCTCTACTACGGCACGAGCAAGGCGCTGAAGAATATTTCTCTGAATCTTGGCGAGAAAGTGGTTACTGCTTTCATCGGGCCGAGCGGTTGCGGAAAGTCCACCTTGCTGCGATGCCTCAATCGCATGAATGACCTGATTGACGGCGTGCGAATTGAAGGCACGCTCAAAATCGGCGGCCACGACATCTATGCGAAAGATGTGGACGTCATCGAACTCCGCAAGCGCGTGGGGATGGTGTTTCAGAAATCGAATCCGTTCCCGAAATCCATTTACGAGAACGTCGCTTACGGTCTGCGGTTGCACGGGGTGAAAGCCAAATCGGATTTGGACGCGCGCATCGAGGAAAGCTTGCAGGGCGCAGCGTTGTGGGACGAAGTGAAAGACCGGCTTCACTCCAGCGCTCTCGGTTTGTCTGGCGGTCAGCAGCAACGGCTTTGCATTGCCCGCGCCATCGCCATAAAGCCGGAAGTCATTTTGATGGACGAACCGGCTAGCGCACTGGACCCCATTGCCACCGCACGGGTAGAAGATTTGATTTTGGATTTGAAAAAACAATTCACCATTGTCATCGTCACACACAATATGCAGCAGGCCGCGCGCATCTCGGATCAGACGGCGTTTTTTTACATCGGTGAACTGGTGGAATTTGGGTCGACGGGAAAAATTTTCACCAACCCGTCGCAGAAGCGCACGGAAGACTATGTGACTGGCCGGTTCGGCTGAACCATCCGGAATTTATTTTATGGAAAATCATGTTGAAGCTGGCATCGAAAACCTTCGCCAAAAACTTTTGGTGATGGCGAGCCATTCCGAAAAGGCCGTCAACGAATCCGTCCAGTCGCTCATGCAACGAAACCACGACCTCGCGATAAAGGTGCGGGCGGATGACGATATCATAGACCGCTATGAGTTGGAAATTGATGAGCAGGCCATCCAGCTTCTGACCAAGGCACCGCTCGCCAGTAACCTCCGCCTTGTTATGGTGGCGATGAAGATTTCCCAAAACCTTGAACGCATCGGCGACGAGGCCACCAAGATTGCCAAGCGCTCCTGCGACCTCACACTGGAACCGCCGGTAAAAATCAATCTCGACCTACCGCGCATGGCTACGCTCGCGTTGGCCATGGTCAAGGATGCGCTCGATTCGTTCGTGCAGAAGGATTCTACCGCAGCCCGCGCAATCATTCCTCGCGACAAGGAGGTGGACGCGCTCAATAGGCAAATTCACGCCGCCCTCGCGCAGCATATGATGGAAAATCCGGATACCATTTCGCGTTGTCTACATTGGATTGTCGCCTCGAAGAGCCTAGAGCGCATTGCCGACCACGCTAAGAATATCGCCGAGGAAGTCGTCTATCTCTGTGAGGCGCAGGACATCCGCCACTTGCATTGAGGGGGGATTTTTTAGTGCTCTGCGTGTTTCCCTGCCTGACTTTGCACAAAAGTTTTCAATCTGAAAGTTTTTCAGTGTCGCAATCGCTTTTAGGAATTGCGAGACGCCGCCATAAAATCAAACAAATGCGTCCATCTCGTCATTGAACCGAGATGAGCTGTCGGCGCATTTTTAACTGATCTGTAACTATGCTCGCTGGTCTGACTCTGAAGGGGTAAAACAATTCAGCTCCGTGCAGAAATTTCCAGCATCCTCTCCATTGGCACGCGGGCACGCTGGATAATTTCTGTCGATAATTCTACTCGAGGGGCGAGGTTCTTCATGCAGTCGCGGACTTTTTCGAGTGTATTCATTTTCATGAATTTACACTCGCTGCAACGGCAGCCATCCATCGGCAGCTTCATCGCGTTGAACGTCGGCGCGCAGAGGAATTCTTTGCCGGGACATTCTTTCTGCATTCGATGAATGATACCCGATTCGGTCACGATGACGAAACGCTTGGCCGGATCGTTTTTGCAAAACGTGATCATCTTCTCCGTCGAGCAAACCGCATCCGCCAGTTCGCGAACTTCGCGAAGGCTTTCCGGATGCACAACAATTTTCGCATCGGGAAATTGCCGCTTCGCTGCCAGCACCTGATCCTGCTGAAACTCGACGTGAGCGTAACAATTTCCTTTCCACAACGTCATCTGGCGACCGGTCTGTTCTATGACCCATTGACCAAGATTTTCGTCAGGCACGAATAGCAGGTCTTTGTCTTTGGGAGCGGCGTTGACAATTTTCTCCGCGTTGCCGCTGGTCACGATGACATCGCACAATGCCTTTACCGCCGCGCTGCAATTGATATAGGCAATCGTCCAGAAGTTCGGATTCGTGGCCTGCAATTTCGCGAGGGCAGGGGCGGGACAGCTTTCTTCCAGCGAACAGCCCGCGTCTTTGTCCGGCAGCACCACGATTTTATTCGGGTTCAAAATCTTTGCCGTCTCCGCCATGAAATGCACGCCGCAGAACACGATGACATCCGCGTCCGTCTTCGCC
>CAINDH010000225.1 GCA_903847285.1 uncultured Verrucomicrobia subdivision 3 bacterium | reverse complement strand
GCTTGTGCAGGCGGTGATGATGCTGATGTTCAAATACACCCGCTGGGAGGCGCAGTTTGAGACGATGCTATCGGGCAACGGCTATCTTGCGACAGATTACATCTCCGCCTTGACCGTCGCGCTCATCATGCTGACGCCGCAAATTCTGCTGCTGCTGCCGCTGTATGTTGCGCTGGTCGGCGGCGATCTCGTGGCAAAAGAGGCGGAAGACGGAACGCTGCGGATGATTTTGTCGCGGCCCATCTCACGCTTCCGGCTGCTGCTGGTGAAGTGGCTCGCGGGAATTATTTTTTCAGTGCTTCTAGTGCTGGCGCTGGATGCCATTGCGCTGGGTTTTGCGCGGCTGCTTTTTCCATGGAAAGGAATGTTCGTCTTCGCGCCGATGCTCCATACCTTCGGAGTGTTTTCGCCGGAGGACGGCGTGAAACTTTATATTTTCTCCGCGCTGTTCGTGGCGGCAAACGCCATCGCACAATTGTCCGTAGCGTTCATGTTCTCGTGCTTCAATATCAAGCCGGCAGCGGCCACGATTTTGGCGCTCTCGTATCTGTTCATCAACATGGTCATGGAGAACATCCCGTTCTTTAAGCCTTACCAAAACTGGTTCATCACGCATCATTTCGACTGCTGGGTGCTAGTGTTCCAAAGCCCGACGCAGTGGACGCAAATTCTGCAATCCGAAATCACCTTGCTAGCGATCAGTGCCACGACGTTTCTGGTCGGCGCAATGGTCTTTCAAGTGCGCGACATCAAGTCGTGAGGGAAAAATCCGCCTCTACAACATATCCGTCTAGCAAGTTAAATCGCCCACAACTAATGGTATTTTTCGCCCGAAAAACCTGTAATTTCGCATTGTGAAAACGAGCGAGTTTTCATACATTTTCGCCATTCGTTGCCGCACCAAATTTTAGCCGGAATTGCACCATAATTATGTCGAGTATTTCTGATTCGCCCGAAGAAAAAAACGTCTCTCCAGACAAGATTGCCGATGGCAATTACGATGCCTCCAAACTTTCTTCCCTCAAAGGACTCGAAGCCGTCCGCAAAAAACCCGGCATGTATATCGGCGGCACGGATGAACGTGCGCTGCATCATTGCGTGTCCGAAGTTTTGGACAATTCCGTGGACGAACATCTCGCCGGGCATTGCTCGCGCATCGAGGTGACGATTCACGTGGATGGTTCCATTTCCATCCGCGACGACGGCCGCGGTATTCCGGTGGATATAAACAAAGATTCCGGGCTGCCCGGCGTGGAGCTGGTGCTGACGACGCTGCATTCAGGCGGCAAATACGGGCAGGGCGGCTACAAATTTTCCGGCGGCACGCACGGCGTCGGCGCGAAGTGCGTGAATGCCGTCAGCGAATGGTTTGAAGTGGAAGTCTCGCGCAACGAGCAGGTGTATCACATGGAGTTCGAGCGCGGTAAGACGGTCAAGAAACTCGAAGTCATCGGCAAATCCAAAAAAACGGGCACGCTTATCACGTTTCTGCCGGACAAGGAAATTTTCCGCGAAACGGTGGAGTTCAAGACCAACATCATCGCCCAACGTTTGCGCGAACTGGCGTTCTTAAATTCGGGTCTCGAGATTGTTTTTGCTGACGAGCGCCAGACGGCAGCGGAGCCGGAAACGTTTTACTACAAGAACGGCGTTGAGGAATTCGTCAAGCAACTCAATAAGAGCAAGGAACCGTTGCATCCCAAGCCGATTTCGTTCCGCAAGGAGACGAAGGAAAAATTGGATGACAAGGAAATCGAAGTTCACATCGAGGTCGTGCTGCAATACAACGACAGCTACAACGATCAGGTGCTGTGCTACACGAACACGATTCACAATCCGGACGGTGGCACGCATTTGTCCGGTTTCCGCAGCGCGGTCACTCGTGCGATCAATCAATACGCGAAGGCGAATGAGTTGATCAAAGAGAAGGATCCTCAGATCACCGGCGACGACGTGCGCGAAGGTTTGACGGCCGTCATTTCGGTGAAGCATAGCGATCCGAAATTTGAATCGCAAACGAAGGTGAAATTGCTTTCGCCCGAAGTCGAGCGCATCACCGGCTCGGTTACTTACGAAGGCTTGATGGCATATTTTGACGCGAATCCACCGGTCGCCAAACGAATCGTGGACAAAGGTCTCACCGCCGCTCGTGCGCGCGAGGCAGCACGCAAAGCACGCGAAGCCGTCCGCAAATCTGCGCTCACAGGTGGCGGTTTGCCTGGCAAGCTGGCGGATTGTTCCGACCGTGATCCGGCGAACACCGAGTTGTATATCGTCGAAGGTGATTCCGCCGGTGGCTCAGCGAAGCAGGGTCGCGACCGTAAATTCCAGGCGATTCTCCCGATTCGCGGTAAACTCATCAACGTCGAGAAGGCGCGGCTCGACAAAGTTTTGCAGAACACGGAAATCCGCACGATGATCACGGCCATCGGCACGGGCATCGGTGACGGCGAAGGCGAAGGCGCATTCAATCTCGAAAAATTGCGCTATCACAAAATCATCATTATGACGGACGCCGATGTGGACGGTTCGCACATCCGCACGTTGCTGTTGACGTTTTTCTACCGCCAGATGCCGCAACTCGTGAAGCAGGGCTTCGTTTATATCGCGCAGCCGCCGCTTTACAGCATCACCCGTAAGAAGAAGACGGACTACATCGATGATGACGTGCAACTCAATCGCATTCTGTTGCAGAACGGCGTCGAGGAAGTGCGGCTGAAGAATCTCGCCGACGGAAAAGAATTCAACCCGAAGCAGCTCGAAGAAATTCTCACGCTGCTTGAATCGCTCGACAAGCACGCTACGCACATCAAGCGGCTTGGCGGTGACTTCGCGGATTACGTCGAGAAACGTGCGAAGGACGGCACCTTGCCGCAGACGATGGTCAAGGTTCGCTCCGGCAACGATGAGAAGGTTCACTATTTTCTCAGCAAAGAAGAAGTCGATGAGTTCAAGGCGGCGAACAATGATCTCTTTGGCGGTGACACAGAAGTTGAACGCAAGAAGGACGGTCCGACTCGGCGTGCCAAAGAGTCCAATCTGCATCTCGAAAGCAAGGCTATCACCGATTTGCTCAGCAAACTTTTGAAGAAGGGTTTGGCTGTGGATCACTACGCCGCGCAGGATAAGCCGCTGTTTGAATTGACCGAAGGCGAAGGCGAGCGAGCGAATGTCACACCGCTATTCTCGATCCCGGAAATTCTTGAAGGCGTCAAAAACGTTGGCAAGAAAGGTATTCAAATGACCCGTTTCAAAGGTCTGGGTGAAATGGACGCCAAAGAACTGTTTGAAACCACAATGAATCCGGTGAAACGCAAGCTCCTTAAAATCGATCTTGCCGACGCCGTTGAAGCCGAGGAGATGTTTGTCACCTTGATGGGCGAGGAAGTCGAACCGCGCCGCAATTTCATCGTGGATAACGCGCTGAACGTCCGCAACCTCGACGTTTAATCAGACTGAAACAATTTTTCCCGAATCCGTATCATGCCAGACGAAACTGAACCTACAGCACCAGTCCCACCGCAGCAGCCGGAGCAGCACGCCAGCGGCGGCGCTTACACGCAGGGCGAAAAGATTTCCAAGATCAACGTCGCCGACGAGATCAAGAACTCGTTCCTCGACTACTCAATGTCCGTGATCATTTCGCGCGCATTGCCCGATGTGCGCGACGGATTGAAACCATCGCAGCGGCGCATCCTTTACGCGATGCATGAGTTGTCGCTGTTCCCGGGACGCAAGCCATACAAGTGCGCGAAAATCTGCGGTGACACTTCCGGCAACTACCATCCACACGGCGAAGCGGTGATCTATCCGACGCTTGTGCACATGGCGCAGCCGTGGGCAATGCGTGAGAAACTGGTTGATGGAAAAGGTAACTTCGGATCTGTCGAAAACGATCCGCCGGCAGCGATGCGTTATACCGAGGCGCGCTTGACGCATCTTGGCGCGGCGTTGATGCAGGACATGGACAAGGACACGGTGGATTTCGTCCCGAACTACGACGAACGTCTGACCGAGCCGAGGGTTTTTCCCGCCGCATTTCCGAACTTGCTCGTCAACGGCGGCACGGGCATCGCCGTCGGCATGGCGACGAACATGGCGCCGCACAATCTCGGCGAGGTCGTGGACGGTATCTGCGCGCAGATCGACAAACCGGAGATCACGATTCCCGAATTGATGAAATTCATCAAGGGTGCGGATTTTCCGACCGGTGGATTTCTCTGCGGCATCGAAGGCATCAAGAATTATTTCACCACCGGCAAAGGGAGTTTGAAATTGCGCGGTCGCATCGGTGTGGAAGAAATGAAGGGTAACCGCGAGCAGCTCGTCATCACGGAAATTCCTTACAACGTCAACCGTGCTGGACTTGAAGAACAGATCGCGAACCTCGTGAACGAAAAGATCATCACGGAAATTTCCGCGATGCGTAACGAGTCAGACGAGCATTGCCGCATCGTCATCGAACTGAAGCGCGACGCGAATCCGAAGGTCGTCATCGCGAAACTATTTCAGCACACGCAGCTTGAAGTTTCGTTCAGCGTCAACTCGCTGGCGATTGATCATGGTCGTCCGAAGACGCTCAATCTCAAAGAAATCATCCAATGCTACATCGAGCATCGCCGCGAAGTGGTGTTGCGCCGCACACGTTTTGAATTGCGCAAGGCCGAGGAGCGCGCCGAATTGCTCGAAGGTTACATTATCGCATTGTCGAATCTCGATGAGTTCATCCACATCATCCGTTCCAGCAAAACCCGCGACGAAGCGCGCGTGAAGTTGTTGGCGTTCGAATGGTCGCGTGAGCAGGTCGAGAAGTGGGGCGTGCTCATCCGCAGCGAGGCGCGCTTGGATGCGGGCCGTTATGCGCTGACCGAACGTCAGGTGGACGCGATTCTGGAACTGCGTTTGTATCAATTGACCGGTTTGGAAATCGACAAAATCGACAAGGAATACAAGGCGTTGGTCGAAGTCATCAAAGATTTGCTCGACATCCTCGCGAAAGAATCGCGCGTCATGGCGATCATCAAAGCGGAATTGCTGGCCATCAAAGAAAAGCACGCCACGCCGCGCAAAACGGAAATTGTGCCGGACGAAGGCGAGATTGCGATTGAAGATCTGATTGCGAACGAAGGCGTCATCATCACGCTCACGCACAATGGTCTGCTCAAGCGCACGAACGTCAGCCAATACCGTGCGCAGCGACGCGGCGGGAAGGGCGTCATCGGTATGACCACGCGCGAGGGCGAGACCGAGGCGGACAATGATTTCGTGGAGCATCTCTTCACCGCGAGCACGCATGACTACCTGATGTTCTTCACGAACACCGGTCGCGTGTATGTCGAGCGCGTGCACGAGATTCCCGACATGGGCCGTGCCGCGAAAGGTCGTAGCATTGCGAATTTGCTCGAATTGAAAGCGGATGAAAAAATTGCCGCGCTAATCCGCATCTTGTCTAAGACAGACGAGAACCGCGAGGACGTGACGTGGTCGCAGCCGGGAGAACTTTTCTTTGCGACCAAGCAGGGCACCGTGAAGAAAACTTCGTTGAGTGATTTTGGAAATGTTCGCAAGGGTGGCATCATCGCCATCGGCATTGAACCGGGTGACTCATTGATTGATGTAAAGCTCACGCGCGGCAGCACCGGCGAAGGCGACAACGGTGACGACGTCATTCTCATCACCAAAGAAGGCATGAGTATTCGCTTTCACGAAACTGACGTGCGTTCCATGGGCCGTGCGGCGGGTGGCGTGCGCGGCATCAGCTTGGAACCGACCGATGCGCTGGTGGCGGCCGCGATTGTGGTTCCTGATTCAGCGTTACTAGTCGCGGGTGAGAATGGCATCGGCAAGCGCACTGACTTTGACGAATACCGGATTCAATCACGTGGCGGCAAAGGTATCATCACCATGAAGACCGGCGACAAAACCGGCGGCGTGGTAGGCGCGCTCACGGTGAAGGACACGGACGAAATCATGTTGATCACCGTCGGCGGTCAGATGGTGCGCATCGGTGTCGGCGGTATCCGCGAGGCGGGCCGCAATACGATGGGCGTGAAACTGGT
>CAINDH010000224.1 GCA_903847285.1 uncultured Verrucomicrobia subdivision 3 bacterium | reverse complement strand
CCGTTGGTGTTGCTGATGGTCCCGGACAGCGTCGTCCACGAATTTGAAATTTCCAGCGCGGTGGTGGTCTCCAAGATGGTCGGGTTGAGCGGGGCCGCCCAATTCAGAACGGCGTTGCCGCTGCCGGGTGCGATGGAGAGCTGGGGTAGCCGGCTGGAGGCATCCATCAATCTTGGCGGCGGGGTGGTCCCGCCGGGAGTTGGGGGTGGGAGGGACGGACCGCCGGGCCGCCCCCGCCCGCGCTTCCCCGTCTTCGGCGGGTGTTCGGGAAATTCCGCTGGCCCAAAAGTGGGGAAGCGCCAGCGGGGACAGCGCAGCACAGCGTCCCTACCGGCTGTCTCTGCGCCCCTTTCATAAGGGTGTCAGTTCTCTCCAATTTGCATCAAAACCCTGCCAAACCGGTCCTAACCCGTATTTTTTGCTCAAACGCTCCATTTTTAAGATAGTTCCGTCGGATTCTGCCGGTGGAATCTGGCGAAAACCCGCGGTTTTTTGCCAAAAAACCATGGATTTTTCTCATCAGTCCGTGGACTGGTGAGATTATTCTACGGTTTGGTGGGAATAATCCACGGCATGGTCGGACCATTCTGAAGCCTGGCGGCGTCATGCCGTGGACTGGTGGGAATATGCTTCGGTCTGGCGGGAAGAACCCGTGGGTAGGTGGGATCATTCCCCGGGTTGGTGGCGTGAAACCAAGGACTGGCCGGAATAATCCCGGGGCCGGGTGGTCCAGCCGGGAGTTGTGGCGGTAGGGATGGACTGCTGGGCCGCCCCCACCCGAGTTTCCCGGCTTCGGCGGGCGGTTCGGGAAATTCCGCTGGCTCAAAAGCGGGGAAGCGCCAGCGGGGACGCCGCAGCGCAGCGTCCCTACCATTCGGCGTTCCAGCCAGCGGCGAGCAGAGGACTGCCAGCCCTACCATTTTACGCGTGTCACTCCGCGCTTTCACCGCTGGGTCGTTTTTGCCATGCTGTCGCCCGCAACCTTTGAAAGCACTCGTCCAAAATCGCACCGCTCGCACCACCCGCGCCTTCCTCATCGGCGTTGAACTAAAATCCCGCAACGCCGCCGACATCCGCGAATCGCTCGCGGAACTCGCGGAGCTGGCCACTACCGCCGGCGCGGAAATCATCGGTGAAGGCGTGCAGAAATTGGAATCGCCGTCGCCCGCCACATTTATCGGCAAGGGCAAGGCGGACGAGTTTGCTGACTACTGCAAACAGAACAAGGTGGACACGGTCATTTTCGACGACGAACTTTCCCCCGCGCAGAGCCGCAATCTGGAAAAGATTTTCGAGTGCAAAATTTTCGACCGCACCGCGCTCATCCTGGAAATTTTCGGACAACGCGCGCGCACGCGCGAAGGCAAGTTGCAGATCGAGCACGCGCAGTTGAAATACCTGCTGCCGCGCCTGACGCGTTACTGGTCGCACTTGTCGCGGCAGCGCGGCTCTACCGGCAGCATCGGCGGCGAAGGCGAATCGCAGCTGGAAGCGGATCGCCGGAAACTTTCCGAGCGGCTCGAAAAAATTGACAGCGAGCTTGAACTTGTCCGTCGCCAGCGCGAGACGCAGCGCGCCGGTCGCCAGCGGAGCGAGTGGCCGCTCGCGTCTATCGTGGGTTACACCAACGCGGGTAAGTCCACGCTGCTCAACAAACTCACCGGCGCCACGGTGCTGGCGGAGGATAAATTATTCGCCACGCTCGATCCGACGACGCGGCGGCTAAAATTACCGACCAAGCAAAATGTGTTGCTAACGGACACGGTGGGCTTCATCAAAAAATTGCCGCACGGTCTGGTGGAGGCGTTCAAGGCCACGCTCGAAGAAGTGGTCCAGGCGGATTTGCTGCTGCACGTCGTGGACATCAGCCACCCGCAGGCGCAGGAACAGATCGACGCGGTGAACACGGTGCTCATGGAAATCGGCGCGGCGGATAAACCAGTGCTAATGATTTTCAACAAGGTGGATCAGCTTGCGGGCAGCGTGTCCGCCGCCATGCGCGAGAAATTTCCGCAGGCGGTCTGTATCTCGGCGAAGTCCGGGGAAGGCATCGCGCCACTGCTGGCGGAACTGGGCACGCAGCTCCGGCCCATCCGCGAATTTCTGGACTTGCGCGTGCCGCAGGAAAAAGCCGCCGTCATCGCACGGCTCCACGCCGTTGGCCAGGTGGTGACGAGCCGATATTCCGGCAAGCACGCGCGTTTCAAAGTCCGCATCCCGCCGCATCTGCTGGATGAATTCGCGCCGTTTATCGTGGGCGATTCATGATGGAGACACACGTGACGATTCGGTCAGGCTCTATTTTTTTGCAATTTCACCGATGACAAGGTATTTAATCAACCAGACCGTTCTGGTTTTGCCGATTGAATTTCTATGAGTGCCAATAAAATGTGTTCCATGTGCAAGGAAAAGCCCGCGACGCTATTCCTGACCAAGATTTCTGCGGACAACAAGAAGCAGGATTTGAATCTGTGCGATGCCTGTGCCAAGGCCAAGGGTCTGGATAATGACCCGACGGCGTTTCTCGTTCCCGATGCGGACATCATGCTCGGCCTCGGCGCGTCGCAGGAATTGGAGCAGGCGGTCAGCGGCGTGGAAACGAAATGTGTGCGCTGCGGATTTTCGCAGGCGGATTTCAAAAAGTCCGGCCGGCTTGGCTGCCCGGATTGCTACAAAACGTTTGCGGAAGGTTTGTCTGGCTTGCTTAAGACGATGCACAAAGGCACGCGGCACACGGGTAAAACCCCTGAAGCGCTTCGTCAAACGCGCGACACGGTGGATCGCCTGAAATCACTCCAGAAAAAACTGACGAAGGCGATTGCCGACGAAGATTACGAGACGGCGGCAACGTTGCGTGATGAAATTAAAAACGTGGGCGGCGTGCCGGCTAAAGCGCGGTAAAAAATCCGGTAGGCGACGAGGGGACGAGGCGCAAATCAAAAACGAACCACCTCACGTCGGCTGCTACAACATTAAAATGAAAGACCTTCACCAATTTCTGATTTCGCCGGCGGCAACCACTCGGTTGAGTGGACCGCATGACCGCATCGTCATTTCCAGCCGCGTCCGGCTGGCGCGCAATCTGCGTGAACACGCCTTCCCCGGATGGGCGAAAAAGCCAGAGCGCGTGAAAATTTTGGAAACCATCCAGCCGGCGGTGAGTTCGCTGCCGGAGATGGCGGATTCCTTTTCCGAGGCGATGGATAGTCTTGGCGCGCTGGACAAGCAGATTCTGGTCGAGCGCCATCTCATCAGCCGCGAACACGCCGCGAAAAGCGTCGGCAGCGGCATCGTGCTGAACCGTGAGGAATCTTTTTGCGTGATGATCAACGAGGAGGATCATCTGCGGATGCAGGCGTTACGCCCCGGTCTGCAACTGCGCGCGGCGTGGAACGCGATTGACGCGTTTGATTCCGCGCTGGAGAAAAAATTAAATTTCGCATTCGACAACGAACTTGGCTACCTGACCGCATGCCCGACGAATCTTGGCACGGGCATCCGCGTGAGCGCGATGCTCCACTTGCCGGGCTGCGTGCTGGACGAGCAGATCAACCCCATCATCCAATCCGTGAACAAACTCGGCCTGGCAGTGCGCGGGCTTTACGGCGAAGGCACAGAAGCGCTGGGAAATGTCTTCCAAGTCTCGAACCAGATGACGCTTGGGGAAAGCGAAACCGTCATCGTCGAGCGGCTGGAAAAAGTTTTGGCACAGATCATCGAGCACGAGCAGAACGCGCGCGAACGGTTGCTGGAAAAAAAGACCAAGGTGGTGTTTAACCACATCGGCCGCGCCTACGGCATCCTGGCGAACGCCCACAGCATTTCATCCAAGGAAGCGATGAACCTTCTTTCGTTGCTGAAGCTGGGCGTGGATATGAGCTTGTTCCCGGGGGCAGATCGCACGCTGGTGGACGAGCTGTTTTTGATCACGCAACCCGCGCATTTGCAGAAGCAACTTTCCGACAAACTCTCAGCCGAGGAGCGCGACCTGCTACGCGCCGACATGGTGCGCGACCGCTTAAAAAATGTGAGCCGCCCGGTCGCGAAGTGAAACGTCGTGACCGTCGGTAAAAAACTTTCCGGGTTTCATTTTTCAAAGAATGATTGCTGGCATGCATCTGCGCCGGTAAAATGCCGCCATGCTGCAAACCGCCTCTGCGCCGCGCGCGAGCCAAACTGAAGTTGTCCCGGAGGCGCATCTTACCGCCTTCCGCTTCATGCTGCGCGCACGGCTGCTGGATGACAAATTTGCCGCGCTCTACCGCGCCGGTAAAATCCACGGCGGCGTTTTTCTTGGTCGCGGGCAGGAAGCCTTGAGCGTGGCCGTCGGTCTTTCGCTGCGCAAAGGCGATGTCTTTGCTCCCCTCATCCGCGATGCGGGCGGCCGTCTGGCCTTTGGTGAAACGATTCTCGAAGCGGTCCGCACCTACCTCGGTTCTTCGCTCGGCCCCATGCGCGGGCGTGATGGCAACGTGCATCGCGGTCGTCCGCGCGACGGCTTGTTGCCGATGATTTCTCACCTCGGCGCGATGATTTCCGTCGTCAACGGAATGTTGTTTGCGCACCGCCTAAAAAAAATTTCCGGCACAGTCGGCGCGGCGTGTCTGGGCGATGGCGCGACTTCCACCGGCGCATTTCACGAAGCGCTCAACCAAGCCGCAGTAGAAAAACTACCGCTGCTCATGGTCGTGGCGGACAATCAATTTGCGTATTCCACGCCGACGAATCGGCAGTTTGCCTGCGAGGAGCTGGTGGATAAGGCCGCTGGCTATGGCGTGGGCGCGCACTCGGTGGATGCAACGGATCTGACCGCGTGCTTGCAAGTTCTCGGGGCTGCCGCCGCGCGCGCGCGCGCCGGGGAAGGCCCGCAACTCATCGTCGCCAAACTGCTCCGGCTCTGCGGTCACGGCGAGCATGACGATGCCAGTTATATTCCGCCGGACATGAAAAATTCCACGCTTGGCCGCGATTGCCTGAAAGTTGCCGAGGAACATTTGCTCCAAAAAAAATGGATCGACACGGCGACCATCGCAACCTGGCGCAGTGAAGCCATTCGCGAAATCGAGGAGGCGGTCGCGCAAGTGCAACGCGAACCCGCGCCCAATCCGTTCGCGGAAGAATGGCGGGCCATCGCTTCTCAACATTTATCCGAGATTCACGAGCAATGAGCATTACCTATCTCGATGCCATCCGCGAAGCCCAGGCTCACGCCCTGCGCGACGACCCGCGGGTTTTCATCTACGGGCAAGATGTCGGCGCCTTCGGCGGCGCGTTCAAGGCTACGAAAAATTTGGCGAAAGAATTTCCCGGACGCGTGCTCGATTCGCCCATCAGTGAAGATGCGATGGTCGGCCTCGCCGTCGGTGCGGCAATCGAAGGGATGCGCCCCATCATCGAAATGCAGTTCGCGGATTTTTCCACCGTCGGCTTCAATCAAATCGTCAACCAAGCGGCGACGTTGTTCTGGCGCACGGGCGTTACCTGTCCCATCACCGTGCGCCTGCCGTTCGGCGGCACATCCGGTGGCGGGCCGTTCCATAGCCAGTGCATCGAGGCGATTTACGCACATTATCCCGGTGTGATTGTGCTGACACCCGCGACGGTCGAGGATGCCTACTCAATGTTGCTTGAAGCCGTTGCAATCGATGACCCGGTGGTTTTTTGCGAACACAAATTTCTCTATCGCCATCTTAAGGCGGAAAAACTTCCGAGCGAAGCCTTGCCCATCGGTAAGGCGCGCATCGCTCGTGAAGGTCGTGATCTGACCATCGTGACTTACAGCGCGATGGTTCACGAAGCAATCGAAGCCGCCACCGAACTTTCCGGCGAAGGCTGGGAAATTGAAGTCGTGGATTTGCGTTCCGTGAAACCGCTCGACACAGATACCATCATGGCCAGCGTGGCGCGCACGGGGAAATTACTCTGCGTCGGCGAAGCTTGGCCGTGGGGCGGAGTCACCGCCGAAATCATTGCGCGTGTGGCGAGCGAAGGCTACGGCCTGCTCGACGCGCCGCCGCAACGCCTCAACGCCAAAGACACGCCCGTGCCGTATCACCCCAACCTCTGGACCGCGCACCGCCCGACCGCCGTCAGCGTCGCCGAGGCCGCGCGGAAAATCTTGAGACAATGAAAAATGCAAAATTAAAAATTAAAAATGTCCAGATCGTGAACACGTCCATCGGCCTCGGTCATTTTTAACTTTTAATTTTTAATTCCATGCAAATTCCCATCATCATGCCGCAGCTCGGCGAATCCATCGCTGAGGCCCGCATCGTCAATTTTCTTGTGAAGGCTGGCGACAGCGTCGAGGCCGACCAGGATTTGATCGAGGTCGAGACCGACAAGGCCACCATGACCGTCGCTTCGCCGTGCAAGGGCAAGATTGAAATTTTTTCCGCGAAGCTAGACGAGAGCTACGCCGTCGGCGCGACGTTGGGAAAAATTGAAGCAACGAAAGAAGAGGCCACGCGACTGGGACTCGACGTTGCCCCGGCAAAAAATCTCGATACCGAACGGCTTTCCAAATCCGATTCCGACCGCCGCAGCGGACGCGTGCAGCCAACCATCCGTGGTTTGCCCGTGCCCGCGAATGCCGCCGGTGCGAGCTATCTTTCGCCGCGGCTCAAGGCGCGCATGGATGAGCTCGGCCTGCACGCCGCTGATCTCGCGGGCGTCGCCGGCAGCGGTGCGGCGGGACGCGTGACCGTCGAAGATTTCGAGAAATACATCACCAGCCTCGACAAGCATCAGATGAGCGAGGCGTCCTCCATGCGCGTCGCCGTGGCCGATGCGATGCGCCGCAGTTGGACGCGTCCGCTGGCCACCGTCGGTTTGCCGGTCATTCTGGATGCCGTGCTCACGCATCGCAAAGCCTCGAATCCTAAACCCGGCCCCGCGCTTTACGCCTTGCGCGCACTGGCGATTGCGCTGGCGGAAAATTCCGCCGTGGCTGGCCGCCTCGTGGGAAATAAAATCATTCACCCGCGATCCATTGACGTGGGCTTCGCCGTCGAAGCTGATGACGGCGTGCTCGTTCCCGTCATCCGCAACGCCGACCAGAAGCCGTTGAAAGATTTGACGCAACGCTACAACGAACTCGTGGAACTCGCGCGCGCGCGAAAACTTCCTGCTGATGCTACCGGCGGTTCCATTGCGACCGTCACCAACTTCGGCACGTTTGGCCTCATCTGGGCCACGCCGATTCCGCTGCCGGAACAGACGCTCGTGCTGGGCATGGGTGCGGGTCGCAAAGTGCCAAGTTGGGACGAGACGAAGGGCCAGTTCGTTCCCGTCACCGAAGCGAATCTCACTTTAAGCTTTGACCATCGCGTGCTCGACGGCGGCGCTGCGGGACGTTTGCTCCAGCGCATCGCGCAATTGATCAGCGAGCCTCAGAAGTTGTGACGGAACGCCGAGCATTACTCGGCTTTAGTCACCGAATCCAATTCGTGTAAGCCCGTTCACCGAAGTATTCGTAGCCTTTGCCCGCGTCTGCCGTGCCGGAAAGCAGCGCGTGGATAAAGCCATTTCGCTCGACTTGGACGGTATGGAAAATTTTGTGCTCCGGGTTTTCCTTCAGCAGAAATTCAACCTGTCCGCCGGTTGCTTGAAAAATCTCCAGCCCACCATTCGTCATGCTGGTGAATCGATATTGCCCGCCGAGGTCGCGAAGCATCGTGCGGCTGTGGCTCCACGTTCCGCCCGCTTCACTGACAAAATTTTTACCGTCCAACAGTCCGAGATAATCCTGATACGCCAGCACGCTGAGATGATTTTCGCCGGAAGCCGCGAGCCAGTTTTTGATTTTATCCGCGTGGTTGGTGGAGCTGTAGGCGTAGTTACTGTCGAGAAATGCGATGCGCTTCACGTCGCCGGGGATTTTCCCGACCGCGTTCAAATAGCCGAAGACCAAACTTCCACCGCCGCTGTGGCTGGCGAGAATCACTTCGGTTTTTTTTGATACAAAAATTCCACGCACACCATCAAGAATTTCTACAATCTGCGTGTCCTGATATTTCTTGCGCCATGCCGGCCAGCTTTTCGTCCCCGCTTCGAGATACGCGACGACAATGGTTTTGTTCGTGATGACCTGTCGCAGCCAGCGCGTCTGCGCGCCGATATGTTGGATGTCAAAACGCCAGTCGTCACTGGGGCTGGTTTTTTTGCCGATGGTCTGCTCAATCGTATTGCCATTGGGCAACGCATAGAAAACCAGCAGCACTGGCTTAATGGTGGGGAAAGCTTCCCGCGCCGGTGCGTTAATGACTATCCGGACTTCAGCGGGCAGTAGAATCTCGCGAATCATCTCACCGAAATTCGTGCTCGCCAAAAATTTCCGCGGCCATGGCTGATTGATTTTTTCAGCCACGACTGGTTGGTCGATAAAATTAGCCGGATAGCGCGCATTCGTGATGACGCCTTCATCGCTGATGAGTCCACAAAGTTTTGCGTCACCTAGAACTTCGGCCACGGATTTCTTTTGGCCATTCACCAGCATGGTTTGCGACACGAGCCGAATACACTGACTGTAATCCACCCAAGCCGCTGTGTGGCCAACGTAGAGCGGCTGGATGGCGATGCCATTCGTCCGATGCCAGCCGTAAATCGCGACCTTGTTCGTCACGCTCGCGAGCCGCGCGGAAATGACCACATCCTTCTTGTGTCCGGCCACGAGTGCGCCGAGGGGATGGGCGTCCATCAAAGCCATGCGTTGCGCGCGAATGGTTTCGTTGTGCTGTGCGAAAACGGGAACGGTCGTCATCGCGGCGGTCGGCGGAATGGGTGACGGCTCCAGTTTTAATTGGGCGGCGGCGTAAATGGTGTCCACCATTTTGCGCGTCGGCAAAATACAGCCCAGCTTGTCCGCGATTTGCTGCGCTGTGCCTGGGGAAATGGGCGCGAGGAAATAATTTTCATCCGAACCGATGGTGACATACTCCGGCGTGACGAAGAACGTAGCTACGTTAGTTTTTCCATAGGCGACGTTCGTGGCATTCACCGCGCAGAGCTTGCGGAGAAAGTTCAGCGTGTTACCGGAGAGAAATTCTTTGGCGATGAGTTCATCGCGAGCTGCCAAATCCAGCGCGGAAATTTTTTTAATGAACGCATCGCCATCCAGCGCGTCTGCCGCGCGCGGGGGCAGTGGTAACGTTTGAGCGAAGGCGGAGCCAGCGAAACAAATCAGAATGATTTGCAGCAGCGTCTTCACGGCTCAAACAAGATCTTTACGCGGGAACAGCGGCGCGGGTTCGCCAATCGTGTGGCCGGCTTGCAGTCCACCCCAGGCGGCATCAGTGAGTTTGTCCGGCGCGTTTGTCAAACCGAGTTGGGCGTAAATCTTCGCCGAGGTTCCGGGCAGAAATGGATTCAGCAACACGGCGAGCACGCGGCAGGACTCGGCGAGATTGTAGAGCACCTCGTCGAGCCGTTGTGCTTGAGCCGGATCTTTCGCCAGCTTGAACGGCGCGGTTTCGTCCACGTATTTGTTGGCGCGATTCACCAAACCCCAGATGCTTTGCAGCGCGGACTGAAGCTGACTTTGCTTGAGCAGGGCGCGGGCTTCATCCGCTGCTTTCGCCGCGTCCGCCGCGAGTTCGTTGGAGCGCGCGGGCACGACGCCATTGCGATAGCGTTTCAGCATCGAAAGTGAACGGTTCACGAGATTGCCGAGACCGTTGCCGAGTTCAGCTTGATAACGCGAACGGAAACCGGCGTCAGTCCAGTTGCCGTCCGGTCCGATATCAAGTTCGCGCAAAACGTAAAAGCGGAACGCGTCCAGGCCCCATTCGTTGATGACCGCGATTGGATCAATGACGTTGCCGGTGCTCTTGGAAATTTTCGCGCCGTCTTTTTGCCACCAGCCGTGAACGAGAATTTGTTTTGGCAGCGGCAGTCCCATTGCTTTCAGCATGATCGGCCAATAAACGGCGTGAAATTTCACGATGTCCTTGCCGATGACGTGGATGTCGGCGGGCCAGAGGCCGAGTTCTTTGTGAGCGTGAGCGATGCTGGTGTAATTCACCAGCGCATCAAACCACACGTAGGTGACGAACTCTTTGTCGAAGGGTAGAGGAATGCCCCAATTCAAGCGCGCCAGCGGACGCGAGATGCACAAATCTTCGAGCGTATTGTTTTTGAGAAAGCCGAGAACCTCGTTCCGGCGATAGCTCGGCGAAATGAAATCGGGATTGGCTTCGATGTAATCAATCAGCCATTGCTGGTGCGCGCCGAGCTTGAAGTAATAATTGTCTTCCTTGAGTTCGGCGACATCGCCGTAGCTGGCGTCAAAAGTGCCGTCGGGCAGACGGTCTTTCTCGGTGAGAAACGTTTCTTCTTTTGCCGAGTAATAACCCGTGTAACTCGCCTTGTAAAATTGTCCGGCGTCATTGAGCTTTGAGAGTGTGGCTTGGACAAATTCCTTGTGGCGCGGCTGCGTGGTGCGGACGAAATCGTTGTTGGTCAGTTCCAGTTTTTTAACGAACGCCTGCCAGTCGGCGGCGAGGGCGTCGCAGTATTCCTGCGGATTTTTTTTCTCCGCTAACGCGGCCTGCTGGACTTTTTGGCCATGCTCGTCGAGGCCGGTGAGAAAGAAAACTTCCTGCCCGAGGCTGCGCCGCGCGCGGGCGATGACGTCGGCGATGATCTTCTCGTAGGCGTGGCCGAGGTGCGGCTGGCCGTTGACGTAATCAATCGCGGTGGTGATGTAAAACTGCTTGCTCATTAAGGCGCGCAGTTTGGCGGACAACGGCGGTGAAGGCAATCCTGCGGGCGCGGCTCAAATCCGCTTCTCATCCGCATCAATCACGTCCACGAAACATTTAATGTCCGTGCGGTGGCCGACACCGGCTTGTTCCTTGCGCAACTGCAAGCGCGCGGTGGCCTCGGCATCACTGGCGAGCGGGCGGCTCAGGACATCCTGCCAATGCGCATCTTTTTCGGCGGCGGATTTTTTGACATTCTGTCGCACCCAGTCGCAGACCTGACCATCAGTGAGGGAATTTTTCACCACGCCGATCAATTGTTCATGGGTGATGCCAGCGTGCTTGCAAAACATGCCATCGAAGCCTTTACCGAGATTGTCGGTGTAGTCGGAGTGGAGTTTGCCGGCGAGGTGCATCCGGATTTTGTCAATGTAGCGGGGCAGGTAATGCCAGCCGTCCATAGTTTCGCGTGGGCTGCGGGGATAGATGAGTTCGCTCATGCCGGAGATTTTGCGTGGGGGTGGCGTTAAGGGCAACGGATTTTTTATGGCGGGAACCATGAGTCGCTGAGGAGACAGTAGACAGCCAGGCGGCTGCGTGCATTTATTTCAAAGGAGTATGCAAAGCATGAGGGATGACAGGAGCGGCAGCGATGGTAGTTTAGTTGGCAACACCATGAATCAAACGAACCAAACTTCGTGCCCTCGTCTTCAATCCAAATTTCCGGCCCAACGAAAATCCACGAGTGCTTTCACTTTGATTGAATTGCTGGTGGTGATTGCCATCATCGCCATCCTCGCGGCGATGCTGTTGCCAGCACTGGCGAGTGCCAAGGAGCGGGCGAAGCGGATAAGCTGTGTCAATAATCTCCGGCAAATGGCCTTGGGGATTAACATCTACATCGCCGACAGCAACGATTTTTTCCCGCCCCTGAAATTCCGTTATAGTGGCAATGTTCAGTATCCGTATGAAATGTTTCGCTACACCTCTGCGCCAAATGTCACCCCACCGACCTATGACCCGTCTGGCGGACCTTACAATCTAGGAGTTCTCTGGAGTTCTGGCGCAATCAAAGATGGAAAGCCGTATTATTGTCCCAGCAACAATAAAAATGATAACACCTTGACCTATGACTGGTATGCGGCGACAGGGAATTGGCCGCTTGGGGTGGATGCGGTTAAGGCGGCGGCGGCGGGTGTTAATGCCCCATACGTTCGTTCGGGCTACCAGTATTATCCTCAATCGACGAAAATAGATCCGGCTGTTTCCACGAGCGCGGGTTCACAAGATTTGCCGGGCTGGGCTCACTACGATGTGACCGGTGCTAACCCAACATTGAAAAGCTGGATTTGTGTGCCGCTGTTCAAGCAGACGGTGGTTGATCCAAAGAAAAGCATGGTTGTCGATGTCATGTATAAAGGATTTGACGAATTGTCTCACCGCAACGCGAACAGTGCGGCAGGCGTCAATGCCGCCTTCGGGGATGGTCATGTGACCTGGCAGAATTCAAAAAAATTCAATAAGGCCGTATGGAACAGCATTCCGGCTGGCACGCAGCAGTCGGTGGATGATTTTCGGTATGCCATGAGCCAATTCGAGCCTTGAATCCATTTTACCCGTGAGTTTTACCACGTCATGCATATTTAATTTTGGCACGTATTGCGAACAGGGTTGGCGGTCGTCATTGGAAAATCGACGCCAGCCGTTTGCAGCCGCAAATAAACCATTTCAACAATTATCAACTCAATGTTCCGATTCCATAAAACCCAAACCCAACCACGTCCCATGAAGGCTAACCTCAAAATGAATACTAAATGGCTGTTTCAAAAAATGTGCCTGGTGGCCGCGATTAGCGGCCCGCTCCTCAGTGGCTCGCTGCAAGCAGCTTCGACCTTGCCGTTTTACGAACCATTTCCCAGCGCGGCCAATCCCTATAACGGGTTCACCTACGGTGGCAATGAAAACCTTGGTGCAACTGGAGCTGGACTCAGTGGCAATGTATGGACTTTTGGTAACAGTGCCTCCAGCACGAGCGGACGCATCACCACGGGCTTTGGGCAGACCTTTCCCGGTCTGACCAATATTGATTCCGGCGGGGCTTCCTTAGCTGTCGTCACTCGGCAAAATAATACGTCCACCAAAGATCGCGCGGTCAGCTTGACGATGCCTGTCGCTCCGGCGGCGGTCTATGCTTCGTGCTTGGTGAACATCATCAATCAGACCAATCCGCTCACCACTTATCCATATCCGTTTTTTGGGCTGACCACGAACACAGTCGGAACCAGCGTCTCAAAAAATGGAGCTACGGTATTTTTTGACTCCACCGGTCATCTGTTGATCGGCAAAAATTCCGCCACGCCTGCCGTAGCAACCACCTATGCTTTGACGACCAACACTACGCATCTGGTTGTTGTCCGATACAAATACAATGCCGGTGCGCCCGATCAGGTTGACCTGTGGTTGGATCCGACTTCGCTCGGCAGTGACGCTTCCGTTCCCGCGCCGACGCTCACCACGACGAACAATAATAATCTTGGACCGAATTACATCAGCGCCGTCGCCTATTTTGCCAGCCCGCAAAATCTGATGTGGATATTTGACGAAGTTCGCGTGGCGACCAATTGGTCAGCGGTCACGCCGACCAACGTTCCAGCAGGCGTCACCTACGCGGTGAGCGGTGGCGGCTCCGGTTGCGCGGGCGACAGCTATACCATCACGGTGAGCGGTTCAGATTCCGGCGTGGACTATTTACTTTATACCAACGGCGTCTTCAGTAGCCAGACCATCAGCGGAACCGGCTCGCCCGTGAGTTTCTTGAGCCAGACCGCAACCGCACGCTACACAGTGCTCGCGAGCAACACAGTCACGGCCAACCTTAGCTGGATGAGCGGTAGCGCATCGGTCACAGTGCTCGCCGCACCGTCTATCACCACGCAGCCGGTTCCAGCGCTCGTCGCGACCAACGCGCTTTGCGCGTTCACCGTGGTTTCCGCCGGCAGTGGCCTGAATTATCAATGGTATCGTAATGGCGTTGGCCTGGCCAACGGCGGTCACGTCTCCGGCGCGCAGACGGCCACGCTGGTGATTTCTCCGTCCACCACAGCAGACGTAGCCACGACGGCAACCGGCTATTACGTCGTCATCACGAACAGTTGCGGCTCCCTGGTCAAATCCGTTACCAACGCGCTGACGCTCAATCCCGCCGCCGGCCTCGTCTGGTCCGGCGATGGTGTGACGAACGTTTGGGACGTGGGCGTCTCGCTGGAATGGAATACGCAGACCACGATTTTCCATTATGGCGACAATGCAACTTTTGACGATACGTCGGCGAACACCACTGCAAACTTCGTGGATAAAAATTTAAGCCCGTCCATCGTCACCGTGAACGGCGCGCAGAATTTCACTTTCGCCAATGGCGGGGGCAATCTCGTCGGCCCCGGTTCGATCCTAATGAACGGCACGGGCATCTTGAATCTGAATGCCCCGAACAGCATGAGCGGTGGCCTTGTCATCAGCAACGGCGTCGTCAGCTTCAACAGTGGCAACGCCGTGGGCAGCGGCAATATCACTTTGGCTGGCGGCATCTTCAGCGCCATCAATTTGAGCAGTCTCGTCGTTAACAACCCCGTGGTGGTCACCGCTGACAGCACCATCCGGGTGAACAACACCACCGGCACGGCGCTCACCATGACCAACACGTTGACAGGTGTGGCGGGCACGCTCACCTTCCGCAATAACGTCGGCGCCACGCCCTCTATTCTATTAACCAGCGCTGGTTTTGACTTCGCGCGGCCCGTGGTGCTAGACATCGGCACCGGTGCAGGCCTGAATATTTCCGGCAATAACACTGCCGGCACGCAGACGTTCAGCGGCGTGGTTTCCGGCCCCGGCAGCATCCAGCGCAACGCCAGCGGCGGCACCACACTGCTCACGGCGGCCAATACCTACAGCGGTCCCACACGCTTGAACAACGGCTCCATCGGCGTGGGCATCAGTTCCGTTTCCGCCACCCCGCCCACGGTCGATTCCGGCGCTCTCGGCACGGGAACGTTGACCATTGATACCGGTGCGGGCACGCCGCGCATCTTCGCCTCCGGCGGTGCACGTTCGGTAGACAACCTGATCATCTTCAGCAGCGCCACGGTGGGTTCTCCCTTCGTCATCACTGGTAGCAATAACCTCACGTTCAATGGCGACTTTGATCTCGCGGCTGGCGCGCGCACGATTCAAACGGATAACACCGGTAAGACGGTATTCAATGGCGTCCTCAGTAACGGCGGTCTCACCAAGACCGGCAGCGGCACGCTCTATTTGAATGGCAATAATTCCTACTCCGACCCGACCGTGGTCAGCACCGGCGCGCTTGGCGGCACGGGCACGATTGCAGGTTCTGTCATCATCAGCAACGGTGCCGCCCTCGCCCCCGGCGCGTCCATCGGCACGTTGACCATCAGTGGTGATTTGACCATCAACGGCGGCCTCGCCATCGAGGTCAACAAATCGCTCGCCCAATCAAATGACATCACGACCGTCACTGGCGTGCTCACCAACGGCGGCACGGGCAGCGTAAGCGTCACCAACCTCGGTGCGACGCTCGTCGTTGGCGACCGCTTCACACTGTTCAACCAACCGGTCATCAACGGCAACGCGCTCACGGTCAGCGGCGGTGGCGCAAACTGGACGAACAAACTCGCCCTTGACGGCAGTATTCAAGTGCTTTCACTCGTCAGCAGCATTGCTACTTACTCCACAAACATCTCTGCTAGTGTCAGTGGTAGCACGCTTACCATCACCTGGCCCGCAACGCATCTTGGTTGGATACTCCAAAGCCAGACCAACACATTGAGCAATGGCCTCAAAACAAATTGGGTAGATGTTGCTGGTAGTGCGAGTGTGACGAGCACGCCGATTACGCTCAATCCGGCCAACCCAACCGTGTTCTTCCGCTTGCGCCAGCCGTAAGCTAGGTCAGCTTCACGACCGCCGGTGAATTTTTCACCGGCGGTTTTTTATTTGCAAGAAGCGGTTTGAAAAACCCCGCCGCTGTTCCATCCTGAAGCCATGAAACAATTTGATTTTGACGTGGCGGTCATCGGCGGCGGCAGCGGCGGTTACGCAGCGGCCCGCACGGCGGCAGCGGCGGGTTTGAAAACTGTCGTCATCGAAGGCGGACGGGAAGTCGGGGGACTGTGCATCCTGCGCGGTTGCATGCCGACCAAGGCGATGCTCTACGCGGCGGAAGTGAAACACCTCGCCGAACACGCGGCGACGTGGGGTGTGCGCGCTGGTCGAGTCACTTTCGATTTCGCCAAAGTCATGGCGCGAAAAGATGAGCAGATCAAAGATTTTGCCAGCTTCCGCGAACAGCAGTTGAACGATGGCCGCTTCAAATTCATTCGCGCGAACGCCAGCTTTCTTGATGCGCATACGGTGCAGTTGAGCAACGGCAAAAAACTCACTGCCAAATATTTCGTCATCGCCACAGGATCACGCGTGGCTCCAGCGCCCTTGCCGCAACTGGATGCCATTGGCTTCATCACGAGCAACGAGGCTGTGGCACTCAAGAAATTACCCAAGTCACTCATCATCCTCGGCGGCGGCGCGATCGCGTGCGAGTTTGCGCAATTCTTCCAACGCTTCGGCGTGAAGGTCACGCTCATCCAACGCAGCGAACGTCTGCTGAAGGAATTCGATGCCGATGCTGGCGTGGAGATTGAGAAGGTTTTCCGTCGCGAAGGGATGCAAGTATTCACCGGCACGAAACTGGTGGACGCGAAGCGCAAAGGGAAATTGAAAACGGTTTCCTTTGAGCAGGGAGGAAAACAGGTTTCAGTTTCAGCGGAAGAGATTTTATTCGCGCTGGGCCGCGTGCCGAACACAGCAGCACTCAATCTGCAAAACACGAGCGTGAAAACGGAGCAAGGCAGGGTAGTGACAAACGCCAAGATGCAAACCAGCGCACCGCACATTTTCGCGGCGGGCGATGTCTGTGGGCCGCACGAGATTGTCCACATCGCCATCCAGCAGGGCGAAACGGCGGTTCACAACATTCTAAATCCAAAGTCGCCGCGCCGGATGGATTATCGGCTGCTGATTTCCGTGGTCTTCACCGATCCGCAGGTGGCGACGGTCGGGCTGACAGAAAAAACTGCGAGCGAACGTGGAATAAAATTCCTGGCGGCAAGCTATCCGTTCAATGACCACGGCAAGTCACTCATCATGGAGGCAAAGGATGGTCTTGTAAAACTGCTCGCGAATCCGAAGACCGGCGAAATCATCGGCGGCGAATGTGTTGGCCCGAGCGGTGGCGAATTGATCCACGAAATTATCGTGGCGATGGCCAAGCGCATGACGGTCCAAGAGCTTGCGGCGGTGCCACATTATCACCCGACACTCGCGGAAATCTGGACGTATCCGGCGGAGGAACTGGCTGAGCAAATCGGCTGACGATTTGGAGCGCAGCTAGACGTATCTCCGCTGGTTATTTTTTTCCGCCGAACATAGACGCGGCCATCTTCATACCCATGATCTGCATCTGGCGCTGGTTGGCTTGGAATTCCGCAAATGACTTGGCCTGTTCCGGCGTCAGGATTTTTTGCGCGCGTTCCAAAAACTGCTGGTCGAACTGCTCTTTTTCCTGCGTGAACTTATCGAGTTTTTCTTCGCTGAACATCGAGGCGTAATCGCCGTCCGCCGGCACTTTGTTGTTGTCCGTGTAATCGGTCGTCCACTTGAAACCAGTGCGCGCCTCGCTCATGGCTTGAATCAATTGCGTCTGTTGCTCTGGGTTCAACGTGTTGTCGCCTGACAACTGATCGCCGAACTGGTTCACCGTCATCCGGTCCGGCACGGTCTTCTCATAGCTTTGATACGACGCATAACCGTCGCCGAGAAATGCTTTGATCTGCGCCTCGTAATCATCCGTGGTCGCCTTCACCTGCTTGCCCAGCGCCGCGCGATTGGTGGCATCCAGACTGTCGTCCAGCATGGACATGCCGACATCTGCGCCCGCGAGCATTTTGTCCAGCAGCAGTTTTTTCAACTGAGTGCTGTCGTCCGCCGACAAATTCAATTGCTGAAACAATTCGCCATACTGTTTGGAAATCATCGGTCCGAGCACGGTTTTTTGCTGCGCCTTGATCATCTCCTTCATCTTGGGGTCGCTGAACATTTTGGCCATGTTCGCCATCGGGTTGTTAGTATTGGTTTTGGCGGCGGCGGCGAGTTTGAGTTGCAACTCCTCGGCCTGCTTCGCTTTTTCATCTGCGAACTTGGAGGTTTCCACCAGCGTCTCCTGCAAAATTTTTGAGGAGCGTTTGGTGTTGGCAATTTGCGCGGCGGCTTCCGCGGTGGCTTTCAATTGCGTTTGGGCGGTGGCGAGGTCCGTCTGCATTTGGGCCAGGGTTGCCTGAGTCTCCACGGATTGTTTTTGCTGGCGCAGCATCAGCGCGCCGAGTGTAAGGGAAGCCAGCAGTAGAAGAATGATGGCAATGTTTTTCATAAGGAGTGGCTTGATTGGACAATGAAAGTGAACGGAGTGAAAGCAAATTAATTTCTCGCTGCACCGGCGGCAACGCGGTCGCCGATGAGCCAACTAACGCGTATCGCTCCGGTGCCAGAATTCGGGCTGCGAACCGGTGCAAAAATCCTACTGCCCGTTGATTTTTTTCAGGAGCGCCGGGTCGTTTGGAAATTTCGTCAGGCCAAGCTGCCACGTTGCGGCGGCCTTGTCGTGCTGGCCCAGCTTCTCGTATTGGTTGCCCAGCACGACATACGTTTGCACGAACGCGGGGTTCGGCGTCATTGTCTCCTGCTGGTCAATCAGGCCGGACAACCGTTGCACCACATCGGCGTCACGCTTCTCGTCCGGCGGCCAGTAAAACTGCGAGGAGGCCTTCACGAAATTCGCCTCCCAGTTCTGCGGATCAATTTTCAGCGCGGCATTGAAGCTCTGGTCGGCCTGCATCGCGAGGATGCCCATTTCATTTATGTCGCCGCCGCCCGACTCCTTGAGCGCGCGCACTTTGTTGAGCATCGCTTCGCCGAGTGTGGTGGGCAACTGCGCGTTGTTCGGATTGTCCACCGCGCGCTGCTTCAATTCCGCAATCGCTGCATCCATCTGCCCGTCCTTGATCAACTGTTGAAACAGATCGTGCTTCTCTCTGGCGCTCTTCGCGGATAACAAGGCATCCACCGCCTTATGAATTGGATTGGCGGAATCATCGGGCTTCGCTTCAGTGACGACGGGAGTTGCGGCGGGAGCTTTTGGCGGTTCAACTGCGCTGGCGGAAACCGGCAGCGGCTCTGGTTTTGGCGCGGAAATTTTTCCCGGCGGCGCAGGCTGGGCGGGAGCGGATTCCGCAATCGGCACAAGCGGCGCAGCAGCGCGGTTCGTGAAAATAATTTTCCCCAAGATGAGTCCGGCAAAGACGGCCACGAACAAGATGACGATTTTCTTCATTGGTTTTGATGGTAAAAAATTTTCAGGATCCGGCATGCTCGCGCCGCCGCCGTGCCCGCGTCACGTGGAGTGCCTGTAGTAACATCGGGATGATCCACGCCAGTTGCACCAGCAAACCGTGCCGAGAAACCGCATAGCCGATGCGGAAAAACAGGCTGTTGTAGATGTAATGTTTCGCGACATCCGTGTTGGCCTGCGCCGCGTGGGCGAAACCACCGAGCGCGAAATCGCGCGCCAGAATCAACCCGCCTTCGCCCGCGTTCCACGCCACGCCGCAGCCGCAGAAAATCTGCCAGCCGACGGCGAACGCGCCGTAAGCCCAGCCGCCGACCGCGATGCCGCCGGACGCAAAAATCACGCCGACTGAATGGCTGCTGCCGATGGCGATCCACGCCTTCACCGGCCCGCGCAAAACATCGAAGCGGTCGCCGAGACGGACATGGACGAGCGGCAGACCGAACAGGTTCGCGCGGCTGCGGAATTCATACGCGGGGTGTGGAAAATTGCCGCCGTGATTTTCCGCCAGCATCCGTGCAAGGTGCCGACGGCGCAGCGGCAGCGTGGCGAAACCGAGGTAGCAGAGAGCCAGAAAATAAACGACCACGGCCTGGCTGAACAGCACGCCACAAAACGTCGGGATGTCATTTTCTTTGTGCAGCAGCCAGAACAGCGGCCCGGCGAGAACCGCCGAAGCCGCAAGCGTGACGACCAATGCATTGCCGAAAAGTTTTTTGACGTGGAAACGTTCTTCATCTGTCTCCGCTTCGTCGAGGCTCATGCGATAGCTCGCATAATTTCCAAAAATGGCGAGCAGCGGACTCAAAATGGCGGCGAAAATTCCCATTGCTCCCGCTGCCTTCGCGCCGCCCGCGCCTTTTGCGGCGGCAACAATCGTGGCGGCTTTGGCGGAAGTAGCCATTGTTGCAGGCAGAGCGGCGAGCACGCCGAGTGTAAAAGTTTTCCCCGGATTCGTGCGCGACAATGCGCCTTCTACAAACGCGAGGACTTGCTCGTGCAAAAGTTTTCTTCCGCGTGACAGACGCTGCTTCACGTTGTCTTCGGTGAGTTCCAGCTTTTCGGCGACGGCTTCGATGGACTGATGTTCGCGGTAAAACAGCACGAGCGGTTCGCGGTAAAGTTCCGGGATGCTTTCGAGTGAGCGCCAGAGAATCGCCTGCTCCTCATTGCTGATGGTGTGGTCGTGCGGCAACGGC
This sequence comes from uncultured Verrucomicrobia subdivision 3 bacterium, assembly GCA_903847285.1. Next base: position 24,732 of record CAINDH010000224.1, on the reverse strand, counting down.
TCGGGCGAATGGGTTTCGGAAATGTCTTCCAGCGCTTCCGCCTGATGACTTGGCTCGCGGTCCTGGCGGCGCAGGAAATTATTGATGAGGTTTCGGGCAATGCCGCAGAGCCACGTGCGCAATTTTTCCGGCTCGCGCAAGCCGGCGAGCTGTTTCCAAGCGGTGACAAAAGTTTCCTGCGCGAGGTCTTCGCTCAGACTCAAGCTGCCGGTGGCGCTGAACGCCAGCGAGCAGACGAGCGACTGGTAGCGGGCAACGATTTGTCCAAAAGCGTCACGGTTGCCGCCCAGGCTGGCGTTCACAAGTTCCGCATCGTTCTGCGCGGAGGAAGCAATCATTGGTGTCATCATATCGTCGCTTAAGTGGCAGGAAGGCGCGAAGAGGTGACAAACTTTTTATGCGGAGGCTGGCGTGGTTCGGGAGAGCAACCGTTGTATGACCTCGGCGGCGGTGTAGTCATTTCGCCCCGTTGAAATAAAATTCGTGATGTTCACCGCTTCATTCCCCGCCGTCAGGAGCGGCAAATTCAGGCCATTCTCCGAATTCACCTGCGCGAGGCCGATGGCGGACATCAATCCGTTGCAAACGCATTTGCGTCCGACGGTTTCTGCCAGCGTGCCACCTTTGCGGATAAAATCTTCGACCGGTTCGGCGGGACAACGGTAGCCGGTGGCGCCATCGGCCCGGCGATAGGCGTGGCGGAGAAAACCGAGGTCGCAACGCCGCGTCGCGGGCATGGCGGGATGCGTATCGGCCAACGTGCCGGGCAGTTGGACAATTTTTAGCGGGAACCCCGTCGGCGAGGCCAGCGGATCGGTGAAGACGCGGAGTTGGCCAGCGCGGCTCAACCGAAACACCTGTTGTTTGAAGTCGGGGTGCAGGCCGGATTCTGCGCAGAAGGCGAACGCGGTGCCGACTTGAATTCCCGTCGCGCCCAGTTGCAACGCGGCGGCGAGCTGGCCGGGTTTGCCATACGACCCGGCGAGCCAGAACGGTAAACCGAGTTCGCGAATTTTATCCAGATCGGCGACATCGCGCGGGCCGTAGATGGGTTCACCGGCTGGTGTCAATTGCAGAGCGCCGCGCGGTGGCGCATTGTGCCCCCCGGCCGTTTCGCCCTCGACCACAAAGCCATCTACCCGTCCGCTGGATTTGCGCGCGAGCGTGATGGCCAGCGTGGCTGATGCGACGATGCCGAGGAAAAAAGGGCGTTTCAGCGTCGGCGCGATGCCACCGAAAAACGCAGCGGGATTGAACTGGGAAATAAATTCTTCGCTGGGCAGCGCGCCTTCGACCTCGATCTTTAATTCCACATTTTCGCCGCGTGCCAGACGGTCCAACACGCCGGGAATAGCGCGGGGAATGCCCGCACCCATCAGCACATAATCCACGCCCGCGAGCATCGCCCCGAAGAGGGAGGGCAGGGTGGGGAATTGAATTTTTTCTAAAAAATTGATGCCCACCAAGCCGCTATGATTTTCTTTGGCCAGAAAAACTTCCACGAAGTTCGCGGCGACGGTGAGGGCCTCATAATCCGCGCCGGGATTGAGGCCGGGCAACGGCGTCAGTTTGAATGGGACGTCGGCAAGTTTCCCGTCAGGAATAAAATAATCCGCGATAATTTTTTTGGCGAGGTCGGCCACGGGGAAATGGGCCAGGCCATACCGCATCTGGCCGTCGAGATCGCCATTTTGGAGGCGGCGGGCAAGGATGGCGGCGAGCGCGGTGCCGGAGACGACGCCCAACTGACCGGCGAGTGACACGGCCCGCGCCAGTTTCCAATCTGATACGCCCGCGCCCATGCCGCCCTGGATAATTTGTGGATGTGACATGATGATTCAGCCAACGGTTTCCGCCCGATACGGAGAGGTAACGTTGAGCTCAAGATTTGCGAACGGATGAACTCCAACCTGTGCCTCGAGGATTCCCAACGGAAACAATCCGGTGTCACTCTAGCTAACCGTCAGGAAAGGCCGCTTCTAATTTTGCTGAAGACCAACCATTACTTGTGAGGTAAGATTTTTTGGAGAACATCCGCCGCTTTGAATCCATGAAGCAAAATGGTTTTGTGCCGTGCGGTGTGGCCGCGGACCAATTCCACTTTACCGCGCGAGCAGCCAAGTTTTTCCGCAAGAAATTCGATGAGGGCTTGATTCGCCGCCGCATCTACGGGCGGCGCGGTGACTTTGATTTTCAGCTCGGCGCCAAGGGGTTCGCCGATTTCATTTTTAGAAGCGCGCGGCTGGAGTTTTACGGAAAGCAAAGTGCCGCCGGACGTTTCACGGAGAAAAGTTGCCGGCGGCACGCAATTACCCGGCTCGAATCTGTTTCGCAACTCACGCCCGATCGAAGCGATCCAGATTCATCACCTTGTTCCACGCGGCGACAAAGTCGTGGACGAACTGTTTCTCCGCATCGGCGCACGCATAGACTTCCGCCACGGCGCGCAGAATGGAGTTGGAACCGAAAACCAGATCCACCCGCGTGCCGGTCCACTTGACGGCTCCGGTTTTGCGGTCGCGACCTTCAAATAATTCTGCGTCCTTCGAGACGGGTTTCCATTCCGTGCCCATATCGAGCAGGTTCACGAAAAAGTCGTTGGTCAACGTCTCTGTGCGCTTGGTGAAAACTCCGTGGTGCGCACCGGCGACGTTGGTTTTCAGCACGCGCAGCCCGCCGAGAAGCACCGTCATTTCGGGCGCGGTGAGCGTGAGCAGTTGCGCTTTGTCCACGAGCAACGCTTCGGCGGCTAAAGTGTATTTGCCCTTGAGATAATTGCGGAAGCCGTCCGCCATCGGTTCGAGCACGGCGAACGATTCCACATCCGTCTGCGCTTGCGTGGCGTCCATGCGTCCCGGCGTGAAGGGAACGGCGATTTCGTGACCGGCATTCTTCGCGGCTTTCTCAATCGCGGCGCAACCGCCCAACACAATCAAGTCGGCCAGCGAAACTTTTTTGCCGCCAGCTTGAGCGTGGTTGAACGCTGTCTGAATGCTCTCCAAAATTTCGAGCACCTTGCTCAATTGCGCCGGCTGATTGACGTCCCAATATTTCTGCGGCGTCAAACGAATGCGCGCGCCGTTCGCGCCGCCGCGTTTGTCGGAGCCACGGAAGGTGGAGGCCGAGGCCCACGCAGTAGAAACCAATTCGGAAACGGAAAGACCGGATGCCAGAATCTTGCTCTTCAGCGCGGCGATGTCCGGCGCGTCAATCAATTGATGATTCAAAGCGGGAATCGGATCCTGCCAGAGGAGTTCCTCCGCCGGAACTTCCGTGCCGAGATAACACGCGCGCGGCCCCATGTCGCGGTGCGTCAGTTTGAACCACGCCCGCGCGAAGGCGTTCGCGAACTGATCGGGATGCGCGAGAAAGCGGCGTGAAATTTTTTCGTAAGCCGGATCGAAACGCAGCGCGAGGTCAGTGGTCAGCATGGACGGCGCGATCCGCTTCGTCGCGTCGTGCGCGTGCGGAACCGTGCCTGCGCCAGCGCCATTTTTCGGCGACCATTGATGCGCGCCCGCCGGACTCTTGGTGAGTTCCCAGTCGTAGCCGAACAGGTTCTCAAAATAATTATTGCTCCACTTCGTCGGCGTGGTCGTCCACGTCACTTCGAGTCCGCTGGTGATGGCGTCCGCACCTTTGCCGGAGCCAAAACTATTTTTCCAGCCCAAGCCTTGCTCCTCGAGGCTGGAACCTTCCGGCTCCGGCCCCACATGAGCCGCCGGGCCGGCGCCGTGAGTCTTGCCGAACGTGTGACCGCCCGCGATGAGCGCCACTGTTTCCTCGTCATTCATCGCCATGCGGGCGAAGGTTTCACGGATGTCGCGCGCCGAAGCGATGGGATCGGGCTTGCCGTTCGGGCCTTCGGGATTGACGTAAATCAAACCCATCTGCACGGCGGCGAGCGGGTTTTCGAGATTGCGCGTGTGCGGCACTTCGCTGTCGTCGTCTTTCACGAGCACGCCGTGGTTTTCCACGACGCCGGGCGATCCCTGCGAGTAACGGATGTCACCGCCGAGCCATTTCTTTTCGCGGCCCCAATACACATCTTGATCCGGTTCCCAAACATCTTTGCGCCCGCCGCCGAAACCGAACGTTTTGAAGCCCATCGTTTCCAGCGCGACATTGCCGGTGAGAATGAACAAGTCAGCCCAAGAAATTTTGCGGCCATACTTCTGCTTGATCGGCCAGAGCAGGCGACGCGCTTTGTCCAAGCTCACGTTGTCCGGCCAACTGTTGAGCGGCGAGAAACGTTGCTGACCGCGCCCGCCGCCGCCGCGTCCGTCGCCGGTGCGATAGGTGCCGGCGGCGTGCCACGCCATGCGAATAAAAAAACCGCCGTAGTGACCAAAGTCCGCCGGCCACCAATCCTGCGAGTCCGTCATCAACGCCGCGAGGTCTTGCTTGAGCGCCGCGAAGTCCAGGCTCTTGAATTCTTTTGCGTAGTCAAAATCTTCGCCCATCGGATCGGACTTTGCGGAATGTTGGTGGAGCAATTCCACCGGCAACTGGTTCGGCCACCAGTCGCGGTTGGACGTGCCGCCGGTCGTGGCGTGATTCACTGCGGGGCTGGGTGTGCCGGCTCCGGCACCGTGGTTAAAAGGACATTTGGCTTCGGTTGACATATTTTTTAAAGGACTGTTACTAAATTTTTTGGGCGTGAATAATTTTTCGGCACGCCACCATCGCGTCACTTCATCGTCTTCACAAACTCATCCGCGCGGGCGATTGACTGGTTCATGGATTCGAGCAGATGCCCGATCTCTGTCTGGATGCTCGACGCCTCGCCGTTCAACGACGCGATGGCCTGCGCGTTGAGGTTGTGTTTCAGGTAGAGAACGTAGTCGTTGAATTTTTGCAGCACCGGCGGCATCGTCTGCTCGGCGCTCACCAGCGCGGTGTGCATTTGGGCGTAACGCTGTTTCGTGTCGAGCAACTGCTTCCGGCTCGTATCGCGCAACGACGGTGTGCTGATCTGGTCATTTTCCTTTTCCCATTCCGCGAACAAGTCGGTGGAAACGGTTTCCACTTCGCGGATGCGTTTATGCACGGCGTCGGCACGCTTCACGCAAGCGTCATATTCGCTCTTCAAACTGTTGAAAGCTTTCTCCGCCTCGCCGCCGCCGAACTTGGTGATTTCCTTGAGCCGCGTGAGCGCGTCTTTGAACTGAACTTGCGCTTCCTTCTGGTCGTCTCTCGCCTCGATGACGCGCTTCTTGAGCAGGTCGCGTTTATACACGCCAACTTTTTCGTAGGCGGCGTAATAAACACTGGAGCAGCCGGTGAGATTGACCAGCAAAGCGGTCGCGAGCAAAACCGGCAGCAGGAGAAAAAGTTTTTTCATGGGAAAATTTCTGGTCAAGGTTGGTTCAATTGATGCCGAGCAGTTCGACCACGAAAATCAGCGTCGCGTTAGGCGGAATTGCGCCCGGATAACCGTCGCGGCCGTAGGCGAGTTCGGGCGGGATGGTGAGCTTGACCTTGTCGCCGATTTTCATCTGCGCGACGCCGAGATCCCAGCCGCCGATGACTTCGCCAGCGCCGAGCGTGAAGGCGAATGGCTCGTTGCGATCCACCGAGCTGTCGAACTTCTTGCCGTCAGTGAACGTGCCAGTGTAGTGGACGGTCACGGTGTCGCCTTTTTTTGGGGCGGCGCCGGTGCCGTTGGTGAGTTTTTCGATTTTCAATTCAACTTGTGCCATGTGGAAATTTTACCGTTGCCGGTTAAGGCGTCAAACCTGCTTTCAACTTTTCATCGCTTCTTCCAAAAACTGAAGACCTGGTAGCGCGCCGGTGGCCAGTCCGAGATGTCCGGGTGGGACATGGGCTTCACGAGGGTTGATGCGGATGAGCGTCCCGCCGAATCGATCTACCAGACGCTCCGAATTGTGCCGCACGCTGGGGATGGCTGTGCCTGCGCCAAGTTCAACAATGGCCAGCCGATGGGATTTTTCCCGCACCGATTGCAGCCATTGCCCAAAGCGTTTTTGCTGCTCCTGACTTCGGTCGGAAAGCCATGAGAAATCGCCGAACATCATGATGTTCGGTCGCGCCATCCCGCCGCAATGACGGCAATGTGGTAATGGCCTCATCGCGCGAAAAACCGTTTCATCCACGATCATTTTTTCCTCGGTGGCGTCCCAGATGGAGCGGGTGCAGCCGCTCAGGCATTGGAAGTGATTGATTGAGCCGTGACATTCTTCGATCTGATTGGGCGAGAATCCCGCTTTCTGGAAATGCCCGTCCACGTTGGAGGTAAAAACGAAATAGCCACCGGGTTTTCCCGACGCCCATTTCAGAAGTTTTCCGAACCCGGCGTGCGGGTTGGTTTGGCGATAGAGGTTCAGCCGGTGGCCGTAAAACGCCCACGCCAGTTCGGGGTCATTTTCAAACCAAACCGGATTTGCCAATTCTGCGAAGGATAAGCCGAGGCGGGCGATCACTGGATAAGCCTTCCAAAATCCCTCGTTGCCGCGAAAGTCCGGCAGGCCGGAATCCACGCCAATGCCCGCACCCGCCGCGATGATTAGCGCATCTGCCGTTTTAATCGCGTGGGCGGCTTGCTGAAGTTGGCTTGCGTTCACGCGCAGATTTTAGGCAAGGGCTGTTTTTGTGCAACGACTAGAAAATATTATTAAGAACTTCACGCTTAATAAAAAAAGCGCGCAGCCGGAGCCGCGCGCTTGAAATTTCTGGTGGCCGTCCGCAAGGACCTTACACGTTGTAAGTGCTGCTGCTGGTCGTGCCGCCGCGGCCGGTCCAGTTCGTGTGAAAGAATTCGCCGCGCGGTTTGTCCACGCGTTCGTAAGTGTGTGCGCCGAAGTAGTCGCGTTGCGCTTGCAGCAAGTTCGCGGGCAACACGGCGGAGCGATATTGATCGTAGAACGCCAGTGCGGTGCTGAACGCGGGAACGGGAATGCCTTTCTTGGCGGCGGTGGCGACGATGTTGCGCCAGCCTTTCTGCGATTTCTTGATTTCGCCACGGAAATAATCGTCCAGCAGCAAGTTCGAGAGCTTCGGATTATTGTCGTAGGCTTCTTTGATCTTGCCGAGGAAGCGGGAGCGAATGATACAGCCGCCGCGCCACATGAGAGCGATGCCGCCGTAGTTCAGATGCCAGTTGCGTTCCTTGGCGGCAGCACGCATGAGCATGTAGCCTTGGGCGTAGCTGACGATTTTGGAGGCGTAAAGCGCGCTCTTGATGTCTTCGATGAAGGCTTTTTTCTTCGCGGGATTCGCCGCGATACTGCCGAGGAACGGGCGCGGGCCTTTAAGTTTGCGGGCGGCTTTGACACGTTCGTCCTTCAGTGCGGAGACGCAGCGGGAGTAAACGGCCTCGGCCATGAGGGTGATGGGGATGCCCATTTCCTGCGAATCAATGACCGTCCATTTGCCCGTGCCTTTCTGGCCGGCGGTGTCGAGAATCTTGTCCACGAGCGGCAAGCCGTCGGAGTCTTTCGTGCCAAGGATGTCGCGGGAGATTTCAATGAGATAGGAATCAAGGTCACCCTTATTCCATTCGGCCAGCACGTCGTGCATCTCCTGCGCGCTCATGCCAAGACCGTTCTTCATGATGTTGTAGGCTTCGCAGATGAGCTGCATATCGCCGTATTCAATGCCGTTGTGAACCATCTTGACGTAGTGGCCCGCGCCGCCTTCACCGACCCAGTCGCAGCAGGGGACATTACCTTCCACCTTCGCAGAGACGGCTTGGAAAATATCTTTCACGAACGGCCACGCGGCGGGTGAACCACCGGGCATGATGCTCGGGCCTTTGCGCGCGCCTTCTTCGCCGCCAGAAACGCCGGTGCCGACGAACAAAAGTCCTTTGCTCTCGCAATACGCCACGCGCCGGCTGGTGTCGTTGAATAGCGAATTGCCGCCGTCAATGATGATGTCGCCGGGCGAGAGGTGAGGGATGAGCTGTTCGATGAAATCGTCCACCGGCTTACCCGCTTTGACGAGCATCATCACCCGGCGGGGCAGTTTCAGTTTGGAGACCATCTCCTCGATGGAGTGCGCACCGATGACTTTCGAGCCTTTAGCTTCGTTGGCCAGGAAGTGATCCACCTTGTCGGTGGTGCGGTTGTAAGCGACGACGGTGAAGCCGTGGTCGTTCATATTCATGATGAGATTCTGGCCCATTACGGCCAGACCGATGAGAGCAATATCGCCGGTAGGTTGCATAAAGTTAAGGCTCACAATACAAAAGCCGTCCGTATCCGCCAGCAGTTTCTGGATGAAATAATTTTCTACCGGCTATGAAAAAGGGAACTTGCCGCAAAACAAAAACGCCCCGCGCACGGTGCGCGGGGCGTCGGTGCAAAGAACGGTTCAGTAGTGGTAGCGGAAACTGCCGATGACGTGATAGGTCAAACCCGTGGTTGAACTGACCGTGATCACATCGAATCTACCCGTCACTGTTTTGGTGATTTTATTGATCACATCAAATTTAACCGTGCCGCCGCCGCCGGTGTTGGCGGTGGTGGTGATGTCGGGGATAAAACCACTTACCAAAGTGTAAGTGATAGCTCCATTCGCCGTGGAACTTAAAATGGCCACGGAGCCGGTGCTATTGGCCACGACGTTCAGCAAACTAAAACTGCTATAAGGTGAAGCCAGATGTGAGCCGCTGACATTAGCCAGTGAATTGGCGCTAATGCCGCTATTGTCAGCGAAGTTGGTGGCCGACAAGGCCAGGCCGGCGATGTTCGCGCCATTGACCGAGGCGCTGAAGAACGGTGTCCCCGCTTCGGGTATCGCATTCGGATCCGGTTTGTCCGCGATGCTCAACGTGGCAAAGCTCGGCGTGCCAAGCGCCAGTCCGCCGAGCGTGATGTTCAACAGCAGGCTCACCGTTTCGGTAGATTCAGCAATGGAATCCGCCACGAGCGGCACGAGAATGTTCGTCGTCGTCTGACCGGGCGCGAAGCTGATGTAGCCAGACTTGTTCGTGTAGTCCAAACCGGGCAACGCTGAGCTGGCGACCATCTGGAAATAAACCGAAACGCCGCCCGCCAAACCGCCGGTGCGTGTGATGGTGATGACGGCGTTGGAACCTTCCGTGCCGCTGAAACCGGTCGCGGCAAACTGCACCGTGCCGGCGAAGTCATCATTCTCAATCGTCACCGCTTCATTCGTCGTCGTGCCGAGTTGCACGCCGCCTTGCGGATTGGAAATGGCGAACGTGAACGTCTCGCTATTTTCAATCACCGCGTCGTTGATGATGGGAATGACAATGCGTTTCACCGGCGTGTTTGCGGGGAAAACTACCGTGCCGTTCGTCGCGCCGTAATCGCTGCCCGCTGTGGCGGAGCCGTTGATGGTTGCGAAATCCACCGAGACGGAAGTCAGCAGCGCGCCCGAGCGGACGAGCGTGACGATGACATTTGTGCCGCTCTCGCTGACGCTCACCACGGCGTTGCTGATGCTGATGCTAGATTCATCATCCACAATCGTCAGCGTGGCGGTGTTGGTTGGGTTCAAAGTCGCTCCGCCCTGCACACCGCTCAAGACGAGCGTGAAGGATTCGTTGCCCTCCGCCAGCGTGTCATTAAGAATCGGCACGAGAATAACTTTGTTCGTTTCGTTAGCGCCAAACGTCAGCGTGCCATCCGTCTCGCTGAAATCGCTTCCGCTCGTGGCCGTGCCGGAATGAGTGGCGTAATCCACCGTCACCCCGCTCGCCGCACCGCCCGTGCGCTTTACGTTGACGATGAAGTTAGTGCCGTTCTCGCTGGCCGAGAGCGCCGTGCTGGCGAGGCTGATGACGCCGCCAAGATCATTGTCCGTGATGGTCAACGTCGCCGCCGTGATGCTGCCGGGGCTGGCGCCGCCGTTAATGTCTTCGAGCGTGAGTAAAATGGTTTCAGGATTCTCGACGATCGTATCGTTGATGATCGGAATGAGAATTGTCTTGTTCGTCTCGCCCGCGTTGAAGGTGACGATTTGGGTGGCGTTGGAATAATCCGCGCCCGCCCCGGCAGAACCATCCTCAACTTTGAATTTCACTGTCACGCCGCTGGCGAGGCCGCCGGTGCGGAGCAACGTGATACGCGCGTTCGTGCCGCCTTCGGAAACGGTGTAGCCGTTCGTGCTGAAACGAATCGCCCCGCCGAGGTCATTGTCCGTGATGTTGATGACCGCATTGGTGATGTTGCCAAGCTGGACGCCGCCCTGCGGATTGGAAAGCTGGAGGCTAAACGATTCGCCACCTTCCACGAGGGTGTCGTTGACGATGCGGATGAGAATGGTTTTTGAAACCACGTTGCTGGGAAAATTCAGCGTGCCATTCGTCGCCACAAAATCATCCGGCGCAACGGCGGAACCATTGACCGTGGCGAAATCCACCGAGACCGGCGTCAGCAACGCGCCCGCGCGGAAGAAGGTCACGGCTAGGTTTGTCGCGCCCTCGCTGACCGTGTAATTGTTGCTGCCGATGCTGATGCTGGATTCATCATCAATGATGGTGAGCAAGGCATTGCTAATGGTGCCGAGCGTGGCGCCGCCAGCGACTACGGAAAGTCCGATGCTGAACGTTTCGTTTCCTTCCGCGAGCGCGTCATTGACGATGGGAATGGTGATGAGCTTGTTCGTTTCATTCGCCGCGAACGCCAGCGTGCCGCTGGTTTCGGCGAAGTCAACGCCCGAGGAAGCCGTGCCGGACTGCGTGGCGTAATCCACCGTCACGCCGCTCGCCTTGCCGCCGGTGCGGGTGACGATGACGTAGAAGTTGGTCGCATTTTCGTAGGCGAGAAAATTGGTGCGCGAGAAATTAATCGTGCCGCCCACGTCATCGCTCGTGATGGTCAGCGTGGCGTTGAGGTTGCTGGAGCCAAGGCTCGCGCCGCCGGTCGGGTCTTCGAGCGAGAGCAATACCGTTTCCGGATTTTCCACGACGGTGTCGTTGATGATCGGAATGAAAACTTTCTTATTCGTCTCGCCAGCGTTGAAGGTGACGACTTGGGTGAGGTTTGAGTAGTCAATGTTTTCGCTGGCTGACCCTTCCTCGACGTTGAACTTCACTGTCACACCGCTGGCTAAACCGCCGGAGCGGAGCAGGGTGATGACGGCGTTCGTGCCGGTTTCATTCACGGCGAAGTTGTTCGTGGAGAAACGAATCGCGCCGCCCGCATCGTTGTCATTGATGATGACGGTGGTGGTGCTGAGGTTGCCAAGCTGAAGTCCGTTCAACGGATTGCTCAACTCGACTGTGAACGCTCGCGCACCGTCCACGATGGTGTTGTTCTTGATGGGAACGATGAAGGAGCGGACGCTCGTGTTCGTCGGAAAAATCAACGTGCCGTTCGTCGCCGTGTAATCCGTTCCGGCGTGCGCGGAATCATCTGCCGTGGCGAACGTCACGCTCACCGGCGTGATGAGCGCGCCATCGCGGATGACATTCAAGAGCAGGTTGGTCACGCCTTCGCTGACGACGTAGCTGGCGTTGGTAAAACGCACGCTCGATTCATCGTCCTTGATCGTGAGCGTGGCAATGTTCGTGGTGCTGATGGTCGCGCCGCCGGTGGCGTTGGTGAGTTGCACGGTGAAAAATTCATTTCCTTCGGCGAGCGTATCGTTGTTGATGAACACACTGAAAGTTTTCGTCACTTCGTTCGAGCCAAATAACAGCGTGCCGTTGGTGGCGACGTAATCCGAGTCGGCCAAAGCCGTGCCGTCCTGCGTGGCAAAATCCACCGTCACGCCGCTGGCCGTGCCGCCGGTGCGGACGACCGTGACGAGAAAATTCGTCGCGTTCTCAGCGACCGCGTAAGCCGCCGGTTTGAAGCTGATCGTGCCAGCTGGATCGTTATCCGTGATGGTCACGATGGTGCTGATGTTCGTCCCGAACGCTGCGCCGCCACTTGTGGCTATCAACCGCACGCGAAAGGTTTCATTCGTCTCGTAAATTGAGTCCGTGACAATCGGAATGGTAATCGTCCGCATCGTCACACCGTTGGAAAAAGTCAGCGTGCCGCCGACCGTGCCGTAATCCACACCCAACCCCTGCGCCGTGATGTCCGCCACGGAAAAAGTTCCCGTGACAACACCCGCGCTGCCGCCCACGCGGTTGACTGTCACCACGACATTGCTAGACGATTCCACCACGGGATAATTCGTCGCGCTGAATTGCAATTTTCCGGCAGCGGCGAGTTCGTTGTCCGCGATGGTCAACACGAGGTTTGTGCGGTCGCCAAGTTGAGCGCCATCGGTGGCGTTGAGCAACAACACATTCACCGTCTCGCTCCCTTCCAAAAGATAATCGTCCAAAATGGTGACGGGAACGGTCTTGGTCGCTTCGCCATCTTCAAAGTGAAACGTGTTGAAAACTGTTTCGTAATCATCGCCTGCCGTGGCTGTGCCGCCAAACGTTTGCACATCCACCGAAACTCCGCCCTGAGTTCCCGCGCGCGAGAGCGTGAGGTTGGCCACCCCGGCAGTTTCCGCCACGGATTGCGAACTTGTGCTGAACTGGATACGCCCGTGACTCGGCGGCGCGGGCAGCGTGACGAGTGGAAATTTTGTCTCTCGGAAATACGCCGCCACGCCGGCAGCGCCGGGATAATTCGTCAACGCCAGCGCGGTGCGTTTCACAAACAGTAACCGGCCCTCGTAAGTCACGCCGTAGTCCAGCGTGTTCGCTGGCATCGTCACGACGGTGTTCGTGCCGTTGAGCGCGCCCGCCATCAGCAAGTCCGGCGTAAGCGCCACGTTTTCGCCGGTCAGCGTGTTGACTTCTACTTGGATAAAATCATTCGTATTGCCGTTCGTGAATGCGCCCCAGGAAACGTCCAGCGGCAACGCCGGTTCCACCGCCTGCAAGTCCGCCCAGTTTGTGAGCTTTGGCAGGCCGGGATAATTTTCCGCCGCCAGATTCAACGTCGGCTTATTTGTTCCATCGTTCACCGCTTGAATGGTAAAACCGTAATTGCCCGGCGCGTAGCCGCCGTCCAGCGCTTGCTTGGTTGCGAAGCCCTGCTCGAATTGAAATTCGCCGCCGGCATTCGTCAGCTGGCGGAACTGCGTGTTCGGTAGCTTCAATGTCACATTTGTCACGCTGTTCGTTGTGGTGGCGGCGACCGAAGCCATGAAGCGGAACGGATTTTCATTCGTGAACGACAAGACTGCGGTGCCGTTCGTCTGACGGTAATCCTGTCCTTTGGCAACAAGGTATTGCTGCACATCAGCGGCGTGAGTGGTGAGTGTGTTGGCGAGCAGCAACGCGGCCAGCGAATTAAATTAAAGTTTCATTGAGATTTCGATTAAGAAGCAATTAAGAGCCGCAGACACTCTCATTCGCCACACGGCGCAACAAGTTAAAAGCGGGAAAAAAATCACAATGGTTTTGCGTCCGTGTCCGTTGGCGGGCGGGTGGGCACGTCGCTTTGCGCGCATGGCCAATCCCGCCATAGCGAAGCGACGGTGGAAGCGACGGTGGAAGCGACGCGCCCTGCCGGCGCAGTCAGCTCACTTCCCCTCGAACTTGACCTTCATACTCATCTTCATGCTCATCGCCTGTTTTTGCTGGCCGACGTTCATGGACATCTGGACATCAGAGTTTTCATCCAGAGTTGCGTCCGATGGCATGAGTTGGCCTAGGTCGATGGTGGATTTGCCGTTGCCGGTGACCGTTAGTTTGGTGAGATCCATTTTCATGCCGGGCATCGAAGGGTTTTCCACCTTCTGTCCGGCGGCGTTTTGCGCGAGAGCGGTGCGAAGCGTGACTTGATCGCCGTCCATGGTGAGCAATTCAAACGTCATCGTCTGATCCACCGTCATGCCCTGGCTTTTGATGCGCGACTTGTATTCCCATTTCGCGCCGGGGCCGACGGCTTCTTCGGGCAACGGCGTGGACGAACTGGCGAACGATTCTTTCATCTGGCTCATGGACTGGCTTAACTGGGGGTCAGCATCCGGCGGTAATTTCATTTCCAGCGACTTCACGATGCCCCGATCTGATATTTTACCTTCGCCAGACAACCCACGCAGTCCGGCCATGGACGACTTCATCGCCGCGCTTGCTGCTGACTTCGCGCTCTTGCCCATTTCGGTGTCCGCCTCGCTGTAAAGAATCGTGTAACTGATTTCGCCATTGGTCGAAGCGTCTTTGACGGTTACCTCCATCGTCATCACCATCGTCGGCAAATCCATCGCGGGCATCGTTTCGCCGCCGGCGGACATCGTCATCGCCATTTTGATGCTCATCGCCAGCGTCTGCTTATCGCCGCTGGCCGGATGCAGGCGCAAGACTTTGCGCGGCTCGCTGCCCGCGGTCAGCAACTTGACCGGCGACTTGGCGGCGGCGGAAGTTTTTACTGACGCAGCTGAACTGCTGGAATCGGTTGTGCCCTTGCTGGAGGTGGCTGAAATTTTTTCTGCCAGATACTTCTGCCGGTAAGCCACCATCTGGTTGTTCCAGCCGGAATTATTTTTTTGGAACTCCGCCAGGGCTCGTTGCGCCTCGAGGTATTTGGCGTGGGCGGCGCTCGTCTTGCCCTTCTGATTCAGCGCATCCGCCTGATCAATCACGGCATAAACCACGAGATAATCCGTGTCCGGGCCTTCTGCGCGCGCCGGGCCGAACGCGCCGAGAAGTCCCAGCACAACGCAGAGGATAAAGGTTTTTTTGACCGCCGCCAAAAAACTGCCGGCCACACGCGCCGGTTTCATAGATGGGTTCATGCGCCGCACGTTAAAGCGTTGCCGCCACTCGTCAAATAAATAACCGGCCGCTGCCAATCAGGCGTGGTTACCCAACTGTAGACGCGCATCGCTTTCCAACATGGCCTTCAAGTTTGGCCAGCCAGCGCCATTGAGGTCGTTGAAGGCGTTCAGATACACGCTCACGGTTTCGTGCGGATACTTGCCGAGCAAAATTTCCACGGCAGGTTTCAGCTTGGCGTCATCCATGGTCGGCGGCAGATCTTCCACCACGCCTTTGTCGTGCTTGATGCCGAGCGCGTTGAGAAAATCAATCAGCATCGCCTCGTGTTTTTTGACGAGCCACGCGCGGAGCAGGGCGGCGGCGGCGGCATCCAGCGTGGGCTTGGCCAGCGCGGAAATCATCGTGGCATGACGCGCATCGCGCGGCTGCCGTTCGAGGAAGACGGGGCGAACATTTTTCGCCGACGCCACCGCCGCCATGGTGGCGCGGTAGGCGGGCTTGTCCGAGTCGAAGGTGAAACTTAAAATGTCCGCCGCGAGCGCAGGAGACATGAAGCCGAGGAGTTCGTGGGATTTAAGCATGGGAAAAGTTATTTGATATTTAGTGTTAAAATTTAATTCAAGCGACCGTGGTAATGGCGATTTTGTTTTTCTTCGCCAGCGCCTCGACGACCTCGCGTTCGAGTAAAATACTTTTGCCGGATTCCACGGCGAGCACGGAAATTTTCGCCGCCGCGCACATCTCCAACGTTTTTGCGCCAAGGCAGGGCAGGTCAAAGCGCATGTCATGGCCGAGCTTGGCAACTTTCACGGCGATCGCGCCGCCGTCTTTGCCGCCGAGTTCGCCACCGCGAGCGAGGCATTTATCCGTGCCTTCAAAACCTTCCACGGCGAGCACGGTTCCATTCTTCACGACGACGAGCTGGCCGATCTCCAGCCGGGAAATTTCCTTGGCGATACGAAAGCCGAAAGCAACGTCTTCCGACTGCGCGTCCGAAAGTTTTGGGCCCAGATGAAAACCCGTCTGCGGCATGATGGGGGCCAGCCACGGTGCGGCGGTGATGAGTTCCACGCCGTCCTTTTTCAATTCATCGCCAATTGCGCCGAAGATGGTGTGCGCGTTTTTTTCTTTTAATCGCATCAACGCGGCGAGCGCGCGCAAATCCGGGCGCAGGTCGAACAGGTTTTTCGGCGCGACTTGTCCGGCCATCACGCATTGCTTCACGCCACGTTCGGTGAACGTGCCGATGAGTTTGGAAAGTTGACCGACGCGTAACCAAACGATGTCGTCCACGAGTTTGGCGAGTTCGGGATCGGTTTCGCCTTCGAAGGCGACGCAGACGATGCGTTTCACGCCTGCCTCGCGAGCCAGGCGCGCCACTTCAAACGGCAGCGACTTGCTGCCGGCGATCATGCCAAGCGATTCCAAAGCGAGATTCATTTACAGAGCGCGGAGAGTTTAGAGAAATTCTGACGGGAATCCAGCGCGAGTTATACTGGAGTGGTCCGGTTAGTTTGAAATGCTGTGCAAAATGTCGTGTCTTGTTCTAAAACTTGCCGGGTAGAGACGGTCCGCTGCGCCATTCTGCTGACCGCGCTTCGGTGCTCGTGAAGGACGGCTCTGAACTGCTGCCGATAAAACGGGGAAAGCATCAGCGGGGACGTCGCATCGCGGCTTTCCTGCTACGTAAATTTTGTCGCTCTTATTTCTGTTTCTCCACCGCCACCGAGGCAAACAAACTTTCCATCGAGTTCAGCGGCGCGCCCGCTTTCGGTTGCAGGATGGCGCGCAGGTAATCAATCGCGTCGGGAATATTTTTCACGGACTTGGGCAGTAGTGCGCCCGCTGCGTTGGCGTGCCCGCCGCCTTGCAGTTTCTCCGCCACCTTCAGAGCCTCGCCGTTGCGGCTGCGGAAACTGGCAATGACCAGATTGTTCGCCCGCTTGAACAGTGTGACCAGCACCGGATACGGCGTCGCTCCCGATTCGAGCAACTGATGCACAATCAGGTTGGTGTTCCCGATGACGGTGTCCACGCAGCCGACGGTCGGTGAAATTTTTGTCACCTGATTTTTGCTCCACGCATAGCCGAGCGGATCTTCCACGCGCCGCTTCACCGCCATGACTTCGAGCAATGGGTGATCAAGTAGCATTTCAATTTCATTCCCGACGAGCGCGTGCAAATTCCAGAACTGATAAACTTTTACCAGATTCGCGTAATCGCAGGCCGTGCCGAAATCCGTGTCATCCTCCAAGAATAAATCCGCCACGTTGTTCAAGTGCACAATGCGATCCAGCGCGGGCGAAGTCAGCCCGTGCTCGCGGCACAGTTCGTAAGCCAGCAGTCCGGCGGATTTTTTGGTGTCGTGGATGAGCGTCGCGTATTTCGGTTGCAACTCCGTGGTATGATGATCCACCACAATCCATTGCGCCTTGTCCATGCGCGTCTCAAAGGTGAAATCTGAGACCCAAGCCGCATTCTCGCGCAGGTCGCGCAGCTTCCAGTAATTGTAGTGATACGCCTCCAAGCGCGGTGTCGCGCCGTGGATTTTTGTGGCCAGCCGCTGCAAAAGCGCGCCCGCCACGAAGCCATCCAAATCGCTTTCGTGCGTAAAAATGACTTCAGGTTTGGGAAGTTCCAGCATGGCGGCAGGCTAAAAGAAGACGGACGGCGTGGCGAGCGGGGAATTAAAAATGTCGCCCGGAGGCTGCGCAGGCAGTGCAGGAATGAGGAAGATTGTTTCCCTTCGTCCACTTCGCGACCTTCACGCGACACCTGCCTTCGCGGCGCAGGCTTGCGTTCACTTCGCGGCAAATTAAACTCCGCGCCCGATGGTGAATCTGAACACGCTTAATCCGCAGCAACGACTGGCCGCCGAGACGATCAAAGGTCCGGTGCTCATCCTCGCGGGCGCGGGCACGGGCAAGACGCGCGTCATCACCTTTCGCATCGCGCACATGGTTGCGCGCGGCGTGCTGCCGGGAAATATTTTGGGCGTGACGTTCACCAATAAGGCGGCGCGCGAGATGCAGGAGCGAGTCAAAAAACTTCTGCCCAAGCCAAAGACGCCCGAGGCCAAGGCCAAGGAAAATCGCCCGACCATCTGCACCTTCCATTCGCTGTGCGTCCGGATTTTGCGGCAGCACATCGACAAGCTGGGCTACAAACGAAACTTCGTCATCTACGACGAGTCGGAGCAGCTAGCGGCGGTGAAGAAAATACTTTCCGCCATTTCCGCCAAGGGGGAGAAGACTGATCCCGGCGCGGTGCTGGGGATGTTGAGCAAGTTCAAGAACGGCGGCGAAAACTCGGCGACGTTCGGCGATCCGAGCATTCGCGCACTGGCGCAACACATCGCCAAGCGTTACGAATCCGCGCTGCACGCGTGCAACGCGGTGGACTTTGATGATTTGATTCTGCTCACGCTGCGGTTGTTCCGCGAGCATCCCGATGCGTTACAAGCCTGCCGCGAAAAATATAAATATGTCATGGTGGACGAGTATCAGGACACGAACGCGGCGCAGTTTGAGCTGGTGCATTCGCTGACCGTGGAGCACCGGAATTTCTGCGTGGTCGGCGATGACGACCAGAGCATTTATGGCTGGCGCGGCGCGGAAGTCGCGAACCTGCTGAACATGGAAAAACATTTTCCGGAAATCAAAGTTGTCAAGCTGGAGCAAAACTACCGCAGCACGACGACCATCCTCAATGCCGCGAATGCCATCATCAAAAACAACGTGCGCCGGCGCGGCAAATCGCTGTGGTCGCAGAACGGCACGGGCGCAAAAATCCAGTTGCAGACCTACACGAACGACGAGGACGAGGCGCGGGAAGTGGTTTCGCAGATTGAATTCAAACGCATCGCGCACAAGGTTCCGTGGAAAGATTGCGCGATTCTGTTCCGCACAAATCAGCAGTCGCGGCCGCTCGAAACGGAGTTGCGCCGGGCGGGAGTGCGTTATCATTTGATTGGCGGGCAAAGTTTTTTTGACCGGCGCGAGATCAAGGATTTCATCGCCTACACGAAGATGTTTCTGAATCCGCACGACGACATCAGCCTGCTGCGCATCGCGAACGTGCCCGCGCGCGGCCTGAGCGACGTGACGATGGAGCGGTTGCTCGCCGCGAGCCACGAGCGGAAAGGCTCCGTGTTCAGCGTGATGAAAAATCCGCTGGTGACGACGACGTTCCAGAAGAATACGCGCGAAAGCATCGAGGCCTTCGTGGAATTTGTGGAGCGCATGCAGGGGCAGTTGCAATTGCCAGGAAGCGAATTGCGTTTACAGGCATGGGCGGAGGGCTTTCTGGAGGAGGCTGGATATCTCGCCGAACTCAAGCGGTTGGATAAAGATCCAGAAGTGGCCGAGGGCCGCATCCGTAATTTGCATGAATTGACAGCGACGATGGATGGCGCGGGCAATGAACCGGTGGAGCGGCTGGGAAATTTTCTGGAGAACATCACGCTCGACAGCGACCGCGAGGAGGAAAAAGAAAACACGCAGGACGCCGTGACGCTCATCACGATGCACTCGTGCAAGGGGCTGGAGTTTCCGCACGTTTTTGTCGTCGGTCTGGAAGATGGATTGCTCCCGCACACGCGCTCGAAGGTGGAGGGAACGATGGACGAAGAACGACGATTATTTTACGTCGCCGTGACGCGCGCGATGTTGACGCTGACCATCAGCCATTGCGGCGGCCGGAAAAAATACGGGCAATTGCTCCCCTGCCAGCCCTCGCCATTTTTGAAAGAGCTGCCGGAGGAACTGGTGGAACATTCCGATGCGAAATCCAAGCAGCCGGTGGCGCAGGAATCGGGCAAAAACCTTTTTGCTGCGATGCGCTCGGTGATTGCAGAGTGAGTCCGTTTGGTGGTCGCCATCGCCCCAGCGGGGAAGAGGTGGGCGGAAAATTCGTGATAGCTTTCGTGGCGGGTTTGCAAAACAATTTCCGGCTGTGACAAAAAACCTTTCACGTTTCCATTGGCAGATTGCCGGGGTGGCGTTTGTGCTGTATGCGCTGACGTTGAGCCACGGGGTCACGTTGGCGAGCCTGTCGCTCGCGTCGAAGGTAGCGGGCTGGGACTGGCTGCCGCTGGCGAACCGACCGCTGACTTGGCTGCTCACACTGCCGCTGCACCTGCTGCCGTCGGGGTGGATTCCCGTTGCGCTGAATCTTTTTTCAGCAGGCATTGCGGCGCTGACGCTCGGTGTGCTGGCGCGCTCGGTGGAATTGTTGCCGTGGAGTTCGGAGCCAGATGAAAATAAAATCTGGAGCGCGCGGTTGCCGGCGTTGCTCGCGTGCGGGGTCTGCGGGTTGGAATTAAATTTCTGGCAAGACGCGACGGCGGCGACGGGCGAGCTGGTAGAATTGCTATTGTTAGCCGCATCCGTGCGCTGCCTGCTGGAGTTTCGAGTGGAAAAAGAAGTGCGCTGGTTAAACCGCGCGGCGATGCTATGGGGCATGGGCATGGCGGAGAACTGGCTGATGCTGGTGACGTTGCCGCTGTTCTTGGCCGCACTCCTCGCGCTGCGGCGGATGAAGTTTTTCAAGCTCCGTTTTTTGCTGCGGATGGGGTTGCTGGGGCTGGCGGGATTTTCGCTGGCGGCATTGTTGCCGATGGTGAACGGGCTGGATCCCCATTCACCGTGGACGTTCGTTGAGGCGTGGTCGGTGGCGTGGCGTTCGACGAAGAGGATTTTCAGCACGTTATATTACACGTTCTGGTCGTGGCACCGGCTGCTGGCGGCTGCGGTAGTGCTTTATTTTCTGGTGCCGCTGCTGCCGTGCTTCGTGCGGCTGAAAAATGAGACCGCGCACAACAAATCCAAGGTGGACCGGTTTCAGGTCTGGATTTTCCGCGCGCTGCGCGTGGTGCTGCTACTTGCGTGTCTGTGGCTGGCGTTTGACCCGGAAGTGGGGCCGCGCCAGATCGTGCGGAAACAACTGGGTGTGGAACTGCCGCTGCTGACGTTTGATTATGTGAATGCGCTGGGCATCGCGTTCCTCGCAGGCAGCCTGGTATTTGCGGCGCAAGTCCAGCCGCTTCGCCGCGCTCGCAGCGCGTTGCAAAAATTTAATTCCACGCTGCGCCGGAACACGATGACGACCTTTGCGGTCATCACGATGACCGTTTCATTTGCTCTGCTCATCCGCAACCTGCCGACGGTGCTGGCGGTCAACCGTCACCCGCTGTCAGGCTACGGAGACTTTCTGGCGCGCTCGCTGCCCGCTGGCGGCGGTCTCGTGTTGTCGGAAGACGGCACCAAACTCGCGGTGTTGCGGGCGGCGTGGTCGCATCAAGCCGATCGCGAAAAATGGTCGGCCGTAAACTTGCAGGCGCTGCCCAGCCACCGATACCGGGCGGCACTCGAACGGGAAACGCCGCGCGGCTGGCTGACGATCGGGCCGGATCGCGAACTTAAGTTGAACGAACTGCTCCAATTGCTTAATCAGTTGGAGCGCACGAACCGGATGTTTTTCATCGCCCCGCATTCTGGGGTGATGCTGTTTGAATTATTCCAACCAACGCCGCTCGCCGCCGTCAGCGAGCTGAAACGCCACGAGGAAACCCATTTTGCCCGCCCGCAACTCACAGCTCAGCGGCTGGCTGACAATGAAAACTTTTGGGACGGCGCATGGCGCGGTGGGCTGGAAACATTGAGCCAGCCGCCGGGGCGATCATCTAAGCTGGTGGTTTTTCTTCACCGCAGGCTCGCGCTTTCCCCGCCGACGGATGACCAGCAACAGAAACTTCGCGTCTGGTATTCCGCCGCGTTCAACGACTGGGGGGTGGTGTTGCAGCGCGCGGGAGATCTGTTGGCGGCGCAGCGGCGCTTTGAGCAGGCGCGGGCGCTGAACACGAACAACCTGGCCGCAACGGTGAACTGGAACTGCAATTCAAATTTGCTGGCCGGACAAGCCCCGTCGACGAGCGGGGCCGGGCGGCTTGCCGATAAATTTCGGAGCATCCAGGAAATTGCCGCCGTCGTGGCCGTGCATGGGGCGTTTGACGATCCCGCCATCGCGTGCGTCATCGGCAACGCATGTTTTGCAGCGGGCTGGCCGCGCCAGTCGTGGGCGGAATTTGACCGCGCGCGTGAACTCGCTACGAATTCGATCATCCCCGAACTGGCGCTGGCGCGGATTTATGCGCGCGTGTTATTTGATGATGAGGTGTTGGCTACCGTCAGTCGAGTGCGTGCCAAGACTGCCGGCCAGCCAATGGGCAAGGCCTTGGAGTCGGAACTCGTCGTGCTGGAAGCTGGCTCATGGATAGCGCGGACGAATCCGGCGGCGGCGGTTAAAGCGCTGGAATCCTACCTTCAGAAAAACCCCGGTGATAATCAGGCGGCGGAACTTGTTTTCAAAACCTACCTGCAGTTTGGGTGGACGACGAACGCTTTGCAAATCGTGGACGAACAGCTGACAGCGAACGCAGATAATCTATCCGCGCTCAACAACCGCGCCGCATTGCTCATCCAACTGGGTCGGGCGGCGGAGGCGTTGCCGACGTTAGACCGCGCGCTCGCGCTGACGAATTTACCGAGCATTCGGTTGAATCGCGCCATTGCGCGATTGCAGGTGGGCGACAATGCCGCAGCGGAAAAAGATTACGCCCTAGTGGAAAACAGCCCGGCGGTGGAAGCATTCACCGTGCATTTCGGTTTGGCGCAACTGGCCGTGAATCGCCGCGACACCAACGCCGCTGTGCGCCAATTGGAAATCTGCCTGACCAATGTCGTTCCCGACAGCGTGAGGTGGCGGGTGGCCAACGAGCGGCTGACGGCGCTGAAAAACCCGGCAGTGCGGTAGTTTTTTTACCGGCTTCTGCAAATACCTTTGAAAAAATCCATTTCTAATGAGTGACAACCAGCAATTTCCGAAATGAATTATTGCACAGAGGATTTTTTTTTGTAAAAAATAGCGGAACGCAGGCTTATCAGCCGAACGATGAACAGCGACTTGACCAAAAAATCTAATAACGAACCGGCGCAACCTCGGGTTTCTGCGCCGCTAAAACAGGGGCTTTACGATCCTCAATTTGAGCATGATGCCTGCGGGCTCGGCTTCGTCGTCAACATGAAGGGCAAGAAGTCCCATCAGTTGGTGAGTGATGCACTGCAGATTCTCGTGAACCTCGATCATCGCGGCGCGTGCGGCTGTGAGGCCAATACCGGCGACGGTGCGGGTATTTTGATTCAGGTGCCGCATGAATTTCTTTCAGCGCAGGCCGAAAAGCTAGGGTTCAAACTTCCCGCCGCCGGTCAATACGGTGTCGGCCAGATGTTCCTGCCGAAAAATTCTGATGAGCGGGAGGCGATCAAGAATGAAGTCGCCCGGATTATTATCACGGAAGGTCAGGCCGTGCTCGGCTGGCGTGATGTGCCGGTGGACAATTCTACGCTCGGCAAAACTGCCGTCGCGGCCGAACCGTTCATGGCGCAAGTTTTTGTCAGTCGTAACGCCGCCATCACGGATGACGAGGCGTTTGAAAGAAAGTTGTTCGTCATCCGTAAAGTTGCGGAGCGGAAAATCCGCTATGGCGGAAAATTTGCCGGCGGCAATTTCTTTTACGTTTCCAGTCTTTCGGCGCGCACGCTCATCTACAAGGGCATGCTCATGTCCGAACAGGTCGAGAAGTATTACGCCGATTTACGCGAGCCAACGGTCGTGACGGCGATGGCGCTGGTGCATTCGCGTTTTTCTACGAATACCTTTCCGAGCTGGGATCGCGCGCATCCGAACCGCTATATCGCACACAACGGCGAAATCAATACCCTGCGTGGCAACGTCAACTGGATCAAGGCGGCGCAGGCGAATTTCAAATCCGCCACGCTCGGCGGCGACATCAAGAAAGTCGTTCCCGTGATCAATACCGACGGCAGCGATTCGGCGCAATTCGATAACTGCGTTGAACTGCTCGTCATGGCCGGACGCGAATTGCCGCACACGATGATGATGATGATTCCCGAACCGTGGGAAAATCATGAGAGCATGGATGCTGAACGCCGCGCCTTCTACGAATTTCATTCCTGCCTCATCGAACCGTGGGACGGCCCGGCTTCGATGGCGTTCACGGATGGCATTCGCATCGGCGCGTGTCTCGATCGTAACGGCCTTCGCCCGTCGCGTTATTACGTCACGAAAGATGACGTGGTCATCATGGCGTCGGAGGCGGGTGTGCTGCCGATCGCGCCGGAACGCATCGCCGTTAAAGGTCGCTTGCAGCCCGGAAGAATGTTTCTCGTAGATACGCAGCAGGGACGCATCATCGCGGACGAAGAGCTGAAGAAAAAATATTCCAGCGCGCAGCCGTATCAGGCATGGCTGGACGAACATCACGTCCTGCTTGATGAATTGCCCGAGCCCTCGCAGCATACCGAACCGCTGCACCGAAAAGTTTTGCAGTCGCAGCAGGCTTTTGGCTATACGTTCGAGGATTTGCGTTTCATTGTCGGCCCGATGGCGAACGACGGCGTGCAGCCGCTCGGCTCGATGGGCACGGACACGCCGCTCGCCGTGTTGTCGCAGAAGCCGCAGTTGCTCTACAATTATTTCAAGCAGTTGTTCGCGCAGGTCACGAATCCACCGATTGATCCCATCCGCGAAGAAATTGTCACGGCCACGCACACGATGGTCGGGTCGCGCGGCGGCCTGCTGAACCCCACGGCAGAAAGCTGTGCGCTCATTCGCCTTGAACAGCCAATTCTCACAAATGAGGAGCTGGATAAGCTGCGTTTCATTGACCGCGCTGGTTTCAAAGCCGAGACACTTTCCATTCTGTTCAAGGCCGCTGACGGCGTGAAAGGTTTGGAAACTGCGCTAGAAAAATTATTCACCGCCGCTGATGAAGCCATCCGCGACGGCGCGAACATTTTGATTTTGTCTGACCGGGGCGTTTCGTCCGAGATGGCGCCGATTCCTGCGCTGCTCGCGACCGCCGGCGGGATATTCGTAGAATCCGCCGCCGCCGGCGCGCCCCGGGCGCTTGAATTCGTCCACCATGCGATCGACCAGCGCGAACGCGGGGTGCTTGCGGTAGGCCTTGCCTTCGGCGGCGAGATCCT
>CAINDH010000223.1 GCA_903847285.1 uncultured Verrucomicrobia subdivision 3 bacterium | reverse complement strand
CAATTGGATAGAGCGGCTGACTACGGATCAGCAGGTTATAGGTTCAACTCCTATTGGGTGCACCACTTCAAAAAGTAGTTTTTCGGTGTTTCTCCCCAGTGTTTCTAGTAGAAGCAGTTAAAAATGCGCTGTCACTGCTGACGCTTGCGTGGCCAGCGGCGGCAACCGTTTTGTAACCACAGCCGCCAAACCAGCCAGAACGCTTCATTGGCGATGCCTCCGGTCATTTTGGAAACGCCGTGGGTGCGGTCGGGAAAAGTTATCGGCACTTCCGTCACGCGGAAGCCATCGCGCCAGAGCTTGTTTGTGAGCTCAATTTGAAAGCCGTAGCCATGACATTCGATTCCGTCGAGGTCGAGAAATTGCAGTGCGCGGCGGCGGAAACATTTATAGCCGCCGGTCGGGTCGGTGACGGGCATCCCGGTAACGAGCCACACGAAAATTCCCGCGCACCGGCTCAAGATGAGTCGTTTCAACGGCCAGTTCACCACCCGCACGCCACCGGAATAACGCGAGCCGAGCACGAGGTCAGCGTTCTCCGCCGCCTTGAGAAAATTCGGAATCTCCAGTGGGTCGTGCGAAAAATCGCAGTCCATCTCGAAGATGAACTCGTAATTTTTTTCCAGCGCCCACTTGAAGCCGGAAATATAGGCGCGGCCTAATCCGTTTTTCTTCTTCTCATGGATGACGTGAATCTGTGGATGCTTCGCTGCGAGTTCATCCGCGATCTGCCCGGTGCCGTCGGATGAATTACCGTCCACCACAAGTAGATCCACGCCGACGTGCAGCGACAACAGGGTCTGTGCCACGCGCGGGAGATTTTCCCGTTCGTTGACAGTCGGCACGATGATGAGCGTCCGGTTCATGCGGTGGCAGATTGTCAGAAAGTTTCGCCGTGAAAACAAGCGGGCAGTTCAACCTTACGGAAAACTTTCATTGCCAGCCGGAATCGCCCCGCATAGTTTTGCCTCCGAAATGTTCACCTCGCTATTCAACGGAGTTGAAGGCTGGCGCTTTCTGCTGACCAATCCGGTCACGCTGGCGATGACGGCGTTTCAAATCTGGATGTTTATCCACGCGCTGCGCAGCCGCGAATGGATCTGGGCGCTGTTCATCTTCATCGGCTGGGGCATCGCCGCGCTCTGGTATTATTTTTCGGTCTATCAAGGTTCCGGCTCAGCCATGACCGGCTTTGAACTGCCCGGTGCGCAAAGCCGCGCGCGCATCAAGGAATTGCAGGCGAAAATCCATCACGTTGACAACGCCTATCATCACTTCCAGCTCGGCGACGTTTATTTTCAGAAAGGAAAATTTGCCGACGCGGAGAAAAGTTATCGCGCCGCGCTCGAACGTGACCCGAACGACATTGACACGCGCGCCCACCTTGGCCAATGCCTGCTGCGCTTGAAACGCCCCGCCGAGGCGCGACCGCTGCTCGACGCTGTCTGCCGCGAAAATTACAAACACGACTTCGGCTACTCGCTCATGGCCTACGCGGAGACATTGATGGCGCTGAACGAAACCGATGCCGCGCTGAACATCTGGCAGCACGTCGTGGAAAATCATTCCTATCCGCGCGCGAAAGTTCAGCTCGCGGAACTTTACCTCGCCAAAAAGCAAAATGACCTCGCCCGCGACCAGCTTAAAGATGTGGTTAACGATGACGTTCACGCGCCCACCTTCCAGCGCAACCGCGACCGTGTGTGGATTCGCCGCGCGAAGGCCTCGCTGAAGAATCTTCCCCAGTAAACTCACTCGGGTTTAGGCTTTCTCGGCCGCGCATTTTTTTGCAAGCTGTCACCGTGTCAAACCTCATCGCCATCGTTGGTCGCCCGAATGTCGGCAAGTCTGCGCTCTTCAATCGCATTGTGCGCAAGCGCATCGCCATCGTTCACGACATGCCCGGCGTGACGCGCGACCGTGTGACGGCGGAATCGGAATGGAACGGAAAATCTTTCACGCTCGTGGACACCGGCGGCATCGGCTTGATGCGCCGCGAGAAATCTGACGACGTCATCATCAAAGCCGCGCTCGATCAGGTGGAAATCGCCATCGAAGCCGCGCAGGTCATCATCTTCGTAGTGAACACGCAGGAAGGCGTTGTGCCGCTGGATCGTGAAGTGGCGGATCGACTGCGCAAAAGCGGCAAGCCTGTGCTCGTGGCTGCGAACAAGGTGGACACTTATCGCGATGAAAAGAACACGGATGAATTCGCTGCGTTCGGCTTTGATAAAATTTTCCCGGTCAGCGCAATTCACGGGACGGGCATAGAACGCTTGACCAACGCGGCCGTGGCTTTTCTCCCTGATGTTCCAGTCGAGAAGCCGGAGTTGGAAGCAGTGACCGATGAAGTCGAGATTGATGGGGAAAAGCCCGAGCCCAAGTTCAAGAAACCAACGGGGCCGCTCAAGCTCGCTATCGTCGGCCGCCCGAACGTTGGCAAATCCTCCATCATCAACGCGCTCACGAATTCCGACCGCGTCATCGTCTCGCCCATCCCCGGCACCACGCGCGACGCGGTGGATGTCCCGTTCGAGGTGAAAGCCCCGGCCAACGCCGCCGGCATTGTCGCCACGGAAAAATACATTTTGATTGATACCGCCGGGATGCGGAAGACGCGGCGCGTGGATGACTCGGTGGAATTTTTCAGCGTCCAGCGCACGGAAGAATCCATCGCCCGCAGCGACATCACCGTGCTGGTGATTGACGCGGACATGGGCATTACCGAGCAGGATAAAAAAATCGCGGATGTCATCGTGGAGAACCGGCGCGCGTGCATCATCGTCGTCAACAAATGGGATCTCTATCAGCACAAGGTCAAAGAGGCGCGCGAAGAAGAAATCGAAAACCGCAATAATAAAAAACGAACCCGCACCGAAGGTCAGGCCAAGGAGCCGACCACACTGCTGGAATTCGGCCAGTGGGTGCAGGAGAAATTATTTTTCCTTGATTACGCGCCGGTGATTTTTACCTCCGCCAAAACCGGTTTCCAACTGGAACGTTTGCTCGAAGCCGTGCGCTACGTTGCCGCGCAGTTGCAGCAGAAGATTCCGACTTCAATTTTGAACCGCACCATTCAAGATGCCGTGGAGCGCCGCCAACCCGTCAGTGCGGCCGGCCATCGCTTGCGGTTTTTCTACGCCACGCAGGTGCGACAAGCCCCGCCGACGTTCGTGTTGTTCGTGAACCGCGACGAATTATTTTCCGACCAATACAAAAAAAATCTCACCACCGAATTGCGCACGGCGTTCGGCTTCGAGGGCTGCCCGATTGTCATAGTGCCGAAAGCGCGCCCGAAAACCATCGAGCCAGTGCGGAAATTCCGCGCCAAGCCTGGCCAGCCGCAAGCCGTGGCGGATTCCTACCAGAAACGCCGCCGCGAAAAATACTCGCGCTACGGACGCAAATGACCCATCAGCCGCCCAAAAATCGGCGGCAAAAAAGTTGTTCACCGAGGGCGAATAAGTGTCAAAATTTCAACGCCAACGTGCGAATCCCCTTGATTCCATTTGCGAATAGAATGATTGCAACTTTTTCGCAAAATTTTCTTGAAAGCCACTACGGGTGGTAGCATGATGGCTGCCGTTCCCCAATTAGTGGGGGGAAGCTGGTTTTTCAGTAAAATCGGTGTTTCTCCAGAATTGGGCAGTATTTTTCAATTTCAGCGCGTTTCAGTCGCTTTCGAAACCGCTGGGATTTAACCCATAAAACCAAAGTTTATTACGACCATGATTGATGCACGCGAGGATGTTTTGACGTCGGCTCCAGCCGCCGGACGCCGCCAAGGACAAAAAGCTTCCAACTCACGCGGGATGAAACCCGCCAAATCCGAATCCAAAAAGTCCCTGCGCATTGAGCGCGTGTTCAGCGATGCGAAGGTGAAGCCCTTCGACCAAATTGAATGGGACAAGCGCACCGCCGAAATTACTGACGACGCTGGCAAGGTCATCTTCAAGCAGGAAAATGTCGAGGTGCCGAAGTCTTGGTCGGTGCTGGCGACAAAAGTGGTCGTGTCCAAATATTTTTACGGCGAGCAGCACACCAGCGAACGCGAAACGTCCGTCAAGCAGCTCATTCACCGGATCACGCGGACGATTTCTGATTGGGGTATCGCTGATGGATATTTCTCAAAGACGGATGGCGAAATATTTTACGAAGAACTCACCTGGCTTTGCTTGAACCAATTCGGCGCGTTCAACTCGCCGGTGTGGTTCAACGTCGGCCTGCATCACGAATACGGCGTCGGCAAGAAATCCGGCAAGGGCAACTGGTTTTACAATCCCAAGACCGGCGAGGCCGAGCGCGCCGCGACACAATACGAGTATCCGCAGGGCAGCGCGTGTTTCATTCAGTCCGTTAAGGACGACATGGAATCCATCATGCACCTCTGCTATAGCGAGGCGATGCTTTTCAAGTAT
>CAINDH010000222.1 GCA_903847285.1 uncultured Verrucomicrobia subdivision 3 bacterium | reverse complement strand
GAGGCGCTGACCCTCGTCGCCGACCTCAAGCGCGACCTCGCGGGCGTGAAGGAAGTGGATGTCGTCATCGCACCTCCGTTCACCGCGTTGAGCGAAGTGTCGAAAGCGACGCTTGATTCAACCATCCGCCTCGCCGCCCAGAACATGAGCGAGAATAATTTTGGCGCTTTCACCGGCGAAACCTGCGCGGGAATGCTGAAGGAGTTTTCAGTGCGTTACGTCATCCTCGGCCACAGCGAACGCCGCCAGTTCCAAAAGGAATCCGATGCGCTCATCGCCAAGAAAGCACTGGCGGCACACGCAGCTTCGTTGAAGCCCATCGTCTGCATCGGCGAAACGCTCGCCGAACGCGAAGGCAATCTCACTGAAAAAGTTTTGGAAACGCAGACGCGCGGCAGCCTCGCCGGAATGACCAAGGAACAGATGGTTGAAACCGTCGTCGCCTACGAACCCGTCTGGGCCATCGGCACCGGCAAGACCGCGAGCACGCAACAGGCGCAAGACGCTCACAAGTATATCCGCGGAGTGCTCGCGGCGATGTTTGACGACGCTACTGCCAAGAAAGTCCGTATCCAATATGGCGGCAGCGTGAAGCCCGCAAACGCAAAAGAATTGATGAGCCAGCCCGATGTGGACGGCGCGCTCGTCGGCGGTGCATCGCTCGAAGCGAGAAGTTTTGCTGACATCATCAAGAATTCCATTTAACCTAACCAACCTATGACTTTTATTGCAGGCCTTTTGACCTTTGCCATCATCATCATCTGCCTGATGTTGATTGGTCTGGTATTAATCCAACTTCCGAAAAAAGACGCGGGCGCAGGGCTTGCGTTTGGTTCTGGCGCAGCGGATGCGTTGTTCGGCGCAGGTTCCGGTAACGCACTGACAGGCATCACCAAGTGGGTGGTCGTGGCGTTTCTGTTGCTGGCGTTGCTGCTCGGTTACTTGCAGGACAGCCTTCACAGCAAGGGCGATGCGTCTACCTTCATGAAAGAAGTTCAGCAGAAACAGGCGGCGGCTCCTGCTCCAGCGGCAGTGACCCAAGCGCCGGCTCCGGTGACTTCGGCAAATACTCCTCCGGCGGCAGCACCTGCCGCCGCAGCGGTGGTTTCCACCAACGCCGCGAAATAAAATAGATTCAAAAAACGCGCCCGCTGAATTATTCCAGCGGGCGCGTTTTGTTTATGTTTGTAGGGGACGACGTGAGGGGTTTCTAATCACTCTAAAATGAAGTCTCGTCACCTCCACTCCTACAAGGCTTGGTAATCCGCCGTCCGCCACTTTAAAAATGGCGAGCAGTGTTTGGCAGTCGCCTTGTTGCGGATTGGCCAATGGGCATTGAAATCCTTCTCCAGTTGCTGCAACTCGCGGATGCCAGCTCGTGCTCGCTGCCTGACTTCTGTGGTCTTGCTGCCAGCGACCGCCTGCTGCCACAGCATGAACTTACAGGACTGTTCCGCCATCCGCGCCGCCAAATCCAACTCGCACGCCAGAATTTTGGTTTGGGGAGTGATGGCGTGTTGCCGTCCAGCAATTAACTTGGCACGCTGCTTCTGGATTTCGTTGAGCGCAGCGCGAATCTTTTTAGCAGGAATCTTCGCCGCCCATTTCAATCCGTTCCGACAAAATAATTCTTGGTCTTCCGGCTTCGGTGCCGTGATAACTGTGCCGAGCGGCGTTTCATTCAACGCCTGCACGCAAAGTTTTTGATGCGCAATGCCAAGTTTGAATCCCGCGTCAGCAATTTTTCCGGTTGGGTCTTCAAATACGTCACGGCTCAAAACGGCGAGAAGTTTTTTATCCACCAGTCCGTTTGAATTCCAGGCGAGCGCCGCGCCAGCGGCAAAAAGCGGCCAGCTCACGGCCAGAGGCTGCGGATGCCCACCATCGCCCCAATCAGTATTAAGAAAACCAGTGGCGCCAAATTTTTTTCCGGCCTTAGCGGCGGCGCGCAAATTGGCGAGCGCGTTGTCGTGCTTGCCGATGAGTGTTTGCCATGTTGAAGTGCCGGGGCAGACGTAGAAGGGGATTTTTGCCTTTGCAAATTGCGCGGCTTCTTTTTCAAACGGATGATTCACCTCGTAGCCCCAATTGAGTGCGATGATGTCCTTCGGCAGCTCGCGAATGAGTGCGGGTTGCTTGAGTATGATGTCGCCCCAAAACATCATCGTCTTTTTGCGCGCTGAAACTTCGCGGTGCAGCTTTTTTATGAAGTCGAGATAAACCTGCCCTTTGCCTTTGGCGTCGCAAAGTTTTTTACTCTGGCCTTTGCCCAAATCCCAAGTCTCGTCGCCGCCGATGTTAAAGAACTGGCTGGTAAAATTCGGGAGCAACTCATCGTAAAGCCCACGCACAAAGGGCAGAGTGTCTGGATGGTTTGGTGCCAGCGTCGTTGGGCGACGGAGGAAATCTTTTGTCTCAGCAAGAAACGGCTCGGATATTTCACCGAGTTGCTTCAGCTTCGGGTCTTCGAGAAAGTAGCGCAGGTGGCCGAAGGAATTCTGGTTCGGCACAAGGTCAATGCCGAGTTCGCGGCAACGCGCGTCGAGGATTTGAATTTCCTTGGCCGTGAGCGCGCCCCAGCTTTGCCAGATGGATTTGTATTTTTTGTAGGCGAACGTGTGCTCGGTGTAGATTTGAAATTCGTTGATCTTGAAATCCGCCAACCTCTCAACGAGGTCGATCAACGTCTCCAGCTTCGGCACACGACCGCGTGAAATGTCGAGCATCACACCCCGACGTGCAAAGTCCGGCCAGTCACGAATTTTCAGGCAGGGCAGGCGGCGGCCGTATTCACGTAACAATTGCCGCAATGTCGCCGATGCCGCGCGCAAGCCGCTGGTTTCGCGGAATGTGATCTCAACTCCCTTCTTGGAAACCGTCAGAGTGTAGCCTTCTGATTGCTTGGGCGCAGAATTGCTGCGAATGACTTTTATGGCAGCCAGCGGTTTCTGTTTCGGTAAAGCAAAAGTCCCCGGAAGCCTTGTTAGCGAACGGGGACTTGGTAGGAGATTCATTTGCGAATTTTACTTCGCAATCATCCCGCTCGCGCGGGCGTAATTGAAAATGCCACCCGCATCCACCACGGGGCGGACGTCGCCGAGTGGTTTGAAATGATACACTTTGCTGGTGGCTTGGACGGTGACATTGGCCTTGTCGAGGTCAACCGTCACGATGTCGCCGGTTTTCAATATATCGCAGAGGCGCTCGGTGATTTCGCACGGATAAAGTTCGCCAGTGGCGACGCAGTTGCGGAAGAAGATGCGCGCGAAACTTTCCGCCAGCACGAGTTGACAGTTGGCTGAACCCATCGCGATGGGTGCGTGTTCGCGAGAACTGCCGCAGCCGAAATTTTTCCCGCCGACGACGATGGGATAATCGCTGTCGAGCTGGCCGGTCTTGACGTAGCGGATGGGGTAGAGCGAGGCGGGCAGGCCGTCGAGGGCGTAGCTGCCGAGCTTCTCATATTCCTCGGCGATGGTGGGCACGAGGTTCAAGAATTGAGCGGAGATGATCTGGTCGGTGTCGATGTTGTCACGCACGACGTATACTGGGCCGGTAAAAACAGATTGCATAGCGAGAGTAATTTGCCGATTGCGGGCGGGGTTTTCAATCAGATTTCACCTGCGGTTCATTCGTTGTTTTTGGCGGCAGCGGCTTTTTGAGGGTGGGTGGTTCACGGCGGCGCAGCGCAATCACGGCGGCGACACACGCCGTCCAGGTGGGCAGGTCTTCGATGACGGGAATCAATTCGATAAAAAATGTTGGTAGCAAGAGGAGGTGAAAACCAATCAGTCGCATTGTTACCAACATGGCTACGAGATCTATCGCTTGATCAAGCCCAGCCCAGCCCAGCGGACCAAGCAAAATCTGCAACCCATCGGCGACGACCGCAACGGCGAGCACGAGCAGCATCCGCTGTCTGGAAATTTCCAGTGGGCGGAAGGCTAAGTTAATCTTTTCAATCAGCTTCAAGCAACGGAATGTTCGGTGAAGGCGTAAGGATTTTCAATCTTCCAAAAGTTATAGTGTGTCCAACTTTCAGAATAACTGTCCCGTGACAAGACACGCGGCGGATTTTACACCGTGAAACTTTGCGCCTTAAACTCGAATAACAAGTGTGTTTTCAAGGGTTTTATCTAGCTGGCCTCTTATTTGCTAAACGCGCTTGGAATTTTGACGATTACACCGATTAGGGAAATTATGCACTTAACCAAAACAATTGGCGGACTGACTTTTACGCTCAAAGCGGCGCGACTGCTTACACTGGTGTTAGTCGGCCTGCTGGCGAGTGGAACGGCCAGGGCTTTGACGACCAATCTCGTTTTCGCCATCCAACCTGTCAGCACGGTTTTTGGCGCGACACTATCGAATGTAGTGGTGCAACTCCGCGACAGCAGGGGCACGAATGTTTCGCTCGCTGGAGTTCCGGTCACGGTTGCTTTGAACAAGGTCGGCGATTTGGCTGGCGTTACAAATGTCAGCACAGATGTGTCGGGCAGAGCAGTTTTTTCGAATCTGTTCGTTAACCAAATCGGAAACGCCTATCGCTTGCAGGCCGCGTCGGCAAAATTCAAAAGTGTGTTGAGTGGCGCGTTTAATATCGCCTAGGGGAAAACCGTCAATGTATTCAGCAGCGCCACGAACGTCATCGGCTATGGCCAGGTTGCAACCTTCACTGCCAAAATTTCCGTGTTGGCTCCGGCTACCGGACTGCCGACTGGAACGGTCACCTTCAAAGACGGTCTCACGACACTCGGATCAGTGAAACTTGTTTCCGCGCAGGCGAATTTCACGGTCACGAATCGACTCGCGGTTGGCGGGCATGGCATCACTGCTACCTACAGCGGCGACACCAATTTTGCCGCCAGCGCGAGCAGTATTGTATTATCCGTGGTTAAAGCGGCTCTGACTGTTTCCGGAATTACCGCGAGCAACAAGATTTACGATGCTCGAACAACCGTTGTGCTCAACACCAACAGTGTGGCACTCGTCGGTGTATTGAGCGGCGATGTGCTTGGCTTGAATCTCGGTGCCGTTCGTGGTGCCTTTGCCGATAAAAATGTCGGCGCTGTAAAAACCGTGGGTATCTCTGGCTTGACCATTTCCGGGCCGAGCGCAGTGAACTATTTGCTCAACCAGCCGACCACCACCGCGAGTATCTCTGCCGCAAATTTGACCGTAACGGCAATTGGCGCGAACAAAATTTACGATGGAACTGTTGCCGCTACCGCCACCCTTTTGGATAACCGTATTGCTGGCGATGTTATTACGGACAGCTATCTCGCCGCGCAGTTCACTAATAAATTCGTCGGCAGCGCCAAGTCAATCCGCGTGACTGGCATCTCCATTTATGGTGCCGATGCTCCAAATTATTTTCTCGCAAACACCAACGCCGCCGCACTTGGCAATATTACCGCCGCCACGTTGACGGTTTCCGGCATCACCGCGAGCAATAAAGTCTATGACGCAAAGACGACGGCGGGATTGAACTTCACTGCCGCTGCGTTGGTCGGCCAGATTGCCGGTGATGGTCTGAAGCTCGTCACGACGAATGCTAAGGGATTCTTTGCGGCCAAAAACATTGGCCTGGCAAAATCTGTGACGATTTCCGGCCTCGTGATCAGCGGCACAAACGCGGTCAACTACACGCTGACGCAGCCGATCGCTAACGCAAACATTTCACCGACGAATCTTACCGTGACCGCTAAGGGCATGAACAAAGTTTATGACGGCACGACCATCGCCGTGGTCACGTTGGCCGACAATCGCTTTGCTGGTGATGTATTCACGGACAGCTTTTCCAATGCAGCCTTCACAAACAATTTAGTCGGCACGAATAAACAGATTTTGGTCACGGGCATTTCCATCAGCGGTTTGGACGCGACCAATTACACGTTGCTCAATACGAATGCCGCAACTGCCGCCAGCATTACGGCTGCAAAACTTTTGGTGGCTGCTGATAATTTGTCACGGGCGTTTGGGGTCACAAATCCGCCGCTGACTTACACGTTCTACGGGCTCGTCAATGGCGAGACGGCAGCGGTCGTTTCCGGCAAACCCACGTTGACAACTACGGCGAAGACGAATAGCGCAGT
The DNA here is from genome assembly GCA_903847285.1 of uncultured Verrucomicrobia subdivision 3 bacterium. Next base: position 16,326 of record CAINDH010000222.1, on the reverse strand, counting down.
CACTAATTATCCCATCACCATCGTCAACGGAACTTTGGCTTCATTTAATTATTATTTTGCTTTCACCAACGGCGTGTTGGCGGTGACTCCGGCGGATACGGCGGCATTGCTGCTCTCCAATGTGAATCCGGCTCGCACCAACCAGAACATCACCTTCGTCACGCGTGTTAGCTCGCGGACGCCCGGCTCAGTGCCGCCAAATGGACAGGTCCGTTTCAAATGCAACGGCACCAACGCGCTCGGTAATCCTGTCACCTTGACGAATGGTGCGACGACGTTGGTCATCCCGGCTGCGAGTCTTGCAAACAGCAGCGTCGTGGTCGTCACGGCGGAATTTGCCGATCCGTCGGGAAATTTCTCCAGCAGTTCAAACAGCCTGAGTCAGATCATCGTAGTTGCGAATCCGACCATCGGTCAGGTTTCCATTACGCCGCCGAAAGCTGATGGCACATTTCAAGCATCGCTCGTTGGCACACCCGGCCAAACGTTTGTTCTGCAAGCCTCGACTGATTTGGTTCATTGGATAAATGTTTCCACAAACGTAGCCGATGCCACTGGCGTGATTTCCATCGTGCAGTCGAACGCCATCGCGTTTCCCAGCCGCTACTTTCGTGGCATGATGCCGTTGCCTTAATTGTTTTCAAAAATTAAATTCCGCATTGCTGACCTTGTGGCGATGGTTAAGCTGGGCGCACGATTTAACCTTTTGAAACCTTCGCGCGTCATCTTGATTTTTCTTGCCGTCCTCGCATTACAAGCCGGCATAGAACTCTCGATGGGCCGGCTGTTTTTCGGGCCGGATGGTCGCTTTGGGTTATGGGAGACGAGCATCTGGAGCAGCAAAAATTCCCAGCGTGTCGCCGACCCGTATTCCTTTTCACACATCGTCCACGGCATTTCATTTTACGCGTTGCTCTGGCTTGGCGCGCGCAAGCTGCCCATGGAAAAACGCTTGCTCATCGCGCTGGCGCTGGAAGTGAGTTGGGAACTGCTGGAAAATTCACCACTTATCATCAACCGCTATCGTGAAGCCACCGTTGCGCTGGGTTACTGTGGCGACAGCGTTATAAATTCTATGTGCGACGTGCTCATGATGACTGCTGGCTTCCTGCTTGCTAGCAAGTTGAAACCAATTGTTAGTCTTGCCGCCGTTGCCGTCATGGAAATCGGCTGCGCGTTGTGGGTGCGCGACAATCTCACGCTGAACATCATCATGCTCATCCACCCCGTGAACGCTATCAAACACTGGCAACTGGCCGGGCAACCCCAGCCGTAATCGGAAACCTTTCAAACCGTTCCTGAACTTTTCCAAATCGGCACATCTGCTTTCAGCCGGTCAATCAATTCCCCCATCATCGCCAGCGCCGCCTGCCGATGTCGCGATGTGATGCGGATAAATAACGAAGCCTCGCCGACGGGAACAAACTCCAGCTGGTGGATGAATAAGATTTCTTCGCAAGGATGTTTGGCTGCAAGCTCGGTGAAGATTTTTTTCAGCGTCATCCCCGCCATCGGCTCGTATGCCTCGTAGCGCAGCCCCGGAATTTTTCTTCCGTTCTCAAGCTCGCGCACGATGCCAAAAAATTCCAGGCACGCGCCAGTCTCAGGCGACGAAAAGCTTTGCTCGGGAACAACCATGGGCGTGCAGGTGAATTCAATGTGCGTTTTCATCATCAACCTCCGCTCACCGGTGGAATCAACGCCAGTTCGAACGCTTCCCCCACGGGCTGATCCCAGTCGGCGTATTCCTGATTCACCGCCACGCGGATGGTTTTGCCCGGATCGAACTCCGGTGCGAGGCGCCGTAAAATTTCCCGAGGCGTTTCGTTTCGCTCGCACGCGAAATCTCTTTCGGCGAACCCAAGCTGCGCCCGCGTCTGTGCGAAGGTGAGAATCTTGATTTTCATTCAACCGCCAATGGCTGTCATCACGCGCTGCGGCTGGTAGTTGTTGCGGAACAGATGCTCCGACGGTTTCACCACCAAAGTGTCGCGGAAAAGTTTTTGCAGATGAGCCTCGTCAATGGCTGGGCGCAGCCCGGGTTTCAAATCCGTCTCCAGGTGGTTGCCGAGGCACGGGCGCAGCTTGCCGTCGCACGTCAGTCGCATCTTGTTGCAGCGTTCGCAGAAGTGCAGATCGCTCAATGCGCCGATCAGTCCGACGGTGACGCCACGTTTCTTTAACCGAAAATATTTCGCAGGGCCAAAACCCAGTGGTTCCGTGAGCGGCTCCAGCTCATCCTCGCGTTTCAGCAACGAAAAGACTTCCGCCACCGGCAGGAAATTTTTCTCGCTCAACATTTCCGTGAGGCTCACCGGCATCAACTCGATGAAACGAATCGCCACGTCATGCTCTGACGCGAAGTTCAGCAGTGGCAAAATTTCACCATCATTTTTGCCGCGCATCAGCACAGTGTTCAACTTCACCGACGGAAAACCGATTTGTTTTACCAGCTTGATGCCTTGAATCACTGACGCCACGTCGCCCGACGTGACGGTGTGATAGATGTTCGCGTCGAGCGCGTCGAGACTGATGTTGATGCGACGCAAACCCGCGTCGAACAATGGCTGCGCGAGTTCCGGCAGGCGTGTGCCGTTGGTGGTGAGTTGCACGGACTCGATGCCTGGCAAGGCGATGAGTTCGCGAATGAAATTCACAACGCCCGGCCGCACCAACGGTTCGCCGCCGGTGACGCGAAACTTTTTGAAGCCGAGCGTGACGGCGGTGCGGGCTACGGCGAGCAATTCAGCATCAGTCAGAACCTCCGCACGCGGCAACCAGTCGGTATAATTTTCCGGCAGGCAGTAGAGGCAGCGCTCGTTGCAGCGGTCGGTCACAGAGATCCGCAGGTAGTCTACCTGACGTCCGTTGGGGTCTATCATGGGGGCTTCTGGGCGCCGAGATGACAAGCCGTTCGGGGCGGCACTCCTCATGTCGTGCCCTACAGTTGAATCGGGGTTTTGCCCGAATATGCTTTGGTTTGCCGCTACGTTCTCCACGACGCAAGATTGGCATTTCTTCGCCGCGTCGCATAGAATTTTTCAGCATGATTCCGCTCGCCGTCGCCCGCGCCTTGATCGCGGAGAAAATTTCGCCGCTCGCACCGCAACCTGCGGCATTGGAGATGGCCTTTGCTCGCGTCCTGCGTGAAGACATCCGCGCGGATGCGGACTTACCTGCGTTTGACCGTTCGGCCATGGATGGCTATGCCATCGCGGAGGACGATGCTTCGAAAAAATTCCGCATCGTTGGCGAAATCCAGCCGGGCGCGGCTCCGCAATTCAAAATAGGGCGCGGCGAGTGCGCGCGGATTTTCACCGGCGCGCAGATTCCCGAGGGCGCATCGCAAGTGCTGATGCAGGAAATTGTCCAAGTGGAAAATGGTTTCATTATTCCCACGCAACTAGGTAGCGCCTTGCATATTCGCAAACGCGGCGAGGATGCCCGTCGGGGCGATTTGCTTTTGAAGTCAGGCACACGTTTGGATGTTGGCGAACTGGCGCTGCTCGCCAGCCTTGGCGTGGTGAGTCCAAAAATTACGCCGCCGGTGCGTGTGGGACATTTTACCACCGGCAACGAACTCGTGCCGCCGTCGGAGATTCCGGCGACGGGACAAATCCGTGATTCCAACAGCACGCTTGTCGGTGCGTTCATCCGGCAGTTTGGTGGAGAAATTTCCCGGCAAGAAATTGTGCCGGATGATTTTGAGCTCCTCCGCGAAAAGGTTTTGCGCGACGAAGACAACTTCAGCCTACTGCTCATTTCCGGCGGCGCGAGCGTGGGTGATTATGATTTTGGGAAAAAGCTGCTGGCCGCGCTTGGCTTCCAGACCCACTTTGAGAAAATTAGTCTGCGACCCGGCAAGCCGTTGGTGTTTGCCACGCGGGGTCAGCAAGCGGCATTCATCCTGCCGGGTAATCCTGTTTCGCATTTTGTGACGCTGCACGTAGCGATTCGATTGGCGTTGGAGACATTGTCTGGTGCGAACGCGTCATGGCCGCTGGTAAATATCCCGCTCGCGGAGAATTTTGAAATCCGTCCCGATGCGCGTGAAACGTTCTGGCCGGCACGAACGGAAATCCACGACGGCGAACTTGTCGTGCGTGCGTTGCGCTGGCAAAGTTCCGGCGACGTAACAGGTTTGACCGGCGCGAATGCGCTGATTCAATTTGCTGGCCACTCGTCCGCGCCAAAATTGGGTGAGTTGGTGCAAACGTTATTGCTCGAAGTGCCATGAAAAATTTTTCCCATCTGGATTCAGCTGGGCGCGCGAAAATGGTGGATGTCGGCCACAAGCCACCGCAACTGCGTATCGCTGTCGCGGAAGGACTTGTCAGCTGCCAGCCGAAAACCATCTCAGCGTTGCGCGCCAAAAAAATGCCGAAGGGCGATGTCTTCACCGTCGCGAAAGTGGCGGCCATAATGGCAGCGAAGCGCGTGGATGAGTTGATACCGCTTTGCCATTCGCTGCCGCTGGATTCGGTTGAGGTGAGTTTCTCCATGAAGAAAAATCTTATTCACATCGCCGCCGAAGCGCGCACGACGGCTAAGACGGGCGTGGAGATGGAGGCGCTAACCGCGGTGAGTGTGGCGGCGTTGACGATTTACGATATGTGCAAGGCCGTGGATAAGACGATGGTGATTGAAGGCGTGCGGCTGGTTTCAAAAATTAAAAAATGAAAGTTGGACGCGTTACTTTAAGTGACCGCGCGAGCGGCGGGATTTACGTGGATAAAAGCGGGCCGGAGATCGAGCGCGTGTTGCGCGAGCAGTTCGCCGAAGAGATTGAATTCGAGAGAGTCTTGCTGCCGGACGAACAGGCGCAGATAGAGACGGCATTGAAACAACTTTGCACCAATGGCTGCGCACTCGTGGTCACGACCGGGGGCACTGGCCCAACGACGCGCGATGTGACGCCAGAAGCGACGCGCGCGGTGCTGGAAAAAGAATTGCCCGGCTTCGGCGAGGTGATGCGGGCGGTTTCGTTTGCCAAAGTGCCCACAGCGATTTTATCGCGGGCGACGGCGGGTGTGCGCGGAAAAACTTTGATCGTGAATCTGCCGGGAAATCCCAAGGCCATCGCCGAATGTCTGCCGCCGCTGATGCGCGCGATTGCCGAGTGCCTTGACCACATCGCGGGGTTCCGTCCGAAGCTGAAATAAATTTCAGGCAAACGCTTCGAGCAATAGTTTGCCACCCGCAAAAACCAGCACCGCTGCCAACACGCGGCTGAAAGTGACGCTGCTCCAGCGGCGTGCGCCAAAATGCGTTCCCAGCAGCGCGCCGATGACGGCGGGGAGGGTGAGCCAGAGCAACGGTCCCACGTGCGTGATTTTTTCCCAGCCCGCACCAACTAGTCCGGCGATGGAATTCACGATGATAAATCCCGCCGCGATGCCGCCGGTGGTTTTCGGTTTCACCCAACGGAACAGGTAGAGCAGGGGACTCAAGAACACGCCGCCGCCGATGCCGGTGAGTCCCGCAAGAAACCCCAACACCGCTCCGATGACTAGTGCAATCGGCCAGAAAAATTTCCGCACGGCCACGTCGTCCGTCTGCCAGCGGGAACGGAATAGCAAAACCAATCCAGCCACGGTCAGCACGCTGCCGAGAATGAGTTTGTAAGTCTGCGGGCCAATTTTGATTTTGCTGCCCCAGATGGCGCACGGAACGGACGCAACGGCGAACCATAGGAGAATTTTCCAATCGAAATAGCCCGCGCGCCAAAACCGCCAGAGCGCGACGCTGGCGACGAGGACGTTGGTGATGAGCACGGCGACCTTCGCTGATACCGGCGCAACGCCCAGAACGGCAAGCGCGGCGAGATAACCGGTCGCGCCGCCGTGGCCGACGGAGGAATAAAAAAAAGCGACGCAAATAATTGCGCCGCATAAAAACCAAATTTGAGTAAGTGAAAACAGTTCCACGCAATGGCCTCAATCCGCCGCCGTCAAAATCATGTCGCGGGTGAAATATAGGATGCGGCCGCAGCTCGGGCAGGTGACGATGTCGCCATTTGACTGGCAGCTGACCAAGGTCTGCGCCTGCAATTTCATGTGGCAGCCGCCGCAGGAGCTGTGTTCCACGCCGACGACGACGTTCTCACCTTTGCTTTTCAAGATGCGTTCATAGCGGTTGCGCGTGGGTTCATCCACGGCGGCGGCGGCTTGGGCGCGGGTAGCTTGGACTTCGGCGAGTTCTTTTTTGAGATTCACTTCGCGCTCGTTGATTTTGCCGATGAGGTCATCCACGAGTTTCTTGGCGGCGGCGGCTTCGATGGTGGCGCTGGCGACATCTTTCTGCGCGGCCTCGGCCTGCTCCATCAAAACAATTTCCGCGTCCTCGATTTTGAAGATGGCTTCCTTGGCCATTTCAATCTCGTGGGCGAGGGCTTTGTATTCCTCGTTCTTGCGGGTCTGCAATTGTTGGTTGGCGTATTTCTCGATCTGTGTTTTCTTGGATTCGATTTCGAGGTCGCGCTGTTTGCGTTCGGATTCGATTTGTTTGACGCGGAGTTTGGCAGTTTCGAGCGAGCCTTGCGTGGCCTTGGCTTTGGCGTGTAGGCCGTCGCGTTCGGGCCCGATGTGCGCTAGTTCGTGGCTGACACGGAGAATTTTCCGGTCGCGTTCCTGCAAAATAAGAAGCTGCTCGATGATGGCCTGCATTGTTGAACGGAAATTAACGAGCGCGTGCGGCCAAGTCAATGCGGGGAAAATTTTCTCGGCGATTATCTTCTCACGCTGGCCAAACAAAACTTGAAACTTGAAACCTGAAACTCGAAACTCCGGCCATGCGTTTCATCGGCCAGCTCATCGAAAAATTGCAGCGTCATCCCAAGCGCGTGGTGTTTCCGGAAGGTGACGAGCCGCGCATCTTGCAGGCGGCGCGCCAGTTTTATGCGTTGCGCCTCGGGGTGCCGATTCTTCTGGGTGATCAGGAAAAAGTTCGCGCCGCGGCGAAGGATTTGAACATTTCTCTCGAAGGCATCCGCATCATCAACCCGGCGACGAGCGAAGAGCTGGAGAATTTTGCCAAACGGTTTTACACCTTGCGCCGGGAAAAAGGGTTGCGCCCGACGGAGGCGCGCGAGGCGATGCTGCAGCCGAATTATTTCGGCACGATGATGCTGGCGATGCATCAGGCGGACGGCGTGGTCTCTGGTGCATCTCACATCACGAGCAGCTTGCTGCGTCCGTTGTTTCAGATCATCAAAGTTGCGCCGGACATCCACACGGCTTCGTCGTGCGTGGTCATGGAAGTGGAGAACACCAAAATCGGCGAGCAGGGCGTGCTGTTCATGGCGGACTGCGGGGTGATTCCGGAGCCGACTACGGATCAGTTGGCGGATATCGCCATCGCGACGGCTCGGCTGGCGCGGCATCTGTTGGGCGTGCGGCCGCATGTGGCGATGCTTTCATTTTCCACGAAGGGCAGCAGTGCGGCGCATCCATCCATCGGCAAAATGCAGGCGGCCGCGGCGCAGGCTCGCCACAAGGCATCGCAACTGAGCCTTGATGCGGATTTCGACGGCGAGTTGCAGGTGGACGCTGCGCTCATCCCGGATATTGCAGTAAGAAAGTTACGCGACAGCCAAGTCGCCGGGCGTGCCAATGTCTTGATTTTCCCCGATTTAAATTCCGGCAACATCGCGAGTAAATTATTGGGCGTGGTTGGGCACGCAAATTATTACGGGCAAATCTTACTTGGCTTGAATCGCCCTGCCGCTGATGTCTCACGCGGCGCAACGGCTCACGATATTTTGGGTGTGGCATCCATCATCGGCGTGCAGGCGACAGATTATCAGCGGCTTTATCCCAGTGCAGATGTGAAGTTGCCGGGGGAATGAGACAGTTTTTTCAAAACGTCCAAAACCGGCGAAGCCAACTAAAAATCAAAAGCCAAAATTTAAAAACTGTGCTCCCCCTTTCACCATTCCTAAAAACCTTGCCGGTGTATCAGCCTGGCCGGCCCATTGAAGAGGTCGCCCGCGAACTCGGCTTGCCGCCGGAGTCCATCATCAAGGTCGCGTCCAACGAAAATCCTTTCGGCCCGTCGCCGCTTGCCGTCGCCGCGATGCAGAAGGCGATTGCTCATGTGAACCTTTATCCAGACGGCAACGCCTTCTACCTGAAACAAAAACTCGCGGCCAAGCTTGGCGTAGAGACGGCGAATCTGGTGCTGGGCAATGGCTCGAATGAAATCATCGAGTTCGTTTCACACGCGCTGCTCACGCCGGAGACGAACATCGTGGTGTCGCAATTCTGTTTCGCCATCTATCCCATCGTCGCGAAAATGGCGGGCGCGGAAGTCATCACCGTCCCGGCGAAAAACCACGGCCACGATCTGCCCGCGATGCTGCGCGCCATCACGCCCAAGACGCGAATTGTCTTCGTGGCGAATCCTAACAACCCCACCGGCACGCTCGCGCACCGTGAAGAACTCATCCAGTTCGTGAACGAAGTTCCCGACAACGTGCTGCTCGTCATGGACGAGGCTTACATCGAATTTCTCAACGACCCGGTGGATTTGATTCCGCTCATCCGGCTGGGCGCGCGTAAGAATCTGATTCTGATGCGGACGTTCTCGAAGATTTACGGGCTCGCTGGCCTGCGCATCGGCTACGGCATCGCGTCACCGGAACTCGCCGCCGCCCTGGAGAAAATCCGGCAGCCGTTCAATGCCAACCTGCTCGCGCAAACCGCCGCGCTCGCGGCGCTGGATGATGAAGCCCACGTTCGCAAGACGCGGCAGAATAACTTCACCGGCTTGGAGTTTTTCATGAAAGCCTTCCGCGAGTTGAAGCTGGAATACGTTCCGTCCTACGCCAACTTCATCCTCGTGCGCGTGGGCGATGGCCAAAAAGTTTTCAACGCCATGCAAAAACTCGGCGTCATCACGCGGCCGATGGGTGGCTACGGATTGCCGGAGTGGATCCGCATCTCCGTCGGCACGCCGCAGGAAAATGCGCGGTGCTTGGAAACGTTGACGCGTTCGCTTTGAAACTCTGGACGTGGCCGTTGCTGGATGAGGAAATCAAACCAGGCTGGGTGCTGGCGTGATTGAAATTACTGTAGCCAAACGAGCCGGTAAAATCCCTGCTGATAGTTTACCCAAGAAAAGTCGTTCAGGGCGCGAACTGTATTGGTCGTGCCTGAATATGTCACGGTGGAACCAATGTTCAACCAACTGCCAGTTGCAAGATTGGTAGTCCATTGAACTTGAAAGGTGGATGGTTGAAACACCGGCCATTGAATTGTAAAACGGGAGCTGGGATTGGTGAAGATAAAGCTAGAAATCGCTGGATAACTGACCGACAACGCAGCGACAGCACTGGTGACACTCCCACCTGAGTTGCTCACGACGACTTGATAATTGCCCTGCATAGTGGGCGACAGTTTTTTTAGAGCAATCGATGGCAGTCCGGCAAACCAGACTTTGCGGACGACATGCCAAAGCTCATCCGCTATCAACAGGTTTTTATTTCCGTCAAAAGCGATGCTGTAGGGACAACCCATTGCCGCGTTGGTGGCCGGACCACCATCACCGTTATTGGCTGATGTTCCGATGCCGGCAATCGTGGTTAAGATTCCATTGGTATCAATCTTGTGAACACCGCGTCGAGTATCTCTAGAATCGCCGAAATAAATATTTCCGCTTGTGTCCGTCAACAAACCTGTGGGGAATATCCAAGAATTTGTGGCCAAAGCTCCATCCACCAGACTTGCCCCACCGCCGGCAATTTTAATTATCACGTTGTTGGTATCCACTTTGTAAATTTCGGTGGTTGTTGAGATTAAAATATTTCCGTTGTTGTCGACGAAAACACTGTTCACGCCGCTGCTCAGCCCGGAATTGGTTGCAAAACTTCCGTCCCCTGCATACGAGGTGCTGCCATTGCCTGCGATGGTGACAATGAAACCATTGGTGCTCACCTTGCGAACGCGGTTATTTCCGTAGTCGGCAATATAAAGGCTGCCGCCGCCATCAAAACACAAGCTGCAAGGCCCACCTACCGAGGTAAGTCTGATTTGTGCACTGGTGGCCAAGCCGCCATCACCAGCATAGCTGCTAGCATTTGTTCCAACCACCGTGGAAATGATTCCATTGGTTGATATCCTGCGAATGCGTGAACCTGGCCCGCCGCCGGGATAGAAATCAGCAAAGAAAACATTGCCGCCTGCGTCTACAGCAATTCCGTAAGGCGTGCCGATTCTAGCGCTCGTTGCTGCTCCGCCATCTCCGGTGTAGCCTTGAATGCCCGTTCCCGCAATGGTGTTGATAATCCCGTTTGTGCCAATTTTCCGAATGCGGGAATTCATCGTGTCGGCAATAAATATGTTATTGTTTGCATCCGAGACAATCGCTGCCGGCGCGTTGAATCGTGCGTTAGTTGCCGCGCCTCCGTCGCCAGCAAAACCGCCCCCAATGCCTATCGTCGTAATGATGTTGTTTGGCAGGTTCGTGCCATTCAAAGTCCACTGATAGCTGAATAGCCCCACGCCAGTGGCTGCAACACTAAGCCCCGTGTTGGTCACATTCGCCAAAACAGATTGGTTGGTTGGCTGGCTGGTGATGACCGGTTGCGCTTGGCTGGCGAGCGCAAGGAAAAGCCCAAGGCACGTCAGTTCTACCTGAAGGATTTTCCGATGCATGGTTGTTTTCATAATTCAATATGGAGCTTTGAGCAACTGGTTTGTTTTTTGGTGGGGCGGCGCTTGCGCGCCCCCCGTTTTAATTTGGGCTGACCGGCAGGTCAGCCCTACCGAATTTCATTTCACGTGACCACCACCTGCACCTCGGCACCCGGCGCACTTTCCCCAGCGTCGTTGGCGGCGGTGATGCGGATTTTTACGCTCTTGCCCACAGGCAAGCCGGCGAGGGTGGCATCGCTATCCGTCACCGTGGCGAAGGCGATGAAATTAGCATCCACCCCTACGACCTGTTTCCAGACGCGGTAACGCGTGGCGCGGCGGGCATCCGCCCAGTCCGCATACAATTCATGCCCGACACTGGGCGTGATGACGAGCGCCTCGGGCGCATCCGGCACGGCGCTGGCACCGGGCGCATTCAAGCCGAACGCATCCCACAGCGGTGAGAGGTCATCAATCAACTGATCGAGTTCGCCGATCAAGCCGCGGATGCGATCTTTGAGTTTGCCCACGGCGACATCGCGGGTGTCGCGTTTGGTTCCGGAATCGGTGTTGCCATCGTTCACGGCCTTGCGGGCATCGGAGAGGGCATTGAAAAGCGTGTCCGCCTTGGCGGCGGTGATGACGAGTTTGGGCGTGTTGACTTCCGCCGTGGGATTATCCGTGAAATATTTTTTCAACGAACCGAGCAGTGTGAAGCGCTCATCTTGCGTGGAAGGCACGGCGGTGGATTGGTTCGGAAAACCAGTCGGCTCCCACGCTGCCGTCCAACTCTCGGAAAGCGTTTGGGAAAAAAGTGCGCTGGCGGCCTTGATGAAGGCGCGGCCATTGGAATCGGCGATGCGCAAGTTAGTGTTGAACGTGTCCTTAGCACCTTTGGCCGTGGCGTAAGCAGACTCGGACGCCCGCGCGGCGGCTAGATCGGCGCGGATGGCGGCTTCGGTATTTTGTTTGAGGTTGATGGCAGCCCCGTGGTCTTTCGCGCCGTCAGCGGCGTCTTCGGCGAGGGCGAACAGTTGGAGGGGCGAATCAGGAATAGGATTGGCAGCCATATAAAATAGGAGGTTGGAGGTTTAGTTTGATGGTTAGTTTTTACATAGTTTGTTGATATTCAGATGGAAACGGATTTCTGAAAGGATAAAACGCGGCGTTCTGACCGTTCCGCGATGGGGGTGGGGGTGAAAACACGCTGTTTGAGGTTTCCGCGACTGCGGAAAGGGTAAAACGAGGCATTTTTGGGCTCCCGTGAATCCGGGTGGGGCAAAATGCGGCGTTTTGGCGCGTCTGTGAACGCGGGAGAGGCAAAACGAAGGATTTTGGCCGAACCGCAGGCGCGGATGAATCAAAGCGGGTCGTTGCGGGGCAACCGCAGGCGTGGGGAGGGAAAAACGCTGCGCTGCTATTTGCGCGGTTGCGCGGTTGCGCGGTTGCGCGGTTGCGCGGTTGCGAAAATTTTCATTTCCATGATGGTGACAATAATTTTAGTCGGAGTGGCAAGTCAAGCTCCGTCGGTGGCGTTTTTCGCGCTGCGAAAAACCCGTCGCCGAGCGAAGCGTCAGGCGACGGAATCGTGCGCGAACCAAAAGAGTTGCCATGCCACAAAGTGACCGCTGCGCGGTCAATGTCTGTTCGCAGCGCGAACAGACCCACCGCCCGATTTCGTCAAAGATTTTATCTTGCCGGGAAATGCAGTTGAAATTACCCGCGCGGTCAATCACAGTGCCAGCATGAGTTCAGAATCATTTCAGGCGAGCCGGTGGACGAGCGGGAATCATTTCTTTCCCACCGTCATCGAGGTGACAGATAAGGCGGTCGTCCGTCACAAACGTCGGTTGTTCAGCAAGGACGAGATCAGCATCAGCATCACCAAGGTGGCGTCGGTGCATATCAAGACGGGGATTTTCTGGGCGGATATTTTGATCGAGTCGAGCGGGGGCAGTGATCCGTTGCTGTGTCACGGTCATTCCAAAGCGGATGCCAAACGCATTCGCGCGCTGGTGGAGCAGGCGCAGGGGATGACGGCGGATGGTAAATTGAAATTGCCGTGAAGTAGCGGCTGCTCGGCAGAGAGCCGCATTTTGAATTTTAATTTCCGACGGTCTGCCGAGAGGTCGCTACACCGTTTCAATGGCTTTCCCGCCGTTCACCAAAAATAAAACGGCCATGCGGACGGCGAGGCCGTTGGTCACTTGTTCCAAAATCACGGAGCGTCCGCAGTCGGCGATTTCGCTATCGATCTCCACACCGCGGTTGATCGGGCCGGGGTGCATGATGAGCGCGTCGGGTTTGGTCTTGGCAAAGCGCGCTTTGTTGAGGCCGAAGAGTTGGGTGTATTCGCCGATGCTGGGAAACATGGTGGCGCGCTGACGTTCGTGCTGGATGCGGAGGAGGTTAATGACGTCGGCATCGCGGATAGCTTCGTCCACGTCGTGTGTCACGCGGCAGCCCATCTTCTCAAAGGTTTTCGGCACGAGTGTGGAGGGGCCACAGAGCGTCACCTTGGCGCCGAGCTTCGTGAGTGCCCAGATGTCCGAGCGTGCGACGCGGCTGTAAAGGATGTCGCCTAGAATGGTCACGTTCAGCCCGGCAATTTTGCCCTTCTTCTCACGAATCGTAAAAGCGTCCAGCAATGCCTGGGTGGGATGTTCATGCGCGCCGTCGCCGGCATTGATGACGTGGGCGTTCACGACGCGGGATAGAAAATGCGGCGCACCGCTCGCACTGTGGCGGATGATGATGAAGTCGGCGTTGAGCGCTTCCAAATTTCTCGCGGTGTCCTTGAGCGTCTCGCCTTTTTTGAACGACGACGCCTCGGCGGAAAAATTCACGATGTCGGCGGAAAGTCGCTGCGCCGCCAGCTCAAAGCTGATGCGCGTGCGCGTGGACGGCTCGACGAATAAATTCACGACGGTCTTGCCGCGCAGAGCAGGGACTTTCTTGATGGCGCGTTCGCCGACGGCCTTAAAGCTGCGTGCGGTGTCGAGCACGGTGATGATCTCTTCCGCCGTGAGCGACTCGATGTCGAGCAGATGTTTTTTGGTCCAGCTCATTTCTTTTTCAAAATTACTTCGTCCTTGGCCGCGCCGGATTCGGTGAGCAATAGAGAAATTTTTTCATCGTGGGCCGTTGGCACGTTCTTGCCGACGAAGTCTGCCTTGATGGGCAGTTCGCGATGACCGCGATCTACAAGCACCGCGAGCTGGATTTTCTTCGGCCGCCCAAAGTCGTTCAGCGCATCCAGCGCGGCTCGCGTGGTGCGGCCGCTGAATAGGACGTCGTCCACGAGCACAACGGTTTTGCCGTTCACGTCAAAAGGGATTTCTGTCGGATGAATTTTTGGTGCAGCGCGCTGATCCAAGTCGTCGCGGTGCATGGAGACATCGAGGCTGCCGGCAGGGACGGGGTGTTTCCAGATCTCCGCGAGAATCTTTCCAAGCCGCTGAGCGAGCGGCACGCCGGCGGTGGGAATCCCGATCAGCACGACATCCGTGCTCGGTTCGTTGCGCTCGGCAATCTCGTGCGCGATGCGTGTGAGCGCGCGCTGGATGGCGGTGGCGTCGAGGATGACGGTGGATTCAGGCATAAAAAAATCGCGAATCACTCCGCCGGGCGGAACAGATTCGCGTTCTTCGTTTCGTTTTCATTTTTCCTTCGCCGCCTCGCAGGGCCGCGTTAAAGGAACGGTTGGTGATGGGTTAATTCGACTGTGACTGCCGGGTTTTGCGCCAGGTGGCGCGATGCTTGATGATCCAGTCTGTGAGCGCCTGTTCGAAACCGATGTCGCGACCGGCTTTTTCCGATTCAATCCACTTGTGGCGCAGGATTTCCTCGCGCTCGGCTTGGAACTCGCGGTAGAGCGTGGAGTTCTTCAGCAAATCGTTCGCCGACGATGATTCTTTTGAGGCGTTCGACATAGGTAAAATTTGTTACTGCCAAGTTAAATCCGGGTGACGGTTGTGGCAATGGAAATCTTGTAGTGAAAAGGTATTACAAAAATAGACTGGCAATCTTTGCCTCGGATTTATTCCCGCGCCGTCTGCACCGGCTGCGCGGAGAGCGGGCAATTCTTATTCGTCTCATTGAAATAATTGGCGGACCATTCGTTTTGGAAAAGTGCGACGGGATTTTTGCCGATGTCGTAGGCGAGCTTTGCGCCAGTGGGCAGAGAGAGCGCATCGAGCGCATCTTCGGTGATATCCGTAGGCAGCCAGCGGACGACGCTCCACGTGGCGGCTTCGAGACGCGACTCCGCCCCGTATTCGCTTTCTAGACGGAACTGCACGACTTCAAATTGCAGTGGACCGACGGCAGCGAGCAGCGGTGTCTTGATAGACGAGTTGCGCAGGTAGAGCGCTTGAATAACGCCTTCCTGCAACAATTGGTCGAGACCTTGGCGGAACTGTTTATATTTTCCCGTGTTGGGATTGTGCAAAAATGAAAACGCTTCCGGCGTGAAGCGCGGAATTTCCTTGTAGGCAATTTTTGGATCGGTCGTCAACGTGTCGCCGATTCCAAACCCATCGTGACCGACCAGGCCGATGACATCGCCGGGATAGGCTTCGTCAACGGTTTCGCGTTCGTTGCCGAATAGTTTGTGTGAACTGGAAAGGCGGACTTTCTTTTCCGAGCGCGAGTGATGCACTGTCATGTCGCGGTCAAATTTGCCGGAACAGACGCGAATGAACGCGATGCGATCGCGATGGCGCGGATCCATATTCGCCTGGATTTTGAAAATGAAGCCGGAGAAGGCCGGGTTTTCCGGGGCGATCTCGATGCCGCCCATCACGCGCGATTTCGGCGCGGGCGAATGTTTCAGGAAGCCGTCGAGCAAAAGCTGCACGCCGAAATTATTCACGCCGCTGCCAAAAAAGACTGGCGTCGTCTTGCCTGCAAGCACGGCGGCTTCATCGAAACCTTCTCCGGCGATTTCCAGCATCTCCAATTCTTCGACCGTCTTGTTCCAGTCGGCTTCACTCAAATTGCCGCGCACTTCCGGGTCGTGCAGGTTGCCGACGGCCACCGGCGCGCGATACTTTCCAGCGACCACGCGCTCGAAGGTGTGCATGGTTTTCGTCTGCCGGTCATACACGCCTTGAAAATCCGCGCCATTGCCAATCGGCCAGTTCACCGGAAACGCGACGATCCCGAGCACCTTTTCCAATTCATCCAGCAAGGCCAGCGGCTCTTTCATCGGCCGGTCGCACTTGTTCATGAACGTGAAGATCGGCACACCACGCTGACGGCAGACTTCAAACAATTTGCGGGTCTGTGGCTCAATGCCTTTCGCGGAATCAATCACCATGACCACCGAGTCCACAGCGGTCAGCACGCGGTAAGTGTCTTCGGAAAAATCTTTGTGGCCGGGCGTGTCCAGCAGGTTGATACGGTAGCCGTCGTAATCGAATTGCAGCACCGTCGAGCTGATGGAGATGCCGCGTTTTTTTTCCAGTTCCATCCAGTCGCTCGTCGTCGCCCGCTGGTTTTTGCGCGCCGTCACCGAGCCGGCGAGTTGCACCGCGCCGCCGTAAAGCAGCAGCTTCTCCGTCAACGTAGTTTTACCTGCGTCCGGATGCGAGATGATGGCGAATGTGCGTCGCCGCTGGATTTCGTCAGTGATGTTCACAGTCGAGCGGCGGAAGGTAGCAGAAGAATCTAGGAGAACAAGCGAGGCTTTCAG
>CAINDH010000221.1 GCA_903847285.1 uncultured Verrucomicrobia subdivision 3 bacterium | reverse complement strand
GGTCGCGCTCCATGTCCGGCGTCGTGCCAAGATACATGACGGATAATTTTCCCGTGGCATTTTTAAGTTCAAACGTCTGGCGTTTTTCCGTCATGGGCTTGGACGCCACCATTTCATACGCGCCATATTTGGGAATGGTTTTTTCCAGCGCAGTTTTCAGGATGGTCCAGTGATAGAGGTATCTTCTATCGAGGCTGGACTCCGGCGCGTTGTAAAGGTAGCGCATCGGTTCGGCGGAAAAAACGTGCGTGGAATTCAGCAGGCACGCGACGGCGAAAAGTATCAAGGCAGACCTCCCACGCTTACAAGCGTTTTGACGACACCTGTTTGAGGCGGTTCGTTCCATAGACAGCCGCGATGCAATCACAAACCACGCCAAAGGGCGAGCGTGAATTCTCCAGCTGTCCCAGATCGGATCCGTTCCCAGCAACTTCCTCACACTTGCGCCCGCTGAATTTTCCGCCGAAACTTCCCGCGCATGGACTGGCTCGCGCTCATCACCAAATACTGGCCGCACGTCGCCGCCGGGTTTGACCTTCTCGCCTGTCTGCTCGCCTCCGGTCACGCCCTGCTACACAAGCGCGATACCCGCGCCGCCACCATCTGGCTCGGCGTCATCTGGACCTTGCCCGCGCTCGGTCCCCTGCTCTACCTGGCGCTTGGCGTGAACCGCATCCGCCGCCACGCCATCAAACTCGGCGTGCACAAAACCTTCAGCCACCCGGTTCCAGAAAATCTCGGCGAACCCGAGCACGACGGCGCGGAGCATCTCAAACACATCGCCTGCGTCGTCAGCCGCGTCGTCACCCAGCCGCTCACGGCGGGAAATAAAATCGAACCGCTCGTCAACGGCGACGAAGCATTTCCAGTCATGCTGGCCGCGATTGAAGCCGCCAAAAAATCCGTCACGCTCTGTAGTTATATTTTTGACAACGACCTCAGTGGAAAAAAATTCGCCGCCGCGTTGAAGCGCGCCATGAAACGCGGCGTCGCCGTGCGCGTGTTGGTGGACTCGGCGGGCACCCGCTACTCCTTTCCGCCCATCACCTGGAAACTGCGTTATGCCAAAATTCCCTTCGCCAAATTTTTGCCAACTTCCATCCTCACGCCCTGGCGCGTGGCCACCATCAACCTCCGCAACCATCGCAAGTCACTCATCATAGATGGCGTGATCGCCTTCACCGGCGGCATGAACATCCGGCAGGGAAATGTGTTGGCGGCAAATCCAAAAAGCCCCGTGCAAGATCTCCACTTCCGCGTGGAAGGCCCGGTCGTCACGGAATTGCAGGAAGCCTTCGCCAACGACTGGGCGTTCACCACGAATGAAATCCTCGACGGCGAACTTTGGTTTCCCGAAGTCAAAGCAGCCGGCAACGTCATCGCCCGCGTCGTTCCCGACGGGCCGGACACCGATTTTGAGAACGCCCGCTGGACGTTGCTCGCCGCGCTTGCCGAGGCCCAGACCTCCGTCAAGATTCTCACGCCCTATTTTCTGCCCGACACCGCGCTCATCACTGCACTTAACCTCGCTGCGCTGCGTGGCGTGCGCGTGGACATCATCCTGCCAGCCAAAAACAACCTGCCGCCCGTGCATTGGGCCTCGCGTGCCTTGTGGTGGCAGGTGCTGGAACGCGGCTGCCACATCTGGCTCACGCCACCTCCGTTCGACCACTCCAAGCTGATGATCGTGGACGGCCACTGGGTCTTGCTCGGTTCCGCCAACTGGGACGCGCGCAGCCTGCGGCTGAATTTTGAATTGAACGTGGAATGCTACGGCCGCGAGTTCGCGCAAGAGATGGAAAAGGTCATCGCCAAAAAAATCGCCGCCGCCCGCCAAGTGACTTTGGCCGAAGTGGACGGCAGGAATCTTCCGGCAAAATTGCGCGATGCCATTGCGCGCTTGTTCTCGCCGTATCTTTAATCCGCGTAGCAGCGGACGTGAGTCCGCTCTAAATGTCTCCCCGCGCCAGGGCTAGAATGAGCGGACGCACGTCCGCTGCTACCATCAATAAACGAGCACCAACACCACCGACGCCCGCGTTACGGCGTTGACACGCGGTAATACTTCGTGGGCTTGCCAATCACGTTGGTGTCCGTGAATTGGAACAGTCCGTTTGCCCCGACCACATTGGTGGAGATGGGTTGCCATTGCGCGAGGTTGGTGGAAGCCCATACGCGGCTGACGCTGCCGAGGATGGAACCTTGCGGGAATGGTTAGGGCACACCAAGGTATAGTTACAGATATATTGCCACCGGCGTCATCATGGGCGACTTATCCATACAAAATTCAGCCCACGCCATGCCGCCCTTCGTTTTTGAGGTTTTTCAGCCTTTGTGGACTCCCAAAATAGTTTTGGGACATCCCGAAACGATTTTGGGGGTCCCCGCCATCGTTTTGGGGACTCCCGTCGTCATTTTGGTGACTCCCAACGAAACGGCGGTAGTCACGGGCGTTGCTGACGGAGTCCCGCGATGGTTATGGGATTCCCCGCCGTTGCGGCGGGAGGTCCGGGAATGATTTTGGGAACTCCCGCCGAAGTTTTGGGTTCTTCGGAAATTACGGACGGAGTCCCCCGGAAGTTTTGGGAGTCACCGGAATGATTCCGGTGACTCCCAAAATCGTGGCGGTGGTCACCAAGATTCCGGCGGGAGTCACAAAAATAACCAACGGAGGAACCGGAACGATTCTGGGAATTACGTTCGCTGGCGGCGGAATCACCAAACCGCTGGCGGGAATTACGCCAGCACTTCCGTCCGCGCCGCTTGGAATGAACTGGTTCAACGCAGTTCAAAATGGATTCACGCCAATCAATGCGGGAAACAAAAAAGTGTGCATCCCTGCCGTTGCCGCCAGACGTGAGTCCGCTCAAAATGTCTCCCCGCGCTAGGACGAGCATGAGCGGACTCACGTCCGCTGCTACCAATTATGCCGCCACGGCCACGGGCTTGCCGTTCTTCAAACCCAAAGTGAGGATCTGCTGCTCGAAGCAGGTGGGGCAGATGCCGTGGCTGAACTTCGCCTCGGAATGTTTGGCCACAAAGCTTTCCACCTGGCTCCAGTAGCCGCGGTCGTCGCGGATTTTTTTGCAGTAGCCGCAGATTGGAATCAGTCCGCGCAAGGTTTTGTTCGCCTCCAGCGCCTCGGTGAGTTTGTGGTTAGCCTCGGTGAGTTCGGTGTTCTTGCGGACGATGTTTTCAAATGTGGCGAGCAACAGGTCAATGATCTGGCTGCGACCGGCGCTGATGGAATATTTCTGCCCGGCGTAGTTCACGTCAATGCCCGCTGAGGCGTTCGTGGCGTATTGGGCGCAGTTGGTGTCGAGGATGTTGCCCACGCGCTTCAACAACACGGCTCCGTCGTAAGGCTTGATGCTGTAAAAATTGGCGCCGGATTCCAGACCCTTGAAAATATCCTGCGGGTCGGAGAGCGAGGTGAGCAACATGAAGGGCACATCGCAAAATTTTTCCGAGGCCTTCACGCGCTGGCAAAGCGTGTAGCCATCCATCACGGGCATCATGACATCGCTGATGATCATGGCTGGGCGGCGGAGTTCGAGCAGGTCGAGGGCTTCGGCGCCATTGCTGGCAAGGTCAACCTCGTAGTTGGTTTTTTCCAAGATGCGCCGGAGGAAAACCGCCTGCGGCAAGCTGTCCTCGACAATTAGGATATACGTTTTGTGCCCGTTCGTGTCCGTGGTCTGGCTCATGGTCAAGTCTTCTGATTTGGTGCGCGGCGTGACTCCCGACGCGGGAATCCATGATACGATTTCGGCAGAATTGGCCGGGGCTTGAGGTAAATGTCGGAGCGCAAAACATAGTTCTACGCTCCGCTGGATTACGGCTTGATCTCCGCGACGAGTTGGCAGCGAAACAACAGAGGTTGCGCGACTCGCCCGACTGGCACAAAATACGTCCGTTCGTTTTGAATTTTTTATGAGTTTACATCCACTGGCCGGAAAACTTGCACACGCCGAATCGCTGATTGATGTCCGCAAGCTGGAACAGGATTACTACCAGCGGCAGCCGGACATGACGAATCCCAACCAGCTCGTCAGCTTCGGCACGAGCGGGCATCGCGGCACGCCGTTCAACGGCACGTTCACGGAGGCTCACATCCTCGCTATCACACAGGCCATCTGCGAATTCCGTCGCGGTAAAAATATTTCTGGCCCGCTGTTCATCGGCAAAGATTCGCACGCGGCCTCTCCACCCGCGCAACGAACCGCACTGGAAGTGCTCGCGGCCAACGGCGTCGAGACGTTCATCCAACAGGACGACGGCTTCACGCCCACGCCATCCATCTCGCATGCCATCCTCACTTACAATCGCGGACGCACCAGCGGTCTCGCGGATGGAATCGTCATCACGCCGTCGCACAATCCGCCGTCTGATGGTGGCTTCAAATATAATCCACCGAACGGCGGACCGGCGGACACCGACATCACCGGCTGGGTGCAAAATCGCGCGAACGAACTTCTGCGCGGCGGCAACAAGGATGTGAAGCGTCTCGCTTACGAATCCGCGCTCAAGGCGAGCAACACGCATCAACATGATTTCATCACGCCCTACGTCGCGACGCTCGGCGAGGTGATCGATATGGAAGCCATCCGCAAAGCCGGTGTGCGCATCGGTATTGATCCACTCGGCGGTGCGTCGCTCCCTTACTGGCAGCCCATCAAGGAGCGTTACGGTTTGGACATCACGGTGGTGAACACGAAGATTGATCCACAATTCGGCTTTATGACGCTCGACCACGACGGAAAAATTCGCATGGACTGCTCCAGTCCGTATGCGATGGCGAGCCTCGTCGGATTGAAAGATAAATTCAACGTCGCGTTCGGCTGCGATCCGGACGCCGACCGGCATGGCATCGTTACGCCGTCAGCGGGATTGTTGAACCCGAATCATTACCTCGCCGTCGCCATCAATTACCTGCTCACACATCGGCCGCAGTGGAATAAAAATTCTGCCGTCGGCAAAACGCTCGTGAGCAGCAGCATCATTGACCGCGTCGTGGGCGCGCTCGGCCGCAAGCTCATGGAAGTGCCGGTGGGATTCAAGTGGTTCGCGCCCGGTCTCGCGGATGGCTCGGTATGTTTTGGCGGTGAAGAAAGCGCAGGCGCGAGTTTCCTGCGCCGCGACGGCAGCGTCTGGAGCACGGACAAGGATGGCCTGATCCTCGGCCTGCTCGCGGCGGAGATTTGCGCCATAACCGGCAAAGACCCCGGACAGCATTACGCGGAACTGACCGCGAAGTTTGGCGCACCGAGCTACAAGCGCATCGACGCCCCGGCCACGCCAGAGCAGAAGGCGGCGTTTAAGAAACTGACACCTGCCGCCGTTACCGCCACCACGCTCGCTGGTGACGCCATCACGCAAAAGCTCACGCGTGCGCCCGGCAACAATGCAGACATCGGCGGCTTGAAGGTAGAGACGGCAAACGGCTGGTTTGCGGCGCGCCCCTCCGGCACGGAAAACATCTACAAGGTTTATGCCGAAAGCTTCAAAGGCACCGAACATCTGGAAACGATCATTGCCGAAGCGCAGGCGATAGTGTCCACGTCGCTCGCCAGCAAGTAAGAGCGGCGTTCAATTCCGAAAAACAAAAAGCGTTGAAGCGAAATTCGCTTCAACGCTTTTGTGCTTTTGAAATCTTCTAGGTCTTCCAGTCCAAGGCTTTTTTCTTCACGGCATAGACGTAGCCGAGGAATAGAATGCCGAGGAAGGAAATCATTGAGCCGAAAATCAGGTTGCGCGTGGCGTGTTCCGCGAGCATGTCCCGATAGACGACGGCCCACGGATACATGAATACCACTTCAATATCGAACAGGATGAACAGCATCGCCACGAGGTAGAATTGAACTGAAAAGCGTCCGGTGTTACTACCGATGGGGTCTTTGCCGCACTCGTAGGCAGCGTCCTTGGCCTTGTCGCTCTTGGCGTATTTGCCGAGCAGCACGGAGAGCAACAACGTCCCGCCCGCGAAACCTACGGCGGCGGCGAGCAGAAACAAAATCGGAATATATTGTGCGAGTTGCGAGTCTTGCATGGCGGGAGTTTAAGAAATCTGCCGCGCATTTCAACGACGAAAACCGACATCAAGGAATTTCACCATCGCCGCGCCGAAAGGAGCACAATCCTTCGGCGTTCGGCTGGAGATCAGGTTGCCGTCCACCACGACTGGTTCATTGACCCAGATGCCACCTGCGTTTTCCAGATCGTCTTTGATACCCAGCGACCCAGTGACGCGCTTGCCTTTAAGGATTTTCGCCGAGATTGGAATCCAACCTCCATGGCAGATGAAGGCAACCATTTTGCCCTGCTCAAAAAACTCGCGCGTGAGAGAAAGCACCTTCGCATCGCGGCGCAACTTGTCGGGCATGAAACCGCCGGGCACCAGTAGGCCGCAAAAATCTTTCGAGTTCGCATCTTTCAAAATTAAATCCGACACGGCGGGATAGCCGTGTTTGCCCGCGTAGGTTTTGATTTCGGGTGCGGCACATTTCAGCGCGTAACCAGCCTCCTCCAGACGCAGCTTGGGATACCATAGTTCGAGGTCTTCATAGACGTCATCGAGAAAGGCCAGCACGGTCTTGTTTTGCATGGCGAAGTTATTCTCGAAAATCGGGCTTGAGACAAGTCTACAAACGAGTGAAGTGCTTGCACGCCGGATTGAAATGAATACAATCTGAGCCGATGAAATTCGCGCTGGCCATCCTGACTTTTCTGTTATTCACCTTCTTCATCAGTTGGGGAATTGTTTTGCTGATGCACGGCAGCCCGTGGCTGTTGATTGCTTCAGTGGGAGTATTTGTTGGCACGTTCATCAAATACGGCTGCCTCTCTCACTGACGTAAGACAGCGGGCAGAAAATCGAAGTCAGAAGACGGAATTGTTTTGTGCGCTGCACTGGTGTTTCTCACGCCTCTGACCTCTGGCTGCCAGTTTCTACTTCTGCGGCACGGGAAATTTCTTCTGCATCGCGCCCTGAATTTCCGACCATGAGGCGCAATCAATCCCCTTGGTTCCCGCAGCTACACCGGAAGCGTAAGCCGTCGCAGTAGAAGTTCCCTGCACCATGTAAGATTGGTTGCCCTGCCGCACTACATTCGCGCCGGGTAAGGCGAGCGAAACAAAATTCCCAAAATTCGCATACGGCGCAATTTGTCCGGGTGAACTCAACGCGGTGACGGCGTTCACTCCCGGTAGCGCGGCGGGAAAAGTTTTCGTCGCAACCGGCTGATTGCCCGCCGCCGCGTAAATCACCACTCCCTTCGCCAGAGCCTGCTGGATCACGTCGTCCAAAATGGCACTATCGCTTGCACCGCCGAGGCTCATGTTCAAGACAGAAGCGCCGTTATTGAACGCTGCCTGCACGCCGCGAGCAACATTCCACGTCGTCGTCTGCTCGCCTGAATCGTAAATCGTCACGGGCAAAATTTTCACCGCGCTGTGGCCGCCGGACGATTGGGCGATGGCATCCAGCACCGCGCTCACCATTGCCGTGCCATGCGTCACGCCACCCGCAGCGGCGGCAGCCATGTCGCCCACCACGGAAACCGGTTTCATCACGAACTGGTCGAGGTCTTTGCCGAGCGATTGAACCTGCGTGTCAATCACCGCCACGACCGGATGGCACGGGTCGCCAGCCTTGGAATCATCGAGCGTCAGTTTTGTCTCATTGGGCTTCGAGTTGGGCGCAAGCTCCGGCTTCTGCGGCGCGTCGTAGTAATTATTATATTCCACCGCTGCCACGTCGGTGTTGGATTTTAATTTCGCCAGCGCAACCTCCATCGCGGCCTCGTCTTCGAATTGCAGCCGGTAAATTCCCAGCTTGTCATCGCGTCCCGTGACATTGGCACCGACGGATTTCGCCAGGGCATCAACGTCCGTGCCCGGCTTAAGCTTCACGATGAGTTCGTTAAGAACATGCTTGAGTTTTTCCACCTTGGCCAGATTCGTAGCCGTAATGACCGGCCGCGTGGCGTTGCCCTGCTGTGTGATGAAAACATAAAGCTGCGACGCCTCGTTCGTCTTCGGCACGAACGCGAAGTTCAGGTTGCCGAGAATTTTTTTTAAGGCCTCGCCAGAAGCCAGGTTGGAAAATTTTACATCCACTGTCCGTGCCGCTTCCGGCTCTACGAAAATATGCCACCCGGTCTGGTGTGCGATGATTTCCAACACGGGAAACAGAGGCTGCTGGTAGATATCTGCGCTCACACGGTCAGCCGCACTGTTCCAAGCAATAGTGCTGTCCGGGGCGGCGTGAATGAACGGCGCAATGCAAACCACGGCGGCTAGCAGAAGAAACATTTTGGCGCGGTGCATATTCAATCGAGGATTTGAGGGCACAGCGGTCAAAAGCGTTCAGACTATTATTTTTTCAAGACGGATTTAACCCAGTCCTGGTTGTCCAGATACCAGCGAATCGTCTCGCGGATGCCCTGCTCAAACTTGTGTGCCGGGACCCAGCCGAGTTCTTTCTGAATCTTCGTAGCATCAATCGCGTAGCGGCGGTCGTGACCGGGACGATCTTTCACAAACGTGATGAGCGATCGCGAATTGCCGCCAAGCTGCGGGGCGAATTCATCAATGGTGTCACAGATAAGCTGCACGATGTGGATGTTCGCCCACTCGTTGTGACCACCAATGTTGTAGGTCTCGCCGAGCGCGCCCTTGCCCAGCACCGTCCACAGCGCCTCCGCGTGATCGCGGACGTAGAGCCAGTCGCGCACGTTCATGCCGTCCCCATAGACGGGAACATTCTTGCGCGCCATCACGCTCTGGATGACGACGGGAATCAGCTTTTCCGGAAATTGAAACGGCCCGTAATTGTTCGAGCAGTTCGTGATGACTGTCGGCAATCCGTAAGTGTGATGGTAGGCGCGGACAAGAAAATCGGATGATGCTTTACTTGCGGAATACGGCGAATTCGGCGCGTAGGAAGTGGTCTCAGTGAACAAACCCGTCGCGCCGAGCGAGCCATAAACTTCATCCGTCGAGACGTGATGAAATTTTTTGCCGTCAAATTTTCCATTCCAAACCGCACGGCAGGCTTCGAGCAAATTAAAGGTGCCAAGGATGTTCGTCGTGATGAAATCGCCCGGCCCGGTGATCGAGCGGTCCACGTGGGATTCCGCCGCGAGATGCATGACATGCGTGATCGCGTGCTGCTCGACCACGCGCAGCGTCGCCGCTTTGTCACGCAAATCCACCTTTTCAAAAATATATTTAGGATGTTTGGCGACTTGCTCCAGATTTTCCAACCGACCCGCGTAAGTGAGGCAGTCAAGATTGACGAGCTTCGTGACGGGTGCGTCGTCGATGACGTGCTGGATTAAATTGGAGCCGATGAAGCCCGCGCCGCCGGTGATAAGTAGATTCATTTTAAAATTTATTCCGGCTTCCAGTTTTTCAGCGAATGTTCCAACGCCTCTTCAACGCTGCGGACTTTCACGCCCGTCGCCAGCAACTTGGAGACATCCATGATGCAGTTCGAGCGAGGCGTCTTGGCGGCGACTTTGTAGAATTCGTCGTCGTTCGCCCAGAACTCAAACTTCCGTGCGGGCTTCAAATGCTTTTCAATCAAGGCCACCACCTGACGCGTAGTGACATAGCCTGGATTCGTCATGTTATAAACGCCATATGGCGCAAGACGTTCCCACAAATCGAGACAGACGCTGGCAAATTCGCCGCGATGCGAAATGGAGTTTACATTCTCATACGCTTTCACATAACGCTGCACCTTACTCAAGTAATTGCGTTTGTTGTCGAACTCATCGAACGGAATCCGCAACCGCCAGACGTAGCTTTGGCCGATGCCCACCATCGCCTCCTCGCCCAGCGCCTTGGTGCCGCTGTAAAAACTGCATGGCTGGTCGCGGAAAGAAAAATTCGGCGCGTCATTTTCACTGAAACCGAAGATGGCGGGAGATCTTTTCTCCGCGAGCGCGTGGAGCTCGGGCTTGGTCAGGTCTTTCTCGGCGCGCAGCTTTCCATTTTCCAAAATTTTCGCGCCGCTATAAATACAGCCGGAGGAAACGTGCCCCCACGGAATACCGGCCGCCGCGCACGCGTGCGCGATGGTCTGCGGCAGCAACGTGTTGCCGACGAGCGTGCCAGCCTTGTCGAGTTCGCATGCATCCACATTCGGCTTGCCGGTGTAGCCCGCGCTGTTGAGCACGAATGTCGGTTTTTTGGCCCGCAGAAATTCCAGCAGCACATCAAACCGGGCGTAATCCACTTGGCTGCGCGATAGCGTGATGAATTCTTTTCCACGCCGACGCAGTTCTTGAGCAAACGCCTCGCCGATGTAGCCGGTGGCTCCGAGCAGTAAGATCATAAATATTGATTAGTTTTGCAGGCGCTTGGCCTCCGCCACGACTTCGGTTTCCAGATACGCGCGGTATTCGCAGTTCGGCATTGCGGCAACAATTCTTTCCAACTGCACCAGCGACACCACGCCGCTGCGGAAGGCCGCTTCTTCGGGACAACCAATCTTGATACCCGCACGCTTTTCAATCGTCTGCACATACGCGCTCGCATCGTGCAGGCTGCTGCTGGTCCCCGCGTCCAACCACGCAAAGCCGCGATTCAAGCGCTGCACGCGAAGCTGGCCACGACGAAGGTATTCCACGTTCAACGCCGTGACTTCCAGCTCACCGCGGGCGGATGGTTTCAAATTTTTTGTGATACCGACGACTTCGTTGTCATAGATGTAAAGCCCCGGCACCGCGTAATTGCTCTTGGGCGCCGCGGGTTTTTCCTCGATGGAAACCGCCTTGCCGGCAGCGTCAAATTCCACCACGCCGTAGCGTTCAGGATCGTTGACGTGGTAGCCGAAAATCGTCGCGCCGGATTTAAATTCGCCAAACGCGCGCTGAAAAGAATCGCCGCCGTAAAATATATTATCACCGAGGATCAGCGTTACGTTGTCCTTGCCGATGAAACTTTCAGCGATGAGAAATGCCTGCGCGATGCCGGCCGGCTTTTCCTGTTCGCGATAATCAATCGTGACACCAAAGCGCGAGCCGTCTCCGAGCAGTTGCTTGAAACGCGGCAAATCGTGCGGCGTGGAAATCAGACACAACTCGCGGATGCCGCCCTCAATGAGCGTCGTGAGCGGATAATAAACCATCGGCTTGTCGAAAACCGGCTGGAGTTGCTTGCTTGCAACAAGCGTGAGCGGATACAACCGCGAACCGGCGCCGCCGGCAAGGATGATGCCTTTCATATGCACAGCGTAAATTTTGCCGGAGAATTTCGCCAACAAAAAAGCCGCGTTTTTCAACGCGGCTTGGAAACTCGTCCTGGCTCAACTCGCTACGGCACCTTCTGTCGAAGCTGGCTTTTGGTTGAACAGCAGCTTTTCCTTGTCGGCGGTGACTTTAATCAAATCACCTTCCACCAGCGCACCTTTGAGAATTTCCTCGGCCAGCGGATCCTCGAAGAAACGCTCGACCGCGCGGCGCATCGGACGCGCGCCGTATTGCGGGTCGTAGCCCTTTTCCACGAGCAGGTCTTTGGCCTTGTCGTCGAGTTCGAGCTTGAGATTTTTCTTCCGCAAACGCGCCAAAACTTTTTCGACTTCCAAACTCAAAATCGCAATGAGGTCAGACTTGGTGAACGAACGGAATACAATAGCATCATCCAAGCGGTTCAAAAATTCCGGGCGGAACGTTTTCTTCGCCTCTTCAATGACACGTTCGCGAGCCTTCTCGTAGGTGGCCTCATCCGTGATGGGCGCGAAGCCGAGCGTGGACGATTTCCGCAACGTGTCCGAACCGACGTTCGACGTCATCAGGATGATTGTGTTCCGGAAATTCACGATGCGACCCATGCTGTCGGTCAACTTTCCTTCTTCGAGAATCTGCAACAGCATATTCCACACGTCAGGATGCGCTTTTTCAATTTCGTCAAAGAGCACGACGGAATACGGATTGCGCCGGACTTTTTCCGTGAGCTGTCCGCCTTCTTCGTAGCCACGTAGCCCGGGGGTGAACCCACGAGGCGCGAGACGTTGAACTTCTCCATGTATTCGCTCATGTCGAGTTGGATGAGCGACTTCGCGTCACCGAACATCTGCTCCGCGAGTGTCTTGGCCAGCAAGGTTTTGCCAACACCGGTCGGGCCGAGCAAAAGAAATGTTCCAATCGGACGACGCGGATCTTTCAAATCTGCGCGCGAACGTTTCAGCGCCTTGCACAGCGCAGAAACCGCCTCGCGCTGGCCGACGACAACTTTTTCCATCTCCACTTCCACCGTGAGCAGACGCGCCATTTCATCCTGCCCCATGCGCTGCAGCGGAATGCCCGTCCACTTGGAGACAACCTGCAAAATTTGATCTTCCCCGACGACAATCCGCTTTTCGTCACCCTTCGTGCGCCAGTCTTTAAGCAGGGTTTCCATCTTGTCTTTCGCCTGCTTTTCCTGATCGCGCATCTTGGCCGCACCTTCAAAATCCTGATTCTTAATGGATTTTTCTTTTTGGCCTTTGATCTCTTCAATCTCGGCTTCCATCGCTTTGATTTCCGGCGGACGCGTCATCGTGCTGATGCGCGCGCGCGAACCAGCCTCGTCCAAAACATCAATCGCCTTGTCCGGCAAAAACCGGTCGGTGATGTAACGGTCAGAAAGTTTCACAGCCTGTTCCACGGCCAGGTCGGTGAACTCCGCCTTGTGATGCTCTTCGTATTTGTGGCGCAAGCCTTTCAAAATCGCGATCGCATCATCTATCGATGGCGCTTCGACTTTCACCGATTGGAAACGGCGTTCCAGCGCGGCATCCTTCTCAATGTATTTGCGATACTCGTTCAACGTCGTCGCGCCAACGCATTGCATCTCGCCGCGGGAAAGCGCGGGCTTGATGATGTTGCTCGCATCCATCGTGCCTTCCGCCGAGCCGGCGCCGACGATGGTGTGCAACTCATCAATGAACAGAATGACATTCTTCGCCCGGCGAATTTCGTCCATGACCGCTTTGATGCGTTCCTCAAACTGGCCGCGATATTTCGTGCCCGCGACCATCAACGCGAGGTCAAGCGTGATGACGCGCTTGCCAAGCAAAATTTCCGGCACATTGCCGGCCGCTATTTCCTGCGCCAGACCTTCGACGATGGCCGTCTTGCCCACGCCCGCTTCGCCGAGGAGAACGGGATTGTTCTTCGTGCGGCGGCAGAGAATTTGGATGACGCGCTCAATTTCGTTCTTGCGACCGATGACCGGATCCATGTCGCCCTTGCGCGCAATTTCCGTCAGGTCGCGACCAAACGCTTTCAGCGCGGGCGTGTTGACTTCGCCTTTTTTCTCGGCGGCGGCACCAGGTGTCGGCTTCTCGGACGGCTCACCGGACGGCGGTTGTTCCTCGCCACCCTGTGCAGCAAAGTTCGGGTCCAACTCTTTCAAGATTTCCTGACGGCATTGTTCGATGTCCACATCGAGCGCGCGCAAAACTTTTGCCGCCACGCCGTCGCCTTCGCGAAGTAAACCAAGCAGCAGATGTTCGGTGCCGACGTAAGTGTGATTGAGATTTTTTGCTTCCTTCTGCGCCAGCGCGATAACTTTTTTCACGCGTGGCGTGTAGGGAATGTTGCCAATCAGCTTCTGGTCGGGGCCGGTGCCGACTTGTTTTTCAACTTCCAGCCGAACCGTCTCCAAATCCAAACCCATTTTCTGGATGACATTCACGGCGACGCCCTGCCCCAGCTTAATCAGGCCCAGCAACAAATGCTCGGTGCCGAGAAAATTGTGGTTGAGGCGGTCAGCTTCCTTCCGCGCCAGCGCCAAAACCTGTTGCGCGCGCGGGGTAAAATTGCTCATGGCTTCATCACTCATAGTCGACTTATGTTGCTACGATTCGGTTGGTTTGTCCAATCCTAGAGGTTATTTTGTCACCGGTCGGCTGACGTTTTTCAAACGCTCCCGCACCATGTCGGCGCGCAGCAGGTCACGCTCCTCGGCGGAAAGCTTGTCGGAAATCTGCTTCTGCAAATGCGCCGGCTGCGTGATCAGAAAAAGTTCATCCACCAGCGCGCGGTTCGTGCCGGGAAACAATTCCATGTCCACACCCAGCCGCAACAGCGAGAG
>CAINDH010000220.1 GCA_903847285.1 uncultured Verrucomicrobia subdivision 3 bacterium | reverse complement strand
TTGGCTAATACCAACTGCTGAAGTTTCTCTCACAAATATTGTTAGGGATAAAATATTAAATTATGAAGATTTGCCACTTAGATATGTGGCTTCAACTCCATGTTTTAGAGCAGAAGCTGGAGCCGCCGGAAAATTAAAAAAGAAACTTGGTTTGCCGGTGGTGATGAATTTCCCTGACTTGCTTACGGGTTTCATGGAAACGTGGCCCAGCTACATCGCACCCAAGCCGCTCGTCCACGCGCTGATGCGCTACGAGATGTCGCTGCCGGTGCGTTACGGCGTGGATGGCGTGTGCGCGATCTCGGATGAATTTGCCGCGCGCCTTGCTGCGCGCGGTTATCCTTCTGAAAAGATTTGTCCTATCTACTATGGCTACGATGCGGCGGCGTTTCCGTTGCGCGCGCAGTTGCCGTTGCCCGGCCAGCCGCCGGTGGTCGTGATGCACGGTTCGTTTGATGCTCATCATCTGGGGCAAATCGCTTTCGACGCGGTGAAAACCGTGGTGGCAAAAAAGCCGGAAACCATTTTTCGTTTCGTAGGGCGGCGCACGGCGGGGCTGGAAAAATTTTTGCAACGCGCGGCAGTGATTCCGAATTTCAAATCCGACGTGCCAGGCTTCACACCTTACGCCGAGGTGTCGCAAAAGTTTGCGAGCGCCACGGTGGGCATCGTGCCTTACGAAGAATCGGCGGGCACACACTGCGCGTTCGTCGCAAAGATTGTGGAATACGTCGCCACCGGTTTGCCGACGGTCTGCACACCACTGAAAAGTGTTCAGGGTTATTTCAAAAATGATTCGCTGGTGAAGTTCGCGGAATTCGACGGCGTTAGTTTTGGAACTAAAATTCTCGAATGGCTCGACGGGCCGGTTTCTAATTGGAAGCCGCTTGCGGAAAAATCTTCGTCTCGCGTCCGCGCCGAATTGGACTGGCAGCCGCTCTGCCGCAAGGCGGTCGATTTTGCAGAGCAGGTTGCGTCGCGGGCGTAACTGGTTTGTAACGTATCCAAACTTGAACGAGGCCGCCCTTCTGCCAGAATCGCTGGCAAGGAAACAAATGAATCACTCCTCAAACTGGACTCACATCCGCTCAGCTAAAGTAGCATGGTCGGTTTCAATTATATTGCTGGGCTTAGTTGAAATGGTCCAAGCATCGTTGCCATTCACCGCCGGCAATCTGGCGGTGCTACAGGCGGCGGCGAGCGCAAATAACACGACGTGTTCCATCTTGGAATTGAATCCCGCCACTGCCGCCCAGCCGTCCGCCGTTAACACCGTGGCCATCAGCGGCACGGGAGCGAGCGCATTGCGCATTAGCGGTTCTGCCACAAGCACGGGCTACCTGGCTGACAGCGATGACGGAACTATGCTTGCATTCACGGGCGCGAACAATACGGACACTTCCGCGAATGTGAACACGCTCAACCCGCGCGGTGTCGGCTCGCTTAACAATGTGGGTAGTTTTGTGTTGCAGACGACTTACACTAGCGAGCGGCAATCAGACCCGCTGCGCTACGAGCCTGAATAATTCTGGTTGGTATGTGGCTGAGCAAAGTGGTGTTTTTACAAATGGAACAACCGCCGCCGTGACTACTGGAAATTTTCGTGGGCTGAAAAGCTTTGGTGGAGTGCTCTATGTTTTTCAACAGGCTTCTACGGCCGCAAACATTGTGCTCTCGTCCGTTTCTGCGGACGCAAAGACGATTACAGGTTTGCCGGGATTGGTCAACGACACGGCGGGGCAGGATTTTTATCTCGTTTCATCCGGCAACAATGGCGCGACGTTCGATACGCTCTATGTTCTCACTTCAACAAGCACGGCGGCGGGCATCATCAAAAAGTATTCCTTGGTCTCTGGTTCGTGGACCGCGAACGGAACTTACACTACATCCTTTGGCGGCTTCGGTCTCGCGGCCGCGAAGAACGGCAGCGGCGCATATCTCTACGTCACTACTGGCACGGGCGCGACGACGGCCAACAGCGTCATCCGTCTCACGGACACTGCGGGCTACAACGCCACCATCGCCATCACGACGGGAAACAACGTCACGCTCTACACCGGCGCGGCAGGAACCATCATGAAAGGAATCGCCTTCGCACCCGCATCCGGCAAGCCGACGCCGACGTTTAGCAATTTAACTCCCAGCCAAAGCATTTTGGCCGGCACGGCGAGCGTTGCGCTCGCGGGGAAGGTCAGCGCCACCGGGACGATTTATCCGGCGGCTTCGGAATTGGTCAGCGTCACTATTAACGGCACAAGCGTCACGAATACGTTCACCGATGCGGTCGGAAATTTTTCCTTCACGTTTTCTACGGCGACGATTCCGGCCGGTGCTTACCAAATCAATTACTCCTATCCTGGTAGCGCGACGTTGAATGCCGCCGCGAATTCTTCCACGACGCTGACGGTGACCAATTCATTCATCACGCCGAACCAGCCGCCAACTGTCAGCATCACCAATCCGGTGAACAACGCGTCCTTCGCCAATCCTGCGAACATCGTCTTCGGCGCGAGCACGGCGGATAGCGATGGCTTTGTGACGAACGTCGCCTTCTTTCAAGGAACGACGAAGCTTGCCGATGATGCGACTGCGCCTTACACGTTCACTTGGTCGGGCGTGGCTAATGGCGTTTACACCCTCAGCGCTGTGGCCACGGACAATCTGGGTGCATCCACTACGTCCAGCGTTGTAAATGTCACCGTCACAAACGTGCCGGCGCCCGTGTCCACGCTACCGCCGATTCAAACTGTGTTCGTCATCGCCATGGAAAATCACAACTGGACCCAGCCCACGCCCGGTTCGAGTCCGCAACAAGTTTTTGGCAATGTCGCCGCGCCCTACATCAACAGTCTGGTCACGCCCGGCAACACAAACGCCGCACAGGTTTCCTACTGCACGCGTTATTTCAACGCTGGCATTGGCGCGCATAGCTCCGAGCCGAATTATGTTTGGGCAGAATCCGGAACAGATTTCAACGTCCACACCGACAATGACCCCAGCGTCGGCTCAGGAAATATTTTCACCGCACCGCATTTGACCGCGCAATTGAACACCGCTGGCATCGCTTGGAAAAATTATCAGGAAGATGTGCAATACAGTTCCAGCCCGCTCGTCAGCAAAGCCGGCTCTGGCGTGCCGGTAAATCCCTACCACGGCACCACGCAATACGATTACGGCGTGAAGCACAACCCCATGGCGTTCTTCAGTGACACGCAGACCCAAAATGTTTTCGCCTTCACCAATTTTCTGAATCACCTGACGAACGGACTCATTGGCCGCTACAACTGGATCACGCCGGATGAATTCAACAACATGCATAGCGCGTTGACCGGCGGGTTCACCTACAAAGGCACAACCTACACCGGCGACCAGGCGGCTATCGCGCAGGGCGATAATTTTCTCTCCAAGCTCATTCCGCAAATCATGGCGTCACCCGCCTACAAGACGAATGGCGTCATCGTCATCTGGTGGGACGAGTCGGAAGGCGGCGACACGACGAATCAA
>CAINDH010000219.1 GCA_903847285.1 uncultured Verrucomicrobia subdivision 3 bacterium | reverse complement strand
GCTGCAAACGCTGCCCGCCAGCGATGCCGCCGCGTCGTTCGTTTTCATTCCCGGCCCGACGAATAATTACGCGTCGTTGCAATGGTTCGGCTCGCCGACAAACAACTGGGATTTGTCCGGCACGAACAACTGGCGGATTTTTGGGAGTGCCACGCCGACAAATTTTTCCGATTCTGCGGTGACGGTGTTCAACGACAGCGCGGCGAATTTTTCCGTGAATCTCGCCGCTACGATTTCACCCGGCGCGGTCGTGGTTTCAAATGTCACGGCCAATTATTTCATCGGCGGCAGCGGAAGCATTTCCGGCTCCGCGAATTTCACCAAGTATGGCAACGCCCGACTCACGCTCGCCACGACAAATTTTTACACCGGCAACACTTTGATTGCGGCTGGAACTCTGGCGCTGGGTTCAGGGAAAGCCATTCCCGGCGGGAACGGTTTTGGAAATGTCACGGTTAACGGCGCGCTGGATCTAAGCGGGTTCAGCCCGCTGATAAACAATTTGGCCGGCAGTGGCACGGTGGACAACGTGTCTGGCGGCGGCTCGACCATACTGACGGTCAACCAAACCACGGATACTATTTTCTCTGGCGCGATAAAAAATTCCAGCGGCACGCTCGCGTTGTCGGTGATTGGCTGGGGCAATTTGATTTTGACCGGCAGCAACAACATCGGCGGCGTATGTTCCGTCAGCAATGCCATGCTCACGGTCAATGGTTCGCTCGCGGCGAGCCGCGTAGATGTTTTGACCGGCGCGCAGCTGGCTGGCACAGGAATCATCAACAGTTCCGTCACGCTCGCCAACAGCAGTTCGCTCGGCCTCGTCGCTAATTCGCCGCTGACGGTTGGTGCGCTGACGTTGAATGGCGTTGTGAGCGTGACGATTTTGGGCGGCATCTCGTTGACCAACGCAGCGACTTATACTCTGTTGCAACACGGTCCGAAAACGGGCGGCGGAAATGTCACGCTGGTCGCGCCGCCGGGCTTGTCGTGCAACGGTTTCACCGCGTCGCTCAACGACACGGGCACGCAGCTACAGTTGGTGATCACGCCGACCGGCGTCATCGGAACGATTGCGGACGTGCGGCACGTTGTGGTGTTCATGCAGGAGAACCGCTCGCTCGACCATTATTTCGGTTCGCTGCGCGGTGTGCGCGGGTTCGGCGACCGCAACGCATTGCTGTTCACCAACGGGCTGAACGCATTTTATCAACCGACCGGCGCGTCGAATGAACTGCCATTTCACACTTCGATCCAGTGCATCGCAGACTTGAACCATACGTGGACGGCGACGCACAACACCGTCAACAATGGCTGGAATGACCAGTGGATTCCCAACAAGACTGCGGCAACGATGGCGTTCATGGATCGCAGTGATCTACCGTATTACTACTCGCTTGCGGAGGGTTACACGATTTGCGACGAGTATCATTGTTCGGTGTTGTCCTCGACGTATCCCAACCGCTTCACGCTGATGACGGGCATGGTTGATCCGCACAGCACGGGCGGCGGACCGGAGATTGATAACTCGACGCTGCCCAACGGTTTCACCTGGACGACGTATCCCGAGCGACTGACGGCGGCGGGCATTCCGTGGAAAGTATTTCATGTCACTGGCAGCAGTTCCGACAACGTGCTCGCGCAGTTCGCAGCTTACAAACAGGCTCCGGCAGGAAATCCGCTGCACGATCAGGGAATGGTCGGCGACTCCAACGTCAACGGCATGCTCGCAAATTTCGCGAATCGCGTGCTGAACAACACGCTGCCGCCGGTGTCGTGGGTGATCGCGCCGGGCGGCTACACGGAACATCCGCCGGATTCGCCTGCCAGCGGCGAGTATTTGACGAAGCAACTGCTCGACGCTCTGGCTTTGAATCCCGACGTGCTGCGTTCGACAGTTTTCATTTTGAACTACGATGAGAACGACGGATTTTATGACCATGCGATGCCGATTTTGCCACCGCCAGGAACGCCCGATGAATTCGTCGGCAGCCTGCCCATCGGCCTTGGCATCCGCGTGCCGTGCATCATCGTGTCGCCGTGGACGCGTGGTGGAAGAGTTTGCTCGCAGGTCTTTGATCACACTTCCGTGATCCGCTTTCTCGAAAACTGGACCGGAGTGAAAGAACCAAACATCAGCGCGTGGCGGCGGCAAGTTTGTGGCGACCTCACGAGCGCGTTCGACTTCGCGCACATAGATACGAACTACGTTTTTCAATCGGGAGTTTCACCGATTAGTTGCGGTAGCGGCACGACGCCCACAGTTCCGTCGCCGCAAATTTTTCCCACGCAGGAAACCGGCGCGGTGGTGGCGCTGCCGCTGCCATATCAGCCAAACGCTTTTTGCACACTGGATTCCGCTACGAACACTTTTAGCATCACGATGACCAATGCTGGCGAGGCTTCCGTCCACTTTGGAATTTATCCAAACAAATATCGCACCGACGGGCCGTGGCCGTTTGATGTCACGAGCCGGCAAACTGCCGCCGCGACATTCAGCCTGACGACCACGGCTGGCAAATACGATTTCAGTTGCTACGGCCCGAATGGATATCAACGCCGATTCGCCGGCAACTTGAGCGCGGACTATCAAAAAATTGAAGCCACCGGTTTCATCAATCCGGTGATCGGCGGAATCAAAATCCTGCTCGCTAACACTTCTGCTTCGGCGGTGACCTTCACCGTTACGAATGCTTACGTCGCGGGCGGGCTGGTGAGCATTTCCGTTCCGGCGAACAGCACCAACATTTTCAACGTGAGCAGCGAAACCAACGGCGGATTTTACGACGTGACGGTCACCGCGAGTGCGGACGCCTTTTTTCTGCGGCGTTTTATGGGTAGGGTGGAAAGTTCTACCATCTCGTCATCGCTCGCTTCGTCAAAAAACCCGAGCGTTTTTTCGGACAGTGTAATTTTCACGGCCATAGTGAACGGCTACGGCACGCCGACCGGCAGCGTGCAATTTCGAACCAATGGTATCGCAGCGGGAACACCGATACTGTTGACCAACGGAACGGCATCGTTCGCCACCAGTGCGCTCGGTTTTGGCACCAACTTGGTCACTGCGGAGTATGCAGGAGATTTTCTGAATCCGCCGGCAACCAATTGGTTGACCCAAATTGTTACGTATGGAACTCCAGTTGTTTCCTTTAGCCGGATTTTAGCGGGTGGGGATTTTCAATTCAGTTTCAATGGGCCGAGCGGACAGCCATACCGGGTTTTATCCACAACCAATCTGGCTTCTCCCGGCAGTTGGACAACCGTCCATTCGAATTTTTTTGGCAATAGCGACGGGGTCTTTTCCGAAACGAATATCACAAAAAATTCATCAAGGTTCTACCGCGTGGTTTCGCCTTAATTATATCGTTCCTAAGGTAAATTTCTTTTCCAACTGGCTAGTAGCGTTGGTGCTGGCGTGAGCGAGTAGTTGTGCCCCGGGAAAACGCCGTGAAAAAATTGCACGCTCCAATCCAACAAGACTGCACTGCTCAACAGAAAAACTAGTTCGCGCTTTGCGAATGCGGCGCGCTCAACAATGACGAACACGCACCGGCTCACGGTTTCCATTTTCGAAAGTTGTGCGGAAGTTTTTTAGCTCGCTGCGCTCGGAAAATTGTTCCGCACATCAGGCGCGTGCGCGGATGCCTGACGCTCATGCTGGCGGCGGCGGCTAACGCCACCGCGACGCCAGCACCGGCACGCCTCACGGGTTCACGAATGTCCCACTCGGCGTGCCTTTCGCTCCAGCGCGCACGCGTAGAACGGTTCAGGTGCGCGAATGATTTCAGCACGATCCAACCATTCAGGTTCGCCATGCAACGGCGCGCTGGCAGGCATCGAACCCTCGTCGCTTCGCTCCTCGCGTGGGCGAACCGTCACCCAACTTCCGGTTCGCCTTTTTTAGTTTCAGCAAGTTGGCCAGTGCGGCATGGTGCCAGTCCGGAAGGACCCCCTGGCGTCACCGAGCCGCCACTTGTGCTCGTGCCTCGCACCAAGTATCGACCCGCTTCCGCCCGCGTCCGCTGGGATGCCGAACTTCGGCCGGACTCGATTGTTTGCCGCCTCTCCATTCGCTGCCGCACTCCGCTCCACAGATTTCGCGGGATGCTCTCGCTCATTCCGAAGTCAGCAAATCATTCGAGACAGTCAAAGTTCCAGCGGACGCACCCCGGATGAAGAACCAAAAACGGCCGCGAGGCTTCGCCCGGCCAAGTCACGGAATTAGCCCGCGAGCTTCGCACGGGCAAGACACCAGCAATACGGCGCGAGGCGATGCCTGTCGCCGAGGACGTGGCAATAGTCGCGGTGACGGTCCAGCTTTCACGGCGCTCCGCTGCTCGCCGGTGCGGCTCGCACCTGCGCTTGCAAAACTGGCCGCCCCCGCTAAAAAACCAAATTAGTCTGATACCCCGACGGCAGGCTGCGGGCAGGTCGGCTGAGCGCGCCCTTGTTCCCATCGCGTCGCCGACCACGCCCTACGCTCTGCCGTCGGGGAGTCAGAAATCCTGTGAGAGGGTTCGCTTTTCTGGACCACTGATTTGTTAGTCCGAGCATTGGTTTGATTTTATGGTTTCGTTGTTTCTTTGTCCATTCCCAGTGGAGGGAGGGCGAAGCCCGACCGGAGCTGGGAATGGACAGCTCCGCGCCGCAAACATCGCTGGACTCTCAT
>CAINDH010000218.1 GCA_903847285.1 uncultured Verrucomicrobia subdivision 3 bacterium | reverse complement strand
CGCGCAATGGAATACGAAGCCGTCATCGGTCTGGAAACTCACGTCCAGCTCAAAACCAAATCCAAGATGTGGTGCGGTTGCGCGAACCAATACGGTTCCGAGCCGAACACCAACGTCTGCCCCGTCTGCCTCGGCATGCCCGGCGTGCTGCCCGTGCCGAACGAGGAGGCGCTGCGCAAGACCGTTCTCACCGGCTATTTGCTGAACTGCGAGATTCCGCGCTACGCGAAGTTCGACCGTAAAAATTATTTCTACCCCGACGCTTCAAAGAATTATCAGCTCACGCAATACGATAAGCCGAGCACGGCGAATGGCTTTGTGGACTTTGAATTCACCGGCGCAGGTTCCGTGAATGGCATGAGCAAAGTTCGCATCACTCGCGCTCACCTTGAAGAAGATGTCGGCAAGCTCACGCACTTTGACCGCACCAGCGGCGTGGATTTCAATCGCGCCGGTGTGCCGCTGCTCGAGATCGTTTCCGAGCCGGACATCACCAGCGCGGACATGGCCTATGAATATCTCAACGCGCTCAAGGAAATCTTGATCCAGGGTGGCGTGAGCGATTGCGACATGGAAAAAGGCATGGTGCGCTGCGATGTGAACATTTCCGTGCGCCCAGTCGGCACGAAAGAACTCGGTGCGAAGATTGAAATCAAAAACATGAACAGCTTTTCCGGCGTGCGTCGCGCGGCGGAATACGAAATCGCGCGGCAGATTGAAGTCGTGAAAAGCGGCGGCAAGCTTGTTCAGTCCACGCGCCGCTGGGACGACGTCGCAGGCGTCACGGAA
Organism: uncultured Verrucomicrobia subdivision 3 bacterium; assembly: GCA_903847285.1. The sequence continues at coordinate 31,990 of CAINDH010000218.1, read as the reverse complement.
GAAATGCGGACGAAGGAAAACGCGCATGACTACCGTTATTTCCCCGAACCGGACATGATGCCGCTCGCGCCGACCGACGCGTGGCTCGCCGAGGTGAAGGCGCAAGTCATCGAGCTGCCCATCGCGCGCAAGCAGCGTTTTATGCGCGATTATCAATTGCCAGCGGGCGACGCGGAAGTGTTCAAGAGTAACGTTGAGTTGGGAAATTATTTTGAAGGTCTCGCCAAACAGTCGAAGAATCCCAAGGCCGTCGCTAACTGGATCATCAATAATCTGCTGTCCAAGCTCGCCGAAGCGAACGCGAAGGAAGCCGCCGACCAGGCTGCGATGGGCATGGATTCCGCTGATGTGAAACTGCTCACGCTCGCGGATTTGAAATTCAAACCCGAAGCCTTGCTGGAACTCGTCGCGCTCGTCGAAGCCAAGACCATCAGCAGTTCCGCCGCGCAGCAGGTGTTCGCCGAGATGTTCGAGTCCGGCAAAGCGCCCGCCGCCATCGTGCAGGAAAAAGGTCTCGCGCAAGTCAGCGACACCGGCGCGATTGAAAAATTCTGCGACGACGCCATCGCCGCGAATCCCGCGCCCGTGGCGGATTACAAAGCCGGCAAAGTCGCCGCGCTCAATTCGCTCAAGGGCCAAGTGATGAAACTCTCCAAAGGCAAAGCCAACCCCGCGCTCGTCGGCGAAATTCTGGAGCGTAAGCTGAAAGGTTAAGCGACCGCGTGCGGCAACGCATCGCTGCACGCCATGTTTACGGCGCTGAAAAAAGTCTGTTACCTTTCTCCGTTTGGCGGCATTTCTATATGAATGCACGAACTGGATGACAACGCCCTGCTGCGGGAATTTGCCGAAAGCGGCGACGAATCGGCGTTCGCCGAACTCGTTGCGAGGCACATCAACAAGGTTTACTCCGTCGCGCTGCGACACGGGCGCAATCCCCATTCCGCCGAGGAAATCACGCAGGCTGTCTTCGTCATTCTCGCACGCAAGGCCGGGACGTTCGGCAAAAATGTCATCCTCTCCGGCTGGCTGTATCAGACCGCGCGGCTCACGGCGGTGACGCTCATCCGCGGGAACATCCGCCGGGCGCAGCGCGAACAGGAGGTCCTCATGCAAACTTCATCCGATGAATCCGCCGCCGATCCGTGGCCACACATTGCCCCGCTGCTGGACGATGCGATGGCCGGGTTGAGCGAAACCGACCGGCACGCCGTCGTGCTGCGATATTTCGACGGCAAGAGCCTGAAGGAAGTCGGCGCGGCGCTGGGCGGCAGCGAAGACGCCGCCAAGATGCGCGTGAACCGGGCGGTGGAAAAGTTGCGGACGTTCTTTGCCAGACGCGGCGTGACGCTGACGGCCACGGTTATTGCGAGCGCGCTTGCGGCAAATGCAATTCAAGCCGCACCCGTTGGATTGGTTACGACCGTGGCAACAGCGGCGATGAAAGGTGCAACCGCAGCCATTTCAGCCGCTGGCCTGGTGCAGGGAACGCTCAAGGCGCTGGCTTGGGCCAAATATAAACCTCTCATCAATCTGGGTATCGTCGCGACAATCACGGGCGGTGCATTGGTGGCGACGGCCGTGTTACGCGAGGAGCCTCCTAAATTAATAGTTCCGGTCAGCAAACCGGTGGCAGTTATGCGCGAGGTGATGACAGATACGGCTTTTATGTCACTGGATTCTCCGCCGGGAGGAGTATTGGTGCAACCGGATGGGAAAATTGTCGTTGCTGCCAGTTTGTTCGGAAATTTCATTGATCCGCAATCGGGACGGCTTGGCTATTTTGAGCGAGGCGCAATCCGTCTCAATGCCGATGGTTCTTTGGATCGCAGTTTCTATTGTCGCGTAGAATTTCCCGGGAATGATTCCAGTCGGGCGCACGTTGATCTCCTACGGGACGGAAAATTATTCATGTCCGGGCTGTTCGATTCCGTGAATGGCAAGCCGCGTCCCGGTTACGCGAGATTGCTTCCCGACGGCAGCGTGGACGAATCGTTTGTCCCGATGACAGACCAGGCCAATTCAAACGCTCCGGCTTTGGGGCGGACTTATCTTCCCGGCGGCACTTACCCCGCCGCCGCTTTGAGCGATGGTTCAGTGGCCGTGATGACCCAAAACCCGCTCACGGTTTATCGCCTTGATCCGACCGGCAAATTAATTCTGACAGCCACGAATGATCCGACTTCTGTGTTCCCGCCTTATACGGGTTTAATCTGGACGCTCCAAGGCGCTGGATTTTGGGGGAATTGGTGGGGGCACAAGCCCGTGGACTGGAATCGCACGACGCCGGCCAGTCGGCGACCTTTCGTCAAGCCTTCCGGACAGTTGCCATTTGAAGATTGCGCCGAACAACCTTCCGCTGCCGATGCCGCCGTGGTTTTCAAAGCACTTTTCGCCGAAGTTCCGTTTGAGCTATGCCGGGTCGCGGTGCGGTTGCCGGATGGCGGCGCGCTTCTCGGCATGCAGGTTGAATTCATCAACGGCAGCCTCACAGCTCCCGGCCGGTTGATGCGCTTTGATAAAAACTGGCGGCCAGATTTCAGTTTCACCAACCAGTATGAAACCGATCGGCGCGGCGGCATCACCATTAAACGGCTAAAGGACGGAAAGTTTCTGGTGGCTGGTGGTTTTGGAAAAATGAACGGAGAAGATTTCCCCGGCTTGATTCGGTTGAATGTGGATGGGCAGATTGATCACAGTTTTCATTGTGAGGTGACGGCCATGCGATACGGACGGCTGGTCATGGATATCGCGATTCAGGAAGACGGGCGTATTGTCATCTGTGGGCCGTTCACCGTCGTCAATGGCGTCAATTGCCAGCATATCGCGCGGCTCAATCCGGATGGTTCGCTGGACACAACATTCAAGAATCCATTTATCAGTTTGGAGGAATTGCAAACGCATCGTCACTTCCCGGTCTATCATCTGACCGCAAAATCCGCACCTGCGGCGACCAATGTGACTGCCCCGTCGCCTGTCGCTTTGCCAACCGAAACGATTCTGATCACGGCGATGAATTATAAGGATGGCGTTGCCATGATTCAATTTACTGGCAGTCCAAAACAGGCCTACATCCTTCAGGCCAAAGATACTTTGGACGCCGCCGACTGGAGCAACATCAGCACCAATCTGTCAGACGCCAGCGGCAATGGCAGCTTTCGTGACACTGACGCGAAAAATCATCCGACCCGGTTTTACCGGATTGCCACGCCTTGACTGGCAAAATATTCCATACCAAATTACATGAAGATATTTATCCTTGTCCCCGCCGCGTTGACCGTGGCTGCAATTGTGACCCTCACCGGTTGCTCAAAACATAAAGAGCTGACCCCGCCTGCCGACTCCAAAACGCCGGTCAAGGAGCAGAAACCGCCGCCGCCACCGGGAGTTGATGTTTTTAACTCGTTTGACAAGCGCAACAAGTTTGACAAAGCGGTTGCGTGGGCGGTCATGAGTGACGGCCAAGCCGGATATCGTGGACAGGCGGAATGGTTTGTCCCGACCGACTCCGGCCCATTGAATGTAGTTGATTTGGCCATGATGGGAAAAGGTTCCATCAATGTCACCGTGGCCGAGGATAAGAACGGCCTGCCGGGGAAATCGCTGGAAAGTTTTTTGAAAATCTCCAGTTCCGACTTTGGCAAGGGCGGGCATCTGGTGCTGGTGTCCGAAACCCATCCGGTTTTGACTGCCGGAACCAAATACTGGCTGTGCGTGGAACCGGCCGACAGCGACACCACTTGCTCCTGGTGCTACAACAATCAGAATTTGGCGAAAGGCTTTGCCTTGAAGCATGGTCAGGGAAGCTGGTCATTTTTTCAGGGCGGCCCTCGCAATGGCGCCTTCCGCATTAATGTTGTGCCGCAAAATTAAAATCCAATTTTGTAACGGCACTCTGCCGGTCTGCCACCTTGGCTTTTTATTTCCCGTCCGCCCGCTTCAATTCCACCGCGTAAGCCTGGTTCGCGCCGCTCATGTTACTGCGGAAGATGAGCCACTTCATGTCGGGCGAGAACATTCCGTTTGGTTCCAGCGCGTAATCGTGCTTGGCCATATTGACGAGTTTCTCGGAACGGAACACACCGGTCTGGATGAGATTTTTCGTTTCCACATTTCCGGCGGAGCGGTCTTCGATGAGTTCGGGGCGGAAAAGCCACATCCATTTCCCGTTGTCGGCGTGGGCGACCATCTTGTCATCGCCGCCGTCGCTGGAAAATAAAGTGCCGTCGGGCGACACGTTGAAATGCACACCCCATTCGTCGCGCTGCAAATGATACCACGTGCGCGCGCCGCTGGAGATTTCGTAGCCAGCGACCCAGAAATCCTCGCCGCGCGGAGTTTGCAGGTCATACCAGAGAGTCTTGCCGTCGGCGCTGAAAAATTCGTGCCCGGCGATCTCCATGATCATCGTGCGCTGATGGATGAGTTTCAGATCCGAGCCGTCGGCACGGATGGTCCAGATGCGATCCACTTTGTGCCACGGTCCTTCGTGACAGAACATCATCAGCGTCGGATCGGTGGGTGAGAATTGCAGATGGCCGAGCCAGTCGGTGCAGCGGTTGACGCGCTTGGTCTCGCCGGTCGCGATGTTATAGAAGAACAGTTCCATCGGATAATGCTTGGCGAGGCGTTCCTCCATCATCGTGCCTTTCTTGCCGCGATACGCGTTGGCGGAGGCGATGTCATTTTCGCGACGGTTCGGGCCGCCACCGCTAAAGAAATCATTCGTGCCCCAGTCATTGCGTTCGAGGAATGTGCCGCCGAGCAATGTCTCATTCGCATTGACGGTGGAAACCTGCTGGCCGCGCGCAAGCTTGAGGATGTCACGGACGGCTTTGGTCTTGGGATCGAACGAGCAAACCCACTGGTTCGTCACGCCGTTCTCGATCTTGCGCGTGGCGTAATAAATCTGTCCGGTCTTGTGCCCGACCATGATGATGTGCGTGCGGCCAGCGATGATCTGTTCGACCGCGCGGGTTTCGAGATTCACAAGCGAGATGCCGTTGCTCGTGGTGATGACCATGCTTTTGCCGTCCGGCGTGAACGGATTCAGGTTGAAGTAAAGGCTCTCGCTGCCCGGCTCGGTGGAAAGCTGCACGACGCGATGGCCGGTGGCGGGATCGATCCATTCGGTCGGGGCATCAGCCGCTACGAGGGGCGCGCGAAAGAGGCAGACTGCGGCGATGACGGGCAAAAACAAAAATGATCGTTTCATGGGGTGGGGATTCGTGGCAAGAGACGTTGGAGGTTCGGGTTTGGTTTCTGATTTTCGCAGAACCGCGCGGCGGCGCAATCGTCACAACTGGCGATGCGTGGCGCGCGCTGTCATTTTTCACTATAACGTGACTTGCCCCCGCCAGCGTCTCACCGTCATTATTGCACGCAATGAAAAGGAATTCATTCATCCGTCCCACCGCCGCCGCGCTCGCGCTTGCCGTGGTCCATTTTCAATATCTTTTCGCGGACACATTTGCCGCCACCACCGCGCCGGTCGGGCGCGATGGCGCGACGCTCATCACGCCCGTCAATCAGATCGTCACACCCGCTGGCCAGCAGATCGAATTGCCCGGCTCCCGGCCGCAGACGTTGGCGTTGAGTCCGGACGGCAAACTGCTCGTCACTTCCGGCATCACGCACGAACTGGTGGCGGTGGATCCGGCGACGGGAACGGTCTTGCAGCACGTCGCCCTGCCCTCGGGAAAAATCCTGGAGCCCGCACCCATCGTGGACGCCATCCTCGAAGCGGACGAAAAGGCGCAGATGAGCTACGCGGGCCTGAAGTTTTCCCCGGACGGCAGGCGCCTTTACCTCGCCAACGTCATCGGCGACGTGAAGGTTTTTGACGTGGCGAAGGACCGGAAGATTTCCCCGCTCTTCTCCATCGCCCTGCCGCCGGTGAATCTCCTCAAGCGCACGAATGACCTTCCCACGGGCATTGCGGTCTCGGCGGACGGCAAAAAAATCTACGTCGCACTGAACTTGTCCAACCGGCTACTGGAACTCGAAGCGGCCACGGGGAAATTTTTGCGGTCATGGGATGTCGGCGTCGCACCGCTGGATGCGATTCTCACCGGCCACAAAATTTATGTCAGCAACTGGGGCGGGCGACGTCCCGTCGCGGGCAGCGTAGTCGGCCCCGCGGGTCAAGGCACGCGCGTGCGCGTGGACGCGCGCAGCATCGCCAGCGAAGGCTCGGTCAGTGTGATTGATCTGGCGCAGGGTCAGATTTCGTCCGTGCCACATGAAATCGTCACCGGCCCGCACGCGGGCGCGCTGGCGTTGTCGCCGAACGGCCGCTGGCTCGTGGCCGCCAGCGCGGGCAGCGACATGTTGAGCGTCATTGATACACGCAGCGATGAAGTGGTGGAGAGCATCACCGCGCGGCAAAATCCCGGCGACCTGTTTGGCGCGCAGCCGGACGCGTTGACGTTTGATGCCTCGGGCAAAATCCTATACTGCGCCAACGGTTCGCAGAATGCCGTGGCGGTTTTTCAATTCTCGCCGCGCGAAACAAGGTTGCTCGGGCTGATCCCCACCGGCTGGTTTCCGAGCGGACTGGCGTTCGATGCACGCGGCAAAAAAATCTGCGTGGCGAACATGAAAGGCATCGGCACGAAAACGGAGAAGGCGAAACTCGGCGCGGCGGGGCTGGGCTTCAACACTCATCAACACAACGGATCGCTCTCGCTGATTCCCATTCCGACGAAGAGCCAGCTCGCGGCGTTCACGCAGACGGCGCTGGCGAACCTGCGTTATCCCCTGCTCACGCAAGCCACACTGCCGCCGCGCCCCGACCGCGCGCCGGTGCCGGTGCCGGAACGCGCGGGCGAAGCGAGCTTGTTCAAACACGTCATCTACATCATCAAGGAGAACCGCACCTACGACCAGATTCTCGGCGACGTGACGACGGGCAACGGCGACCCGACGCTGTGCAGCTTCGGCGAGCGCGTGACGCCGAATCAGCACAAGCTCGTCCGCGAGTTTGCGCTGCTCGACAACACGTATTGCTCCAGCATCCTGAGCGCGGACGGACACAACTGGGCCGACAGCGGCATCGCGACGGATTACATCGAGCGCGGTTTCGCGGGCTGGGCGCGCAGCTATCCCAGCGGCGGCTTCGGCGAAAACGGCGCGGATGCGCTCGCGTATTCGCCCGCCGGCTTCATCTGGGACAACGCGCTTGCACACGGCAGAACCGTGCATGACTTCGGGGAATTCACCACGACCACGAAGCGCTGGAAAAATCCGACGCAGAAAAAGAAAATCACCTTCCTCGATGCCTACCGCGATTTCACCAGCGGCGCGGACAAGATAGAAATCACCTGCGAGCCGGACCTTGAGTCATTGCGTCCCTACATCGAAAAGAACTGGGCCAGCTGGGATCTCGACGTGCCGGATGTTTATCGCGCCGCGCTTTTCGTCAAGCGGCTCAAGGATTTTGAGCAACTCGACAATCTGCCCGCGCTGACGATTCTGTGGCTGCCGAACGACCACACGAGCGGAACGAAAGCTGGTTCGCCCACGCCCAGCGCGATGGTGGCGGACAACGATCTCGCGCTCGGCCAGATCGTGGAAGCCGTGAGCCACAGCAAATTCTGGAAGGACACCTGCATCTTCGTCATCGAGGACGATCCGCAGAACGGCTGGGATCACGTCAGCGGTTACCGCACGACGGCGTATGTCATCAGCCCGTTCACGAAGCGTAGCGCCGTGGTCAGCACGCAATACAACCACACCAGCCTGCTGCGCACGATGGAACTGATGCTCGGCCTGCCGCCGATGAACCAGTTCGACGCGACCGCCACGCCGATGTTCGACTGCTTCACAAACACGCCGGACTTCACCGCCTACGACGTGGTGACGAACAACGTGCCGCTGGATGAGATGAACAAACCGACGAAGAAAACCGACGACGCAAAACTCCGCAAGGACTCGGTCGCTTCCGACAAACTGCCGCTATCACAACCCGACCAGTGCAATGAAGACGTGCTCAACCGTATCCTCTGGCGCGCGACAATGGGCGCGAAGCCGTATCCTGAATGGGCAGTGAAAGTGGTGGATTTGGATTGAACCTGAATTCTGAAGCAGGTTTTTACCATGGCAACCGTCGGGCAACACACGACATAGGCGACACTTTATTACACGCCCAACAATTCCCGCAGTTATCCTTGGACCTAATTACTTGGCCGCCGTGCCGTCGAGGCCTTTACCTTGAACGTTGCTGGCACTGACCAGTTCGCCGGTGTAGCCCGTCACGCGGATTTTTGTAAAATTCGCGTTCGTCACGTTTGCCAGCGAGATGGCGCGCGCGCAGGTGCCGGAAATATCCGAGAGCGTCAGGCCATCCAGCGGACGAGCGGCGGGAATGTTCGTGCCGGCAATCAGCTCAGACACATCCTGCACGCGGATTTTTTTGAAGCTGAAATTTTGGACGCGCGACCATTTCTCCACATCGCCGGGCACAGGGTCGGTGGCTTGGATGCCTTTTTTTATCAGGTCAATGCCGATGAATGTGGGCGACTTGAGGATGGTGAGATTTTCACAGGAAATGTTTTCCATGTAGCCGCCACGACCATCCCGGCTCTTGATGAAGATGGCGTTTTGTCGGCCAGAAATGACGCAGCCGGAAACCTGCACATTGCTGATGCCACCGGACATTTCCGTGCCGAGGGCGAGGCCCGCGTAGATGGAACTTTGCAGGCGCGAATCGCGGATGATGACGTTCTGGGTGGGCCGGTTAAGATTTTGCGCTGCGAGGCCGCGGCCGGACTTGAGGGCGATGGCATCATCACCGGTATTGATATCGCATTTCTCAATGAGCACACCGTCGCAGGATTCCACGTCAATCCCGTCGCCGTTGGCATTCACCGAGCGAATGGTCAGGCCGCGCGCGGTGAAATTGTTGCAGTAGAGCGGATGGATGCTCCAGAGCTGCTGATATTGCGTGGTGAAATTTTCCAGCAGCGTATTTGTGCAGCTGGTGAGTTCGATCAGCACGGGGCCGCGAGGATTGCGCAGTTTGCCGAGGTTCAGCGGCGGGCCAAAAATTGCGCCACCGCTGACGGTGACATTCGCAGCGTTACTGGCGGAGAGCAGTGCGCGGTGGCCGTCGCGAAACTCGCCTTCCCAGCGGACGTTGATGACGGGGTAGTCCGCGATGTCCGCGCTGCCAAGAATATTCGCTCGCGGGGCGAGCTGCACGGTGGTGTTCGCGCCGATGACGAGACTGCCGGTCAGAAACACGCCTTCGGGCAGCATCACTGTGCCACCGCCAGACTCGGCGCAGGTGTCCAGCGCCTTTTGAATCGCGACGGTGTCTTTCGTCACGCCATCGCCCTTCGCGCCAAAGTCGAGAACGTTGAGCGCAGGTTTTTCAGCGGCTAAAACTGTGGCAGCCAAGTTCAGCGCGACGGCCAAGGCAAAAAGTTTTTTCATGGAGAAAAAATGTTGCGATGCGCGGCCAGCCTAGTCAATCCGCCTTCCGCTTGCTGCCATCGCCAATTCTGGCTAGGCTCCGCGACTTGCATGAGTGATATCTTAGTCATCGGCCACCGGAACCCGGATACGGACGCCATCTGCTCAGCCATCGGCTACGCAGAATTTAAACGCCGCACCGGCATGAGCGAGGCCGTGGCCGCCCGCTGCGGCGATACCAATGACCGCATTGATTTCGTGCTTAAAACCTTCGGCGTGGCTGCGCCAAAATTCGTCGCCGACGTCTCGCCGAAAATCTCCGACGTGATGCAGCGGAAAATTTTAAGCGTGCGCCCGGAAGCCACGGCGGCGGACGCACTCCGTTTGATGGATGAAAAAAATCTCCGCCTGCTGCCGGTGCTGGACGAGGCGCGGAAATGTCGCGGCCTGCTCTCGCTATTTAAGTTGAGTAAATTTCTATTTCCGGCGGTGAACCGGGGCTTGAACGGCGAACACAATTCCCGCGAAGTCGTTTCGTCGCTTTCTGGTCTGGCGAAAACCTTGGACGGCAATCTCCTCGTTGGCTTCGACGGCGAGCGGGAAGAGGAATTGATTCTGATGATCGGCGCGATGGGCTTGGAGTCATTCACCCATCGGCTCGAAAAATTTCCGGCGGAAAAATTATGTGTCGTGGTCGGCGACCGCTGGGACATCCAGAACGTCGCCATCCGCGAAGGCGTGCGCGTGCTCATCGTCACCGGCGGCATCACGGTAGAACCAAAGACCGTCGAGGCCGCGCAAAAAAACAAAGTCAGCGTCATTACTTCGCCGCACGACACTGCCACCACCGCGTCGCTTTGCCGCGCAGCGGTTTCCGTAAGCCACGTCTTGAACGAGGAATTTCTCTGTTTCCGCGAAAACGCACCGCTAGCCGCCGTGCGCGATGAGGCCATGTCCTCCGGCTATCAAGCCTTTCCTGTGCTCGGTAGCGAAGGCCAGACCGTCGGCATTTTATCGAAGACGGATTTTTTGAAACCAGTCACGCGCAAACTGATCTTGGTGGATCACAACGAGCTTACCCAAGCCGTGCAAGGCGCGGATGAAGTGGAGATCCTTGAGATTATTGATCATCACCGCATCGGTGCGCTCGCCACGCAGCAGCCGATTTTGTTCCGCAACGAACCAGTCGGCTCCACCTGCACGATCGTGGCGGATTGTTTTTTCCGGCACGGCGTGGAAATGCCCCGCGCCATCGCCGGACTCATGCTGGCAGGTTTGGTTTCCGACACGCTGAACCTGACCTCGCCCACCACGACTGCGCGCGATGTGGAAATTTTAAAAAAGCTGGAAACGCTCTCGCAAGTCAACGCCCGTGAGTTCACGGAAAAACTTTTTGCCAGCGGCTCGTTGCTCACACTCAAACCTGCGCCGCAGGCCGTCACCACCGACTGCAAGGAATACGAGGAGAACAAAACCAAGTTCAGCGTCGCGCAGATTGAGGAGATTGGCTTTGAGCAGTTCTGGAAACGCAAAGATGAGTTGCTCACCGCGCTGGAAAACTTCCGCGCCAGCCGCGCGTTTTATTTCTCAGCGCTGCTGGTGACGGATGTGACCACACAAAGCTCGCTCCTGCTCGTAGTGGGCGAAACCAAGTTCATTAAGCGGATTGACTACCCGCGCTGCGAACCGGGCATCTATGAGTTGCGCGATGTCGTCTCGCGTAAGAAACAACTGCTCCCCTACCTCACGCACTGCCTACGCGAGACGGAAAAAGGGGTGAAGGGTTGATTCCCCCTGTTCCGAAGCGGGTTTGCCTTTGGGGAAAGACCACTGTGCTTTTCCGTTCCCGATGGAGCAGTTGATATGTCCGCGTTTGCCCGCGATCTGTCAGTTTATTTTTCATTCCAGCGCCACGATCGCGCGCGCTTCTTTGCGCCGATGTGCACTTTCATACCTAGCTACCCTTGATCGCCTTTCTTGGTCTGGGTATTTACAAGTCGCGTCGCTATCCTACTTCTTCGTGGAGGGCGGTGCGGCGATGCCCGCTGTCAACCATGCCTGCCGCTTTCAATGCCACAATAAAAAAGGCGCGGAAAAAATTCCGCGCCTTGAAAGTGCGTGCTACCGCTGGCATTTATTTCGCCGGAGCGGCGGCGATGGTGATACTGACCACGCCGATGCGTTTGAGAGGCTTGCTCGGTTCGCCTGAGCCACTGGCGCCAACGGAGGTGCCGGCGATTTTTGCAAGTGTGTCTTCACCTTTGATGAGCTTGCCGAACGCGGTGTATTGACGGTCGAGGAATGACGCGTCGCCATCGCATATGAAAAACTGTGAGCCGGCGGAATCGGGATTGGAACTGCGCGCCATGGAAATGACGCCGCGCTGGTGTTTGCGTTCGTTGAACTCTGCCTTGATTTGGTAGCCCGGACCGCCGGTTCCCCAAGCATGTTCTTTACTCGCGTCCTTGGTCAGCGGGTCGCCACCTTGGATCATGAAGCCCTTGATGATGCGGTGAAAACAGGTTCCGTCGTAGTAGCCTTTTTTCGCCAGCGTCTTGAAATTCTCAACGGTCTTGGGCGCGACATCGGCCCAAAATTCCAAGTGCATTTCTCCTTCGGTGGTTTTGATGATTGCGATTTCGCTCATATTAATTGCTTCCGTGTTGGTGGTGTAATAGTGAACTTCCGTGTTCAAATTATTTGGTGGCATCCGCGACGATGGCCGCAGATTTAATACTGTCGAGGTTCGGGAATTCCTTTTTCAGGTATTCGTTACCAACCTGTTGAATGGCTCCCTGGTTCGGACGTTCGCCGGACTCGCTATTGATTTTGTCTACGACATCCATGCCTTCAATGACTTTGCCGAACGGTGAAAAGCCTTGACCGTCGAGAAAACCGTTGTCGCCGTAATTGATGAACATCTGTGTGGTTCGCGTGTTCGGACCAGCGGTGGCAAACGTAACCATGCCGCGCGCATTGCTGGTCTTGACCGGGTCGTCAGAGAGGTTGGCTTCACGCCATTTGGCAGACACGGACGGGTCGCCGTGAATGCCGAACTGAGCCATGAAACCCGGCACGACGCGGAAAAATTCAATGTCGGTGAAAAAACCCGAGCGAACCAGGTTGTAGAAACGATCCGCGCCATTCGGAGCAAGCGAGCGGGTGACTTCAATGGTGAATTTTCCCTTGGTCGTCTCAAACTGCGCCCTGAAAACTTCGGGGGCTTTTTCTGTCAGCTTGGCGGGGTCGGCAAAAGTATTCGCTCCGGGCGTAGTCGCTTGGGCACCGGCAGGGGCGGCAGGCGTAATCGCCGGCGTAGCGGGCGCGGCGGATTTTTCATTGGAACAGCCGGCAATGAGGAGACTCAGCGCGGCGACAACACAGAATAGATTTAACGGCTGGATTTTCATACGCCAAATTTTCCAGAAGCCCCGCCCTAAAGTCACGCGCGAAAGAAATTATTTTCGGTCCGGCGGTTGCAAATCATCTTGCATGGAACTCGTGATGAGGCTGCTGCGAGGTTCGCGCCGCCGACCCAGCATAAAAAACACCAACCCCACCGCCACCGTCAGCAAGGCGGCGCCAACATAAACCAGCGCCTTGTCGAAAGACCCCGTGGATGCAACCGGCTTTGACACGATGACTGGCGGATTTGATTTTGCCAACGCGACGGCGTTGCTAGCCACGGCAGCGGCATACTTCACGATGTCATTGGTATTACTGCTGACGTGTGTGCCAACGATGACAAGTGACGGCGCTACAGGCACAATCGGTTTTGTTGCGGGAACCACGATAGCCACCGGCGGTGGATTGCTGGGAATGGTTTTTATTTCGCACGGCAACAGAGGGAACGACGGCGAGGTCACCGGCTGCGGCGGAAAGTTTACCGTCGCGCCAATATATTTGCCTACTTGCGTGCGCAATAAAACAACCACCGGCTGCAAAGATTTTTTACGTTCGGCGGCGGTCTGCGCCAGCATGGCATTCAAACTTTCGTCGTAAGGCGTCCAATGGATTTCATCCGCGCCGCTGCAAAAAATCAGCACCGTCAGCCGCTCGGAATCCGCGATGACTCGATTGAGCGTCGGCTGCAACGCATCGAATTTGGTATTGCCGGAGAATTTCTGCCCGCGCAGGAACATCGCCAGATTGGTCGCCTCCAACGCCGCGCGCTCCGGCTGCCACCACATCAACGGAAACTGGCCGGCATGCAACTGGCTGTCAAAAGTCCACACGCCGATGCTGTCGTTGGTGCGGAGTTTCCCATCAATTGAGGAGAGGAACAGGGATTTGATTTCCGCCTCGACTGCCGGGAGCCGCTTCTTCATCGCGGATGAAGTATCAAAGATGAGCAGCCAGCGCTGCTCATCCGCCGCGTGTGCCAGCGTCGCGCAGAAAAACGAAAACAGGAGGAGGGCGCGGAAGAAAAATTTTGTCATCGGAACATTCATGAACATTCAGCGCGCGCGGGAAAAACGGTTGCGCTCTTTGCGATTGTGATTGTTTAGGTTTTCCTCCAAGTCCGCCAGCGCATTCTGGATCATGCGGATGAAGTTTTCGCAACTCGCCACCGAGCCGCCGAAGCCCGTCACTGTGTCACGCTCCGCAAAATCATTCGTCACTACCAGCACCTCGCCGTAGGCTTGAAAACGATGCGCGGCGCGTTCGATCAAATCATCTGCCGTCTGACCGCTGCTGGAAAATAAAACCTCAACAGAGGTTGCTGAAACATTTTTGGGTTTGCGCCGCTTGCCCGAGCCGTCGAAGAAAACGGTGACAGGCGTGCCGCAAGCGTCTTGGTATTGCTGAAGCATTTCCACCAGCACATCACGCGCGGCCTCAGAATGACGCGCCGCACCCTCGGCCAGCTCCGGCCAGTTGTGGAGCAGCGAGTAGCCATCGATCAAGATTCGCACGAGCGCCATGCGCGCAAGGTAACGGCTCGCGTCACAACTGAAAATGGAATTTGATAGTTTAATCCCGCATTTTCGCTACATTTGCGGCCGAAAACTTATCATGGCTGCCGCTGAATCCATTTTGACAAAGCCAAACCAACGTATCTTTGCGCTGGCGGCGTTTATTTTTGCGCTCGACCAGTTGACCAAATGGCTGGTGTTGAAAACCATCCCGGCATACACAGAACACACCGTCATCCCCGGCTTTTTCAACCTCACCCACCGCGCGAACACTGGTGCGGCTTGGAGCCTGTTCACCGGCAATAATTTCTTCCTCGCTATCATCGCCCTCGCTGCGCTCGTCGTGCTGTGGTTTTCGCGGCGGCATTTCAGCGCGCACCGGCTGCTCGGACAGTTCGCGTTCGGGCTCATCTTCGGCGGCATCATCGGCAACCTCACCGACCGCCTGCTGCCCGGACGCCACGCCGTCGTGGACTTCCTGCATTTTTACATGGCGCGACGCGGCACGATGGAGATCTGGGATTTTCCTGCGTTCAACGTCGCTGACTCCGCCATCTGCACCGGCGTGGCGCTCATCTTCCTGCTCAACTGGAAGAACGAACCCGCGCCCACGCCTGCGAATTGAGCGCCATGACCACGCGCACAGAAAAATTCATCGTCGAGCAATCCCGTCCGGGGGAACGCCTCGACATTTTTCTCCGCGAAAAATTTCCCGACAGTTCGCGTGGAACGATGCAACGTCTCATCGAACAAGGTCATCTCCGCATCAACGGCCAGCTCACCAAGACCACGCACTCACCGCGCGCGGGTGAGGAGATTGAAATTCATTGGCCGGAGGCAACGCCCGCCACCGCGCAGCCGGAAAACATCCCGCTTGATATTTTGTTCGAGGACAAATCGCTCCTCGTCGTCAACAAAGCCGCCGGACTCGTCGTGCATCCCGCCGCCGGGCACGAGGAACACACGCTCGTCAACGCGCTGCTGCATCATTGCAAAGGTTCGTTGAGCGGCATTGGTGGCGTGGCGCGACCGGGCATCGTCCACCGGCTCGACAAGGAAACCAGCGGCTGCCTCGTCGTGGCGAAAAATGACGAGGCGCACCTCGCTCTCTCGGAACAATTCGCCGGACGCACCGTGAAGAAATTTTACGACGCCATCGTCATCGGCCCGCTCAAGCAGGACGCGGGCGAAATCCACGCCGCCATCGCACGCCATCACACGGAACGCAAGCGCATGGCCGTGTGCGACGACGGCGATGGCCGCGCCGCGCACACGAGCTGGCGCGTCATCGAACGGCTCGCGCACGCCACGCATGTGGAGGCGGAGATCCACACCGGACGCACGCATCAGATCCGCGTCCACTTCCTGCACCTCGGCCATCCGCTCGCGGGCGATGTGACCTACGCCGCGAAGCCGAACAAAAAATTTGCCGACACCACCGGCTACGCCGCGCCGCGCGTCTTGCTGCACGCGCACAAACTTTCCTTCATCCATCCGCGCACGAAGAAGGCCGTGAAATTTGAAGCCCCTCTGCCGAAAGATTTTAAGCAGGCGTTGAAAGCCCTGCGGGTGAAAAATAAAAAGACCTCTGCGTAATCAGTTCTACAATGGTGGCGGTTTTCGCGCTGCGATAACCCCGTCGCCGGGCGCAGCGTCAGGCGACGGAATTATTCGTGCGCCAAAAATCATGACCACGCCCAAAAGTGCCTGCTTCGCAGGCAAAAGTTGTCGCAGCGCAACACATTCCACTAGCTGCTACTTCCGAAAGACACTCACACGGGCGGGCGGGAAGTTCAGCCAGACGATCTTGGAATTGTGCAGCTCAAAGTGGTGTGAGCCGCGCGGTTTTTTTTTGCCAAGATGATAGCTATATTGCACCCAATGACCTTGGGGCAGGAGCACGGAACGGATTTTATGCGCGAGGGTCTCTGCTTGTTCCGGCGGGAAATTCAACAGGGGCAGGCTGGAAATCACCGCGCCGACGCTTGTTATCGGGGCGTTGCCGACAAGGAGTAATTCTTCCATCTGCCAGGCGTCACCGGTGATGATGCGGGCGCGAGGAAATTTTTTGTGCAGTCGTTCGGCCATCTTGGGATTGCGTTCGATGGCGATGAGGCGGTCTTCGCGCAGGCCGTGTTTTAGGAGGGCATCGGTCACGGCGCCGGTGCCGGGGCCGAGTTCGAGAACGTAGCTGTCGCGGTTGCGTGGGAGCCAGCGCGCCATGGCGGCACCGAGTTGCGGCGAACTTGGGGCCACGGAGCCAACGCGCTGCGGGTTGGCAATCCACTCGCGTAGAAACACGGTGGAGTCGGTCAAGGCTGCGATGAGTTTTTTTGCCATGCCGTTGTCTTGAATCAGCCGCGAGTCTAATTCATCCGTTTCAATTTGCACCAACGAAAAATTGTTACAATCAGGGAGCGCGCTTGAAAACTCTTTGGCACTCGGTGCGCGCAGCCATGCGCTGGCGCGTCCAGTCGCTCCAGCTTTTTTCCCAGGCTACGCCGACGAGATTGGTGCGCGCTATCGGCCAGAGCGCATCCAGTTTTTTCAACGTGGCGGCGGCTTCGTCGGCTTGATGCCAGCGAAGATGAGCTTCGGCTAGGTTGATAAAATTTTCCGGGTAATCCGGTGCGAGCGCTGCGGCTCGGGCGAGCCATTCGCGGGCCTTGTGCTTGCTGCCGATGCTTAACGGCCAGCCGGGAGCATCGCGGTAAAGCAGGCCCAGGCAGCGCGCGGCACCGGCGTGGTCATATAGTTGGTCGAGCTGCGCCGCTGTGAGTAACTCCTGTTCAATTTCATGAACGAGCTTGTAGGCGGCAAGCGACGGGGCCTCGGCGTCGGCCAGCTCGCCCAGATTCAGGGCGAGGCAGTAATGGCCGGGCGCGGATTTCGGCTCACGCACCAGCAACGATTGGCAGGCGGCAATGCCGCGTCGCGACACGTCGGCGCGCTGGGTGGCGTTGGTGGCAATTTCCCCTACATCAAAGCAGGCGCGGGCGAACTGTAGGGCGTTGGTGGAATTATTTCTGTCGCCCAAGAAATCTTTTTGCGCCGCTTGCAGTGCGGCTTCGGCGCGGGTAAGAAAAACGTTCGGAGCATCCGCCGCGCGCAGACCCGCCGCCATCGTAAAGATGGCCAGAGAGGTCAGAAAACGTTTGTTATATGTGGCAAACCAAGGCATGGCGCGGGCAATTTGAAGTTGCCATCGTGACGAAGTGTTTTATACTCGGCAAGTGAGATTAAGTTGGAAATTCATGTTGATGCTACCGGTGATCGCGCTGCTTGGCGCGGGCTGCGGCGGCATCAATGCCAGCCAGAGCGTTTCCCCGGCAAGTTTTCTTCTGCCGGGAATCATCAAGAACGACGCAGCCTGCACCAATCACGCTCCATTCGTGCTGATTGAAATTCCCAGTGAATTCTCCCCAAACCTCGCTTCCGTCCGTTAATTTCTTATGCGTTTCCCATTCGCGCTGACGAAGAAAATCGCCAGCCACATCATCAAACATAAAGTTCGCAAGACACCTAAGTTCGCCATGGTCTTGCAACTCGAACCACTGCACACGTGCAACCTGACCTGCACCGGTTGCGGGCGCATCCGTGAGTATTCCACGTCGCTCAAGGACATGGTTCCGCTGGAACAATGTCTCCAAGCCGCCGTGGAATGCGACGCGCCGATGGTTTCCATCTGCGGCGGCGAACCGTTGATTTATCCGAAGATCGAGGAACTCATAGCCGGCCTGCTCGAACAGGGCCGCGTGCTTTACATCTGCACGAACGGGATGTTCATGCGCAAAAAAATGCGCGATTACCTCGCCGCCATTTACTCGCCCACGTTGGAGCCGATGCTCAAGCAATTGCTGGATGGTAAACTGATTACGGACAAGGAAGCGGAAGTCATCCGCAATGCCAACGACGCGGCAAAAAAGAAAGTCGTCATCCGCCCGACCAAATGGATGTATTGGAACGTCCACGTGGACGGTTTGGAATTCACGCACGATCTCATCGTTGAACGCGAAGGCGTCTTCAAAGAATGCGTTGAAGCCATCAAGATGGCGAAGATTTGCGGCTACCAAGTTGCCACCAACACCACGGTTTACCGCGAGACGGACGTCGCGGAAATCGAGGACATGTTCAAGTATCTCTCCTCGCTCGAAGTGGACGGCCACACGATTTCACCCGGCTACGATTACGATGCTGCCAAGAAAGACATGGTTTCCCGCCTCGGCAAAGATCCGAAGCAGTTCTTTCTCACGCGCGAAATGACCCGCGCCAAGTTCGCCAAGATCCAGGACTGGGGCAAGGCATTCACCATTTTCGGCACGCCGGTTTATCAGGAATTTCTCGCGGGCAAACGCGAGCTCACCTGCACCGCATGGGCCATTCCGACCTACAACGTCAAAGGCTGGAAAGCTCCCTGTTACCTGATGACCGATGGCCATTACGCTGGCTATCAGGAAATGCTCTCGAAAGTGCAGTGGGAAAAATACGGCGTCGTCAATGGCGTCGCCCGCGACCCGCGCTGCGAACATTGCATGGTGCATTGTGGCTACGACCCGAGCGGCGCGTTGGGCACCAACTATCAATCCGGCGACAACTGGAAAAATTTCAAATACAACTTCGGCGCGAAACCGAAACCTTTCCCCGCATCGCCCGAGCTGGCGAAACGCGCCTTCAACGGTGCGACCATCGGCAAAGGCCATCTGGCAACGGCGCAAGCCATCATCAATTCACCCGCCGCCGGTGCGCGCGGTGCTTTCGCCAACGAGGTGCATCACGACCACACTGCCCACGTTGGCAGCCATTGCGGAACCGGCGACACCGCCGAACGCGATGAGTTGCTAGCGAAAATCAAAGACGTGAAGAAAGCGTAATAAGATCCGCGATTCCATTCTAAAAAACAAAAGCGCGCCAGTGATGGCGCGCTTTTTTATTGAATCGGAAAAATTACGCTGCCGTTTCCGCCACACCCTTGCCTTTGCCGTGATCCAGATTGATACACTGGCGAGTTTCCGGGACGTAGCCCACGATGTTGAACTTGCCGATGGGTTCCTGTTTCGCCGCTTTAAAAGCCGCCGCTGTGCCGGAGAAAAGTTTTCCATCCAACGCGGTCTTGCTCCACAGGCCGTCGCCGATGAAAAATTTTTGGGTGTCGATGTCTTCAATCATGATGTTCATAGGCGGGCAGGCTAACAGGCCTGGCGGCATTGCTTGCATACTAAACAGGATTATCTTTCCCGCGTGGCGGCTTTCGGCAAAAGGCCGGGCAATTTGGTGCGGCGACCTGTCGACACGCCGCTACTTTTTTCAATCCCTTCCCACTGACCGGCGCGCGGCTTTCTTGTCCGCGTGTTTAGATTTATCCGCGAGCATTTTGTTTTTGGCGCGGCGGGAGCGCTTGCGTTTCTGGCGACGAATTTTTTCTATCTCGGCGCGCTGCGCGGCGATGAAGCCGTTCTTTTTTTCTTCCACCTTGTCCAGAAGCAAGCGGCGCGCGATGAAACGGTTCATCCCCTGCTGACGCGTCTCCTGGCATTTCACCTTCACACCGGTCGGCGCGTGAACGAGCATGACGCAGGTGGAGACTTTGTTCACGTTCTGTCCGCCGTGACCGCCGGAGCGGACAAAAGATTCCTCGATGTCCGCCTCGCACACACCGAGCGCGGTCATGCGCAGCGCGAGCTGGCTTTCTTTTTCAAGACTTACGGGGAATGCACCCATGAGCGAAGCGTAACGCGGTTCGGCGGTGCTCGCAACTTCGCTCATAGAGCGACGCTACCTTTTCAAGCCACCGTTAGCGGGCCGTCGAAAATGGTAAGGCTGACAACTTCCGTCCTTGCGACGTGCGGGCCATGCTGAATTCCCTTAGGTGCGTAGAATAATGCTCCGTTCGTGTAGGCCACCCCGGATTCATCCCATTCACCGGATAAAACATAAGCCCATTCGTTCGCGAGCGGATGTGTGTGCGCGGGAATCGTCGCGCCCGCAGCAAATTTCCGCAGAACGACCACGCCACCGGTGTCGGGATTTTTATGCATCACCTTCAATTCAACGCCGGCGTAGGGGCCGGGCTGCCATGGTTTATCTTTCGCAAGCGCGAGATAGGGAAACATATTTGGCAGATAATTAACCGGTCGGATATTTGCGTCAAGGATTGCCGCAGTCAGGCAGTATTTACCAAAACGCTTTTCACGGCTGGCGCACACGATTGACTCCGTAGTGAATCTGGGAGGAAAATTTGATTCAGCTCGCGAAGAATGCCATGTCCATTTTGTGTGAACCAAACTAAAAATGTTCGCGACGGACGGGCATCGGTTTAATTACAATCGGGCCACGCACTCGGAATATTACACCAACGTGACTGCACCCAATCGGAAACCGGCCAATTAAAACCGCCCGCATTCCGGGAACTAAACAATTTTATGAAACGATTTCTCACCTTTCTCATGTTGGCTGTCAGCGTTGCCGGTTTAATTTCCAGTTGCGCCAGCGTGGACAAAAAATTCAGCGCTCCCAAACATACCTTTGCTATCGGCACGAACGATTTTCTGCTCGACGGTAAGCGGTTCCAAATCCGCTGTGGCGAAATCCACGCGCCACGCGTTGCGCCGGAATATTGGCGACATCGCTTGCAGATGGCCAAAGCGATGGGCCTGAATACCGTCTGCGCGTATCTATTCTGGAACATGCACGAGCCGACACCCGGCGAATTCAACTGGTCGGGTGCGGCGGACGCAGCGCAGTTTTGCCGCATCGCGCAAGAGGAAGGCTTGTGGGTGATTCTTCGGCCCGGCCCGTATGCCTGCGCCGAATGGGAGATGGGCGGCTTCCCGTCGTGGCTGCTCAAGCATAACGACATTCAACTTCGCACGCGTGATCCACGCTATCTCGACGCGGTGAAAAATTATATGCGCGAAGTCGGCCGCGTGCTCGGCCCGCAACAGATCACTCACGGCGGCCCGATCCTCATGGTGCAGGTGGAAAACGAATACGGCTTCTACGGCAAGGACGCGGAATACATGGGCGAACTGCGCACGGTGCTGAAGGATTCTGGCTTCGACGTGCCACTGTTCTCATGTAACCCCAAAGATCATTTGAAGGACGGTAATCGCGCCGACTTGTTTCCCGTGGTGAACTTCGGCAGCGATCCCGAGGGCGCGTTCAAGATGTTGCGAAAAATTCTCCCGCAAGGCCCGCTGATGTGCGGCGAATTTTATCCCGGCTGGTTCGACACCTGGGGCGCGCCGCATCACCTAGGCAATGAACAAAAATATCTCACCGACCTAGAATACATGCTTAAGATTGGCGCATCGTTCAGCATTTATATGGCGCACGGTGGAACGACTTTTGGCTTTGGAACGGGCGCGGATCGTCCGTTCAAACCGGATACTTCGAGCTACGATTACGATGCGCCCATCAGCGAAGCGGGCTGGCCGACGGAGAAGTTTTTCAAGACGCGCGCGCTCTTCCAAAAATATTTGCTGCCCGGCGAAACCATTCCCGAGCCGCCCGTGAAGAATGCGCTCATCAGCATTCCCCAAACCACGGTGACGGAATTTGCGCCACTCTTCTCCAACCTGCCCGCATCGCGCGCTGATGAGCAGCCGCGTAACTTTGAGGCGTATGACCAGAAGTTCGGCTGCATCGTGTATCGCAAAACAATTCCCGCCGGCCCGTCAACGACGTTGGCAGCGAAAGCCATCAACGACATCGGCCAGGTGTTTGTTAACGGCGCTCGGATTGGCTTTACAGATCGGCGCTCGCAGACTTTTGAAGTAAAAGTGCCCGCGCGTCCGGAAGCGGCGACGCTCGATATTTTGGTGGAAGCGATGGGCCGCGTGAATTTCGGTCCGGAAGTCCACGACCGCAAAGGCATTCACGGCCCGGTGACGTTGGGCGGCGAGACATTGACCGGTTGGGAAATTTTTAATCTTCCACTCGATGACAAGATGCTCGCGGGTTTGAAATACTCGGACGCGAAGCCAAATGGCCCCGCGTTCTATCGCGCGACGGTGAACGTGACGAAGCCAGGCGACTGCTTCCTCGACATGCATCCGTGGGGCAAAGGCTTCGCATGGGTCAACGGACACAACCTCGGCCGCTATTGGAACATCGGCCCGCAGCAGACGATGTATGTGCCCGGCCCGTGGTTGAAAGCCGGTGCGAACGAAATTGTGATTCTGGATTTGCTCGGACCGGAACAGCCCGCTATCGCCGCGCTCGATGCGCCGGGATTGAATGAATTGCGGCCCAAGCTTGATTTCTCGCGCAGCAGTCGCGGCAAGGCAAAAGTGCAACTGGAAGTCCTACCGGTAGTTCACACGGCCTCATTCGCGCCCGGAACGGCGTTGCAGGAGATCAAGTTTGCCCAGCCAGCGCGTGGCCGTTACTTCGCCATCGAATCCTTGAACGCGCATGATAACCATCCATATGCCGCCATCGCTGAGATCGCGTTGTTCGACGCGACGGGCAAAGCGTTGAGCGCGGAAGGCTGGACCATTGCGGGCGTGGACAGCGAGGAGCGCGAGAAGGAAGACGGCACGGCCGAGAACGCGATTGACGGCCAGACCGCTAACTTCTGGCACACGCAATGGGGCGCGGAAAAACCAGATCATCCGCATTGGCTGATTCTAGATTTGGGCGCCACGCGAATCATTGGCGGCTTCCGCTTCACCCCGCGGCAAGGCGACGAAAAGGCGGGCGGGCGGATTAAGGATTACCGCATCCATGTCGGCGACAAACCGTAGGAAGTTTTAAAATTGAACCGCAATTCCAGCGTTGACCGAAATAAATGCATTACGCTGGGACGTTCAACATTCGGCACCAGGCACCAGTTGACGCGACTCGACTTTTCCGAACCGGTGAAGTTTTAGTCATGGTCCAACGAGGTAAAGACCTGACGCCAAATTATGCGGCCAGAAAAAATGAAGTCGCCTTGGCGCACGGCGGCGCGCAAAAACTGATTGAATTTAAGCAACGGGTGTGTGGTTGCATTAGGGAGAACGCCTTAAACTGGATTATAAAATCAATCCAGAATTTGTGGCAGAATTAAAAACTACAACCATCGCCTTGCCGTTGAGCCGGAAGCCGTCACCGGTTCATCACGTGCCGCCGCGCGCGACCGCCTTTGACCGCCCCCGGGATTTTCTTGGGAACCGGTTTGTCTATGCGGTGATTTCCGCACGAGCGCGCGG
Organism: uncultured Verrucomicrobia subdivision 3 bacterium; assembly: GCA_903847285.1. The sequence goes on along the minus strand of CAINDH010000218.1, from coordinate 8,469 downwards.
CCTTTCGCTCGGCGTGAATATGAATCCTGACCGGCATTGCAACTTCGACTGTTCCTACTGCGAAGTGGACCGACGCCTGCCAGCATCTGAAAGCGAGCTGCTCGTAGATGTGATGGCGACGGAACTGCGCCGGACAATCGATTTCGTGCAGCAGGGGCAACTCCGCCGACATCCTTGGTATCAGTCGTTACCGGAAGAACTCTTTAATCTGCGCCACATCGCATTGAGTGGCGACGGTGAACCGACCCTGGCACCGAATTTTATCGAGGCAATGCAAGCGGTCGCTCGCGTGCGCGCCCTCGGTAATTTTTTTAAAATCGTCTTGATCACTAACGGCACCGGCCTGGATCGACCGCTCGTCCTGCGCGGCTTAGAATCTCTCACCATGTCCGACGAGGTCTGGATCAAGCTTGACGGCGGCACCCAGCCTTTCCTCGACAAGGTTAACCGCCCGGACGTGCCGCTTGAAAAAATCCTCGCCAATATTCGGCTCATCGGAAACCGACGTCCGGTCATCATACAAAGTTTATTCCCAGCCATCCAAGGCGAAGAGCCGCCGTTCGAAGAAATCAAACAATATGCGCAAAGGCTGAAGGAATTGAAGGATGCCGGCGCACAGATTTCACAAGTGCAAATATATTCGGCAGCCAGACCAAGCATTCAATCCGAATGGGGACATTTGCCGTTGCAGGCGCTTTCTCAAATAGCCCGGGCCGTCCGACAGATTGCCGGGCTGAATGCGGAAGTGTTCTGACTGTGGAATATTTTCCTCGGGTTGATTAAGTATTGTAGGTGCAGAGAGCTTTCATGTATTGCGCACGTTCAAACGCAGCCGGTTCGGAACAATTCTTCTGGCTCAAGCTGCCTTTAATCTGAGCGACAGACACGTAATCGTGGTCTTCCATCCATTGGTTCAACTCCGACTCGATCAAAGCGATCTGCGGAAAACCGTGGCGGAGCACCGTGGAGCAGAGCATTGTCACATCCGCGCCCGCCAGCAACATCTTGAGCACGTCGCTGGCGCGATGAATGCCGCTGGTCGCCGCCAGGTTGGCCGCGAGCTTCCCGTAAAGAATCGCAATCCATCGCAATGGCAATCGCATCGCCATCGGCGTGCTCAAAAGAATGTTCGGCTTTACTTCCAACGTTTCCAGATCAATGTCTGGCTGATAAAACCGGTTGAATAGCACCAGTCCGTTCGCCCCGGCTTCGTCGAACCGCTTGGCCATGTTTGCGAAGTTGCTGAAGAACGGACTTAATTTAACCGCTACGGGAATCTTCACCGCCGCCTTCACCTCCCGTAAAATTTCCAGATACATTTCCTCTACCATTGCGCCGGACTGATCTAAATCGGTGGGGATGTGATAAATGTTCAGCTCCAACGCATCCGCGCCGGCGCGCTGGATTTGCCGGGCAAAATCCGTCCAGCCGCCTTTCGACGAACCGTTGAGGCTCGCGATGATAGGAACCTTGGTGGTCGTTTTGGCCCGCCAGATGTGGCGCAGGTATTCCTCGGGGCCAAGACGATATTCGCCGGCCTCGGGGAAATAGTTCAACGCCTCCGCAAAACTTTCCGTGCCCTGTTCTAAATTGCGGTTCAGTTCCAGCCGGTCCTGCCGCAATTGTTCCTCGAACAGTGAATGCAACACGATCGCGCTCGCGCCGGCATCTTCCATGCGCTTGATGTTGTCAATGTCCTCAGACAACGGCGACGCGCCGATGACCAGTGGCGTGCGCAATTTCAGGCCGAGATAATTGGTCGAGAGATCCATAACGTGCCTTGGGTTTTGGGTTAAACGGTCGCTGGCGTTGTCGGTGGTTGTTTTGCTGGTTCGGTTCCCGAATCCCGCGCGGCGAGAAATTGATAAAATTTCCAGCGCCGGTCGGCATCGGTCTGCGATTGCTCAAAAAATTTCTTCGCGTCATCCGGTTTGCTCTTCGTCAGCATCTTGAACCGGTTTTCCGAAAGCATGAAATCTTTCACTTTGTGTTTCGCCGCGCCAGAATCGAGTTGCAGCGGATTCTCGCCGTTCGCCGCCCGCCGTGGGTCGTAGCGATAAAGCAGCCATTGGCCGGATTCGACCGCGAGCTTCTGCTGCCGCGCGCCGATGCCCGTGTCGAGTGCGATGCCGTGTGCGATGCAATGGCTGTAAGCGATGATGAGCGACGGGCCGGGAAACGATTCCGCCTCGACGAACGCCTTGAGCGTGTGCTCGTCCTTCGCGCCCATCGCCACGCTGGCGACGTAGATGTTGCCGTAGCTCATCGCGATGAGGCCGAGATCTTTTTTGCCCGCCGGTTTGCCCCCAGCGGCGAATTTTGCGATGGCTCCGCGCGGAGTGGATTTGCTCATCTGCCCGCCGGTGTTAGAATAAACTTCCGTGTCCATCACGAGCACATTGACCTTGCGGCCACTGGCGAGGACGTGATCCAGTCCGCCGTAGCCGATGTCGTAAGCCCAGCCGTCGCCGCCGAGAATCCAGACGCTTTTCTTCACGAGCTGGTCGGCCAGGCCGAGCAACAACTTCGCCTCGACAGAAATCAGGTCTTTGATTTTTTCCTTCAACGCCGCCACGCGCACACGTTGTTCCTGGATGCCCGCCTCATCGCTCTGGTCGGCGAGCAGCAGTTGCTTCGCAAATTCATCGCCCAGTATCGGCGCGAGTTTTTTCACCAGCTCTTCGGCAAATTCTTTTTGTTTGTCAATCGAGACGCGGAAGCCCAGGCCGAACTCCGCGTTGTCCTCGAAGAGCGAATTGCACCACGTCGGCCCGCGACCGCAGCCGTCCTTCGTGTAAGGCGTCGTCGGCAGGTTGCCGCCGTAGATGGAGGAGCAGCCCGTGGCGTTGGCGATGACCGCGCGGTCGCCGAACAGTTGCGTGAGCAGCTTGATATACGGCGTCTCGCCGCAGCCCGCGCACGCGCCGCTGAACTCAAACAGCGGTTGCAGCAATTGTTGTTGCCGCAGCGTCGTGGTCTTGAGCTTGCGCCGGTCGAATTCCGGCAGGCCGAGAAAATAATTCCAGTTGTCGCGCTCGGCGGCGCGCAGCGGCGCCTGTGGCTGCATGTTGATGGCCTTGAGCCGGGCCTCAGATTTATTCTTGGCCGGACAGACTTCCACGCAAAGCCGGCAGCCGGTGCAATCTTCCGCCGCGACTTGCAGTGAGAACTTCATGCCCTTGAACTCCGGCACGCGCGCGTCGGTGACTTTGAACGTCGCCGGTGCATTCTTCAATTCTGCCGTCTCATAAACCTTCGCGCGGATGGTGGCGTGCGGACAGATGGCCACGCACTTCAGACATTGGATGCACGTCTTCTCGTCCCACACGGGAATCTCCAGCGCGAGATTGCGCTTTTCATATTGCGCCGTGGCCGTGGGAAAGGTTCCGTCGTTCGGAAAAGCACTCACCGGCAGTTCATCACCAAAACCGGCGGCGAGTTTTCCGAGAACATTCTTCACGAACGCCGGCGCGTCCGGCGAAATCGGCGGGAGCAGCGGTCCGGCACCGTTCAACTTGTTGTCTGTCACCTTCACCTCGTGCAGATGCGCCAGCGTTTTGTCCACGGCCTGCAAGTTCATCTTCACGATCTCCTCGCCCTTCTTGCCGTAGGTTTTCTTGATGGAATTTTTGATCGCATCAATCGCCTCGTCTTTCGGCAGCACGCCGGAGAGCGCGAAGAAACAGACCTGCATGATGGTGTTGATGCGTCCGCCCATGCCGCTTTCCTTGGCGACGCGCGTGGCATTGATGACAAATAACCGCGCCTTCTTCGCGAGCAAAGTTTCCTGCACCGGCGTGGGCAAGCGGCTCCACACGGCTTCCGGCGCATACGGCGTGTTCAACAGAAACGTCCCGCCGGGAACCAGGCTGCGGAGCATTTCGTAGCGCTCCAGAAAGCCCGGTTGATGACACGCGACAAAGTTCGCCTGCGTCACGAGATACGACGAACGGATCGGCTTCGGCCCGAAGCGCAGATGCGATGTCGTGATGGAGCCAGATTTTTTCGAGTCATAGACGAAGTAGCCTTGCGCAAAATTTTCCGTCTCCTCGCCGATGATCTTGATGGAATTCTTGTTGGCACCCACCGTGCCGTCCGCGCCGAGCCCGTAGAAGAGCGCGCGCACCACGTTGGCCGGCTCCGTGGAAAATTCCGGGTCGAACGGCAAGCTCGTGTGCGAGACGTCGTCGTTGATGCCGATGGTGAAATGATTTTTGGGCGTCGCAGATTTGAGATTATCGAACACCGCCTTGATCATCGCCGGCGTGAATTCTTTTGAGGACAGGCCGTAGCGACCGGTCAGGATTTTCGGCACGGTCTCGAACGGTGCGCGGCCTTCCGCCATTTCTTCCATGATGGCCGTGAGACAATCTTGATACAGGGGTTCGCCCATCGCCCCCGGCTCTTTTGTGCGATCCAGCACCGCGATTTTGCGGACGAACGGCGGCAGCGCTTCCACAAACCGTTTGCCGTCGAACGGGCGATACAGCCGCACCTTGAGCACGCCCACGTTCTCGCCGTGGTTGTTCAGATACTCGACCGTCTCGTGCGCCGCGTCGCAGCCCGAACCCATCAGCACGATGATGTTCTCCGCATCCGGCTCGCCGATGTATTCAAAGAGTTTGTATTGCCGACCGGTTTCCTCCGCGAATTCGTCCATGACTTTCTGGACGATGTCCGGGCAGGCGGAATAAAACCCGTTCGCCGCCTCGCGGCCCTGGAAAAAAGCGTCAGGATTCTGCGCCGTGCCGCGCAAGACCGGTTTATCCGGCGTCATCGCGCGCGAACGGAATTCAGCGATCAGTTTTTCATCGATCAGCGCGCGCAAGACCGATTCATCCAGCATCTCGATCTTGGAGACTTCGTGCGACGTGCGGAAGCCGTCGAAGAAATGCACGAATGGAAGCCGTGTGCGCAGCGTCGCCGCGTGCGCGATGAGGGCGAAATCCATCGTCTCCTGCACCGAGGCCGCGCCGAGCATAGCCCAGCCGGCGGAACGCACCGCCATGATGTCGCTGTGGTCGCCGAAGATGGAGAGCGCGTGGGTCGCGACCGTTCTCGCCGTGACGTGGAAGACCGTCGGCAGCAGTTCGCCCGCGAACTTGAACATGTTCGGGATCATCAGCAGCAAACCTTGCGACGCAGTGAACGTCGTCGCCAGCGTGCCGGTCTGCAACATCCCGTGCACCGCACCGACCGCGCCGCCTTCGCTCTGCATCTCCACGATGGCGGGCGTGGTGCCCCAGAGATTTTTTTTATCCTCGGACGCCCACTGGTCGCACCACTCGGCGATGGGCGATGACGGCGTGATGGGATAGATCGCCATCGCTTCGTTGAGCTTGAAAGCGACGTGGGCCGCCGCCTCGCAGCCATCAATGGTTTTGAAGACACGCGAATTTTTCATGGCATCAGTATTTGAATACGGCGTTACAGGTGCGTTGGTCGTCGTCGGTCGTGATCTTGAATCCGAGTTTTTTGCAGATGTGCCGCATGGCGTGATTCTCGGCGAGAATCTGGCCGGAGAGGCGGTCGAGTTTTTCCGCGCGGCCGACTTCGATGAGCTGCTTGAGCAGCTCAAAGCCGAGGCCGAGGTTTTGCCAGTGGTCGTTCACGAGAATGGCGAACTCTGCTTCGTTCGCACCGTGCAATTTGCTCAGTCGCCCGACGCCGAGAATTTTCTTTTCTTCGTCGTCCTTCACCGGTTTGAATTCCGCGACGAGTGCGATCTCGCGGTCGTAGTCATTGAAGCAGATGCGTGTGAGCCGTTCATGGGTTATGCGTTGGGACAGATTCAGCGCGCTAAAGTAGCGGTGATACACGCTTTCCTCGGACAAGGTCTCATGGAATGTCACCAGCAGCGGCTCGTCTTCGGGGCGGATGGGGCGGATGGTCACTGGAGATTTGTTTTTTAATTTCCACGGCGTGACGTATTGCACCGGATATGGACGGATAGCCGGGTGCGGCAATTTGTTTTCAGGCGTCTTCGGATCGTGCAGCACCACGCGCGCATCGAGCGCAAAGATTCTTTCGGACGAGACGAGCAGGGGATTGATGTCAATCTCCGCGATCCACGGCTGCTCAACGACGAGCTGGCTGAAACGAACCATCAACTGTTCAAGCGCGGCAATGTCCGCGGCCTTGCGTCCACGAACGCCTTTCAAGGCGGTGAAAATTTTTGTCTTTTCCATCATCCGGCGCGCAAGCGTCGCGTTAAGCGGCGGCAGGCCGAGTGAACGATCTTTGTAAACTTCCACGAGTTGGCCGCCAGTGCCGAAGAGCAGCACCGGCCCAAACTGTGGGTCAATGCTGCTGCCGATGATGAGTTCGTAGCCTTCGAGCTTTATCATCAGTTGCACCGTGACCCCGAGAAAATGTTCCCTGCCGACTTTTTTGGTGCAGGAAGCTTCAATCGCCTTCCACGCCTGACGGACGGCGGAGGCCGTGCGCAGATTCAATTGCACACCGCCGACGTCCGTCTTGTGCGTGATGGTTTCGGAATAAAGTTTCAGGACGACGGGGAAGCCTAGCCGCGCGGCTTGCTTAACAGCATCGCCTTCGGTCAATGCGATGTGCGTCTCGACAGTGGGGATGCCGTAAGTCGCGAGCAGTTGTTTAGATTCAAATTCTGTAAGAATCGTCCGCCCGGTGGCACGCACATCCGCGATGATTTTCTCGGCGAGGCTGCGGTCGACATAACCATGGTCGTTTTGCACGGGCGTGGATGGCGTCTCGTAGAGCGAGCGGAGATTTTCGCTATAAGCCCACATGTAATGGAATGCTTTCGCCGCGCGGTCGGGATATTTGAAGGTTGGGATTTTTGCTGCGTTGAGAATGTCCTCGCCTTTCTCTACCTGGCCAACTCCCATCCAGCTCGCGATGATCGGCTTGCCTTCGATGTGCGCGAAGGGTGTGAGCTCTTCTGCCGTCGCCGTCGGATCGGTCATCGCCTGCGGGGTAAGAATGACGAGCAAACCGTCGGTGTTCGGATCTTTGGCGACGATGTCCACGGCCTTTGCGTATAGCTCCGGACCAGCGTCACCGATGATGTCCACGGGATTGTTGTGGCTCCACGTCGCTGGCAAGATTTGGTTGAGCGACGCCATTGTCTCCGGCGCAAGTTCGGCCAGTTGCGCGCCGCTAGTGATAAGCATGTCCGTCGCGAGCACGCCGGGGCCGCCGGCGTTGGTGACGATGGTGAGACGCGGGCCTTTCGGACGCGGTTGCTTGGCGAGAACTTCCGCCATGTCAAACAATTCTGAAATCGTATCTACGCGCAAAACGCCAACGCGTTGAAACGCAGCCTGCAAAACTTCGTCGCTGCCCGTGAGCGAACCGGTGTGCGACGCGGCGGCTTTCGCTGCGGCTTCGGTGCGGCCGGGTTTGATGACGATAATCGGCTTGGTGAGCGCTACTTCGCGCGCAGCGGAGAGAAACCCGCGCGCATCGCCGATGGATTCCATGTAGATGACGATGCTCTTGGTGTTCGGATCGTCGCCAAGGTGGTAAATCAAATCGCCCCAGCCGACGTCGAGCATGGAGCCGAGGGAGACGAACGCGCTGAAGCCGACGTTCTCCTTCAAGCTCCAATCCAAAATTGCCGTGCAAAGCGCGCCGCTCTGACTGATGAAACCCACGCTGCCGGGCTTCGCCGTGTCAGCGGCGAAGGTGGCGTTGAATTTATGTCCCGGCACCATGACACCGAGACAGTTAGGGCCGACGATGCGGATGTTACCCCGCCGCGCTTCTGTCAAAACTTGTTGCTCCAGCGCCGCGCCATCCGCACCCGTTTCCTTGAAGCCTGCGGAGATAATGATGACGCCTTGGATGCCAGCTGCGGCGCATTCCTTGATGATGCCGGGAACGGTTTTCGGTGGCGTTATGATGACAGCGAGATCGGGAACTTCCGGCAGCGCGGCGACATTGGGAAACGCGTGCAGGCCGAGAATGGTTTCCTGGATGGGATTGACCGGATAAATTTTTCCAGGGAAGCCACCTTCCAACAGGTTGTTCATCAACGTGCGCCCGACGCTGCGCTTGCGTTCAGTCGCGCCAATGACAGCGATGACTTTCGGGTTGAGGAGCGAGGTTAGGGAACGGCGGCGGGACTGGTGAAGAATATCGTGGGCGGCTTCAATGCCGGTGGGCGGCGGGGAAATTTTGCTCATAGTATGCGTGTGTGAAAATTCAGATCACACCCATAAAATCGCAATCACTGGCATTGACGACTTCCCTTCAATTGCCAATTGCGAGCCATATTTTGACTGAATAAAGACATGCCTTGCCGTCTTGCACGATGCGTGAGCGTATTTACTAAACCTTAGCGTTTCTCCTCAGAATCAGCCCAGAAGACGCGGATGAATTTAGTGGCGAGCTTGCGCGCTTCGAGGCCGGCATCGCGGATGAGTTGCGCGATTTTTGGGGAGGTTTCCAGAATGGTGTTCGGCCCGAACTCGGCGAGAAAACCATCTT